>JAFWXY010000159.1 GCA_017522905.1 Clostridia bacterium
CCGGAGCTGTACGCGGAGCTTTCCAAGATGGCGACACTCGATCAGATGCACCAAATGATGTATATGAATTACGTCAGCCATCAAGAGTGGATGGAGGAATGGACAAAAACGCTCGGCAGGGATATGAAGAACTCGGTGGACTCGATCAGCCCCCGTCTGCAATATCTTCTCACGGAGAACAAGGAAACCTTGTCACAGGATGGGAAGAAGCGCGAAGAATTTTTGAAGAAGCTCAGCGCGACCACGGACGAGAAGGTATCGGCTCTGACGAAGCTGATCTCGGATATGAAGTGGTGGATCATCACGACGATGGTATCGTCAGTTCTTCTCTCCGCACTCGTATCCGCGATAATTTGTCTGCTGACGACCTAAATTCCTTCTTTGAGGGCGACGAAAATATGCGTGACGATCTGCCGTTTGACGATGAGGACGATGAGCTGATAAAGAGCTTTCGTGATCTTCAATATCAAGCGCGGAACGGAAACGTCTATGCGATGTACCGTCTATCCCGTATTCATTTGGACGAGAACAGCAAGCATTATCACGAAGCGTGGGGAGATTATTTCCTTGAACGCTCGGCAGAGGGCGGTTATCACGTGGCGCAATATCGCATCGGCAAGATGCTTTATTACGGCATCCGCTACGACCAAGACATCGAGAACGCGGCAGAATGGCTCTACCGTTCTGCCGTGGGTGGCAACCTTTACGGCGAGACCTTGCTCGGCAAGATATACGTTGAGGACAGCTTTTTCGGAGCGAACCGCAACGACGGTTTCCGTATGCTATTCCAAGCGGAGCAAGACGGCAACGAATTCGCCGCCTATACCCTTGGCAAATATTATATGGAGGGCAAGGTCGTAAAGAAGGATATTGCCAAAGCCATAGAGCATTTGGAGATTGCATCGGCGCGCGGCAATATGTTTGCCGATTATCGACTCGCGCAGATCTATCTCTTTGAGTCGGATATATTTGATATGGAGAAAGCAATTGAATATCTCAATAGGTCGGCGCAGGCAGGCAACGAGTCGGCAGCCGTTGCTCTGACGAGGATGGCGCAAAACACCTTCCTCACCATCACAACGGACATCCTCAATATTGTCGGAAACCTTTCAAACATCGAAAGCTACCGTCAGCCACAGGATTGTACCACCATTCCACAACACAGACCACGAAAGGAGCGTAAGAAAGATCGTGAGTGGGAACACACATTATAACCTTTATAAAAAATTTCATTATACCATTTAGGAGGTACTTTTATAGTTGATAATCAGAATAATATGCTCATTGAAAATTGAATATTTTGCCAACGCAAAGTCAAAAATTATAGGACAGGAGGGTGAGTTATATGCTAAAGATTGTTCACGATGATGAGAAATATGTTGAGATATGGCTCACCAACGCTGAATCTCAGGACACAGTCCTACGCGAAGGATTGAAGCCTTTGTTTAAGGAATATAAGCAAAAGAAATATCGCGTAGTGATTTTTAGTTCGGGAAAGGGAGATTTGCTGACACTTACCAAGGATCTGCTAAAGCATACCTTGGAGGTGAACGCAAGAAAGGAAGTAGAAGCGGAAAAATGCCGCTAATGATAATATCGCCTCGGGGGAAACCTCGGGGCGATTTTTCGACAGATTATGTTAATTTTTTATGTTTTAAGAAAAACTTATTGACATACGAAAGGATATGTGATACAATGTTGTTAGTAAATAACGAGAAAGGAGAATTTGATATTGATACCAAAATATAAGATTGCAGCCTACACTCGTATCTCCGTTGATACAGAGCTTGACAAGGACAATACGAGTATTGAGAACCAAAAGGCAATCATTGATGATTATTGTAGGCTTCATTTTCCGACAAGTACGGTAGATTACTATGAGGATCGAGATCATTCGGGCTATACCTTTGAACAGCGTCCCGATTATTGGTTACGCCTTCGCCCCAAGCTGTTAAGGGGAGAATACGATATACTTATCGTTAAGGACTTGAGCCGTTTTTCAAGAAGAACGGGAAAAGGTCTTGCAGAGTTTGAGGATCTTTCCGAACACGATATTCGCATCATTGCCATCGGTGACGGAGTTGACTACTACCAAGACCACACGGACGATTGGATGAAGATCAAGCTATACTTCTTCGTCAATGAAATGCCCGTTACCGATGCAAGCCGTAAAGTATCTGACGTTATCGCAAGCAGACAGGCAAAGGGCGAATGGATATGCTCCGTGCCGTATGGATACGTTATCACCAACTCAAAGAAAATGACCTTCGAGGTTGATGAAGCGGCGGCAGAGGTAGTAAGAACGATATTCAAGCTCTATATTGACGGATACGGATATAAAAGAATTGCAAACCATCTGACCGACCAAAGCATTCCCACACCGAGAATGAGGGAAAAAGCTCGCAAAGAAGCGGCGGGAGATGAATACAAAGGCAAGGTCAGAGAGCAATGGAGTATAGTCACCGTGTCCGAAATTCTCTGCAACGATTTTTATATCGGCACGTTACGAGAGAGAAAGTTCCGCAGAAAGAAGATCAACGGAGCTGACGTAGCTCTTGACGAGAGCGAGCATATCGTATTTGAAAATCATCACGAGCCGATTGTGGATTACAGAGTATTTGCGACCGCACGGGAAATGCTCAAACAACGCTCCACGAACCACTACCGAGGTGTTAAAAAATACGATAATACCTACTCGGGCTTTATGTTCTGCGGTGATTGCGGAAGTCCGATGTTTGCTATGAGCCGTAAAGACCTTGCAGAAGCATACACTTGTGGAACGTATCACGTAAGAGGACTTGCAGGATGTACCTCGCATCACGTGAGAGCCGACTTCCTTGATAAAATGCTAAAGCAATATGTCAAGAGAGTACGGGATAACTCGGCGGCTATGCTTCGCATCCTTGAAGAAATGCTCAGCCACGAACAGAGAGCAACCGATAGCGGTATGCTTGCTGCCGATGAATTAAGAGCGCAGATCGAAGCTGAACGAGAAGAATTAAAATTACTCGCCCGTCAAAAAATTCGTGATATGGCAAGGCACAAGGATAACGCGCAGGTGATGGAAGAAACCTACGATGCTCTGATTGAAGAAGCCAACAACCGCATCGAAGGCTTGACCAATCAGCTTGCCTTGGTAGCCGATACCACCAATACGATTGTAAAGGTTAACCGTGTAGCACGGTCGGTTATCGAGATATTCGACGATATCATCGAAAGGGACAAGCTTGACAAACACACACTACACCTCATCATTGATCGAATTATCATATACGAGGATAACATCGAAATTAAGCTTCAAGCAGATGTTGACGAGCTTTTACGCACGGGAACGATTGAGCATATGAAGCACAACGAAGAAAGCGAAGTACCCGTAAATTTTAATCCAGACACGGAAAATATCGAAATATCCACCGAGAATTATTCAATGGTGGTAGCCCAACGCGCAAGAAATCAGCGCGATAAGGTTTTTCGTGTCAATGTTATCAGTGACGGCGACCCGCTCGAGATCTATACGGACCGCGAAGGGGAAGTGATATTCAAGAAATACTCCCCCATAGGCGAGTTGACGGCATTTGCGTCACAGTACGCGGACACTCTGCATAAGACCTGCGGAATGGCGGTGGTCATTTGCGACAGAGACGCGGTCATCGCTTGCGCGGGACTTCCGAAGAAGGAGTATAACGACAAATCACTTTCCGATGAAATGGAAAGCATCATAGAGGGCAGAAGCCTTTATCTGCACAAGGACGGCGGCAATAAGCTGCCCGTTATAAACGACAGCAACGCGCACTTTATAAGCTGCGCGATGCCCATCATCACCGAAGGCGACATCGTCGGATGCGTGGCATCTGTGGCGGATATGAGCTCGGAGACGGGCAGGGAAATAAACGCCGAGCTGGAAACAAAGCTCATCCAGACCGCCGCAAGCTTCCTCGGCAAACAGCTTGAATCTTAAATC
>JAFWXY010000160.1 GCA_017522905.1 Clostridia bacterium
CCATTTTACCTGTCTCGATAACGAGGGGTCTGCCTGCAAGTGTGTACTTGAAGGTCTTGAAATTCTTGAACTCCATCTGGGAGCTTACGATTGTTGTGGACATTTTTTATTCCTCCGTTTTTATTTTTTTATTCGGAGCTTTAGAACTTAAATAAAGACGCGACAAGACCTTTTTCGTGCCTTTATTTAAGTGCTAAATTCCCCGAATTTATTGGTTTTTTTGCTTTTGCTCCTGTGCATAGACAGGAAGAAGCGGAGTGACAGCATTGTGATGCCACTCCGTTTCCTAACAGTTATTACTTTCTGAGACCGAGCTTCTCAACGATAGCTCTGTATCTTTCGATGTCTACCTTCTGGAGGTAGTTGAGAAGGTTTCTTCTGTGACCGACCATCTTGAAGAGACCACGGCGGCTGTGATTGTCCTTGTGGTTGCCCTTGAGATGATCGGTGAGGTTAGCTATTCTGTAAGTAAGGATAGCGATCTGAACCTCGGGAGAACCTGTGTCACCCTCGTGAGTAGCGTACTGTTCAATAATTGCCTGCTTTTCTTGTGCTGTCATTTTCGTATTCACCTTTCGAAAATAAAATATTTTTGCAAAATACGTGCCGCAGAGCAGCCGAGAGGGTGAAACTTACACTTTGGGTTGTCTCCATACGGAGTTTTACGGGTGTAACTTATAGCCTCGTGAAGCCTTGCCGCCGTTATGCAGGGTACATTATATCACAAAAAATATCTTTTGTAAAGGGGTTTTTGAAAATTTTTCCCTACTTTATATAAATATCATTATTTTTTGCAGGCAAAACGGCTTTTTTTCTAACCTTAAGCATTCCGAGGAGCGCATACGTGCCCGAGAGTGTCAGCATTCCGCCGAAAATCTTTTTCAGCCAATAGGCATCGACGTGCATGCCGACGTGGGTTCCCAGAAGCGTGCCGAGGCAGGCGAAAAGCGAGAGGGAAAGCACAAGCCCTGACTTTATCCTGCCCTTCAGGGCATGGACGACAAGTGCCGCGCTTGCAGAGAAGATAAAAAATAAGAGGTTGAGTCCGCGCGCCGATTGCGCGTCAACGCCCAAAATCATGGTAAGCCAGATCACAAGCAATCCTCCGCTCCCGACGCCAAGCCCCGACAGGATCGCGATGAGGGTCGCAATTGCCGCGCCGTATATTTTTTCCTGTGCATTGTCCATTTGGATCTCCCTTTATCTTCATAGCTTTATCACGTCATAAGCATTCGTATCCCCGACCAGACGACGAGGAGAGCAAAGGCAGACTTGATCCAGCCCACCCTGATCTTTGGCAGCATCAGACTGCCGATAAATCCTCCTATCGCGGCAGGGATAGCCAAAAATGAAAAGCCGCCCACGTCAATCATTCCACGAGAGGCGTAGAGCATACAGGATAGGGCACACCCCGGTATCATCGCCGCTTGGGAATTGACGTATATATTCCTTTTGTCGGGGAATTTATCGGAAATGAGCTTGCCAAGAGTAAATGACAGAATTATTCCTCCTCCCGCACCGATAAGTGAGTTTGTGACTCCTGCCGCTACCGCCGAGAGCGCGAGCATGCCGTTTTTTAGCTTTTCTTTCATAAAATGCCCCCAAATTGAGATGGATTTGCAAGAAATTAGTGCAAATTCCCTTTACAAATTAAAGTATATATGTTATAATGTTATATACGCGTGCAGAATTGCCTTGTGCGATAATCGTAGTTTGTGCAAAACGGCGCAAATAATACGCAATATGTAAAAAACATACAGATAGATGAGGAACTGAAATGGCACAGAAGAAAAAGACCAATGTGAAAAACGGAAAAGCGGTTTCACCCAAAAAGGACGTCAAGACCGCGCATAAGCCGTCCTTTGCATACCAGCTCATACCCTACATCGTGGCGGTCGTCGCGCTGTTTTTGCTGATATGCTTTGTTGCAAATGCAATTGACAATCCCGGGAATATTCTTTGGAAGGAGGGACGCGAGGACGAGCATCCTCTTGGCATAGTCGGATTCTGGATCTGCCAGATCATGTTCGGCGCGTTTGGACCTGCGGCGTATCTGATACCCTGCATACTTGCTTGCTTCGTTATCTTCTGGAGAAACTACAATAAGCGCGATTTCGTGGCGATAAATGCGGTTATTGCTCTGCTTACTGCGGTCGTTTTGTCGGCGATCGTACATACCTTTACACATATCGGTGGCGGTGTTGCCGCATTCTCAAGCGACTTTATGGATCTTTTTGAGGAGGGTGCTTGCTCCAAGGGCGGCGGATTTATCGGCGGCTACCTTGCATTTGCACTTACCGCAATACTCAATATAGGCGGAACGGTATTCGTTCTTCTCGCGGTTCTTATTCCTATGGTCATGTTCCTCGTCGGAACCACACCTGTGGCGGTCGTTTCTCTTATTGCGGCAAAGGTCAAGGTCGCTATGGAGAAGAGCGCGGAGATAAGAAAAGAGAAAAAGGAAGAGGCCGCGCTTGAGGAAAAGGAAAGAAGAGAAGAGGAGAGGGCGGAGAGAGCCCTGATCCGTGAGGAGGAGCGCGCGCAGAGAGCGGCAGAGCGCGAGGCGGCAAGGCTTGAGCGCGAGGAGCAGAGAGCAAGAGATAAGGAAGCGGCACAGGCGGCACGAGCGGCAAAGGCTGCGGAGGCTGACGAGGAAGCCCCGGCTCTTGTAGGAGTTCCCACCGCTAAAAAGGAAGAAAGGGCTCACGGGAACGAGCCTGTGGACGAGATCTTTGAGGAAGAAACTCATACAGAGGAAAAATCCCCCGAGGAGAAGCTCAAGATCTCTGCGTTTTCAACCGAGGATATAAGAAAGACAGAGGGATTTAAGACAAGAGGCCCTGTTAAGGAGACAAAAGAGATCGAGGATGAGGACGAGCGAGGAGCTGACGCGGTATTCTCTAAGAATGAAGAGGACGGCGAGACGGTTACCTTCTCGGCTATCGAGGATAGCGGCAGACGTGCACGCGGCTATGCAGCCGTTGACGATCTTGTAAGCGAGAGATTTGACGAAGAAAATTACGAGATAGACGAGGAGACGGGTGAGGTATTTACTCCCCTCGTTCAGGATAACGGATTCAAGAGCGCGGACGAGTACCGTGCGGCAAACGAAACAAAGGACGAGTATTTTATTGGCGACAAGCCCACTCCTCCACCTGTTCCCGAGTACGTTTTCCCGCCTATCGACCTTCTTGAGGAGGGACCGACACACTATTCGACCTCTCAGGAAGAGATAGACAAGAACATGGACATCTTGCGCGGTGTTCTTCAGGATTTCAAGATCAACATTAAGGACATTGAGTGCTCCTGCGGTCCTACGATAACGAGATACGAGGTCAAGCCCGAGGCGGGTGTTCGCGTTCGCCAGATCGCAAACCTTGTTGACGATATTTCCTACGGACTTGCAAAGTCGGGTATCAGAATCGAGGCTCCTATCCCGGGTAAGGCAGCGGTAGGAATCGAGGTACCCAACGATAAGAGCGTGCCCGTTAAGCTCCGCACGCTTGTCGAGACTCCCGAATTTATCAACCACAAGAGCAAGCTTGCCGCTTGTCTTGGCGCAGACGTTTCGGGTAAGCCCGTTATATTTGATATTGAAAAGATGCCTCACCTTCTGGTTGCAGGTACAACGGGCTCGGGTAAGTCGGTATGTATCAACTCTATTCTGATGAGTATACTCTACCACGCAAAGCCCGAGGAGGTAAAGCTTCTGCTTATCGACCCCAAGAAGGTCGAATTCAAGGTATACAGAGACATTCCTCACCTTTGCTGTCGCATAATCAGTGATCCCAAGAAGGCTGCGGGCGCGCTTAACAGTGCCGTTAACGAGATGGAAAAGCGCTTTGAGCTTATCGAGGAGGTCGGAGTCCGTAATATCACGGGATATAACGAGGCGACGAAGAACGACCCCGACAAGCCGTATATGCCCAGACTTGTAATTATCATAGACGAGTTTGCAGACCTTATGATGACCGCAAGGGAAGAGGTTGAGACCGCAGTTGTTCGTATCGCCCAGAAGGCGAGAGCCGCGGGTATCCACCTTATCGTAGGTACGCAGAGACCGTCCGTTGACGTAATCACGGGCCTTATCAAGGCAAACATTCCTTCCCGAATTGCGTTTACCGTCATGTCGGGCGTTGATTCGAGAACTATCCTTGATACAGTCGGCGCAGAAAAGCTTTGCGGACGCGGTGATATGCTCTACGCCCCCGTTGGCGCGCAGAAGCCCCAGAGAGTTCAGGGTGCCTTCGTATCCGACGAGGAGGTTGAGGAGGTCGTAAACTACGTTAAGGAGAGAAATGCTCCCGTAAGATACGACCAGGAGTTTGAGACGTCTATTGATAACGAGGCGGCTAAGTGCGGCAACGCTCCCCAGCCTGCGTCGGATAGCTTCAGCTCGGGTAATTCCTCGGGCAGCGACGAGGACTCCAAGTTCTGGGATGCAGTTGAGCTTGCCATCGACGCGGGCAAGATATCGACCTCACTGCTTCAGAGAAGGCTTGAGGTAGGCTACGGCAGAGCGGCAAAGATAATCGACCGCATGGAGGAAATGGGATTTGTAAGTGCCCCCGACGGCAACAAGCCCAGAAAGATACTTGTTACGAGAGAAGAGCTTGACGCGCTTCGAGAGGGCGGTATAGAAGAATAAAATATGGGCGGCGGGGATAATTCTCCGCCGTCTGATTTAAAGGAGAAAAAATGTATCCCTATTCGGTGTTTTTAGGATTGACACTATATGATATTTTCCTGTGCGCTGGCATAATCGTCTGCTTTTTGGTGTTCGGTTGGCTTGCGGACAGGCATAAGATATCGCGCAAGATACAAAGCTTTGCCATGATGTGCGGCGTTGCCGCGGTAGCGCTTGGCTATGGCTCGGCGGTGCTTTTTCAGGCGCTTTACAATATAAAGTCGCTTGGCGTTTTTGAGATAAATCAGTCTACGGGCGCGACCTTCTACGGCGGTCTTATCGGTGGAGTTTTGACCTTCTTGGTGCTTTTTTTCGGCGTTGGATATTTCAAATACGACGATAATTCGCACGCCAAGGTCTTTTTTGGGATAGCCGACAGTGCGGTGCCCGGAATTGCGCTGGCGCACGCGCTCGGTCGCATAGGCTGTCTTTTTGCGGGCTGTTGCCACGGGGAGAAGACAAGCGCGTGGTACGGAATCGAGATGTACGGAAATATGGGCTTTGGAAGGTACGTTCCCACACAGCTTTTTGAGGCGATATTCCTCCTTTGTCTCTTTGGATTCTTGCTTCTCCGCAGTATAGACCACAAGGGCTTTTGCTTGCCGATCTACCTTTGTGTATATGCACTTTGGAGATTTGCAATCGAGTATATAAGAGGAGATTACAGGGGCGACACCTTTATTGAGGCGCTTTCCCCCTCACAGCTTATTGCGTGCATTCTTTTTGTAGTTGGAATTGGAGTTTTCTTCCTTGAAGGATATATAGAAAAACGTCTTGCGGAGGCGAGAGATGAAAAGAATGAGTAAAAGACAGATCTGTCTTGCGCTGGCGCTCGTCTCGATAATTTTGCTTTTCGTCTGCGAGATCTTCGGTTTTTCAAGCCTTTTGGGACTCGAGGAGGGCTCGCGACTTGCGATAAGCCTTGATATGAGCGTGACAAGGGCACTTGGCGGCGTCGCATTCCTTGCGATGCTTATAAATCTCGGGTACAAGGTGCTTGACCCCAAAAGAAGTCCGTTTTGGCGCTCGATACTCATTTCCTTGCCCGCGTTTGTGATAGCGGTGAACAATTTTCCGTTCTCAACGGTTATTTCGGGTGAGGCGAGGGTTACAGAGGGCGCACCGATGTTGCTTTTGCTCCTTTTGGAGTGCATAATGGTCGGATTTTTTGAGGAAATGGCGTTCCGCGGAGTGATATTTCTCGGAATACTCAAGAAAAACCCCGAAAGTAAGCTTTGGCAGTTTCTGTCAATTGTGTTGTCGAGTGTGATTTTCGGGCTTGTTCACCTTGTGAATTTGCTTGAGAGCTCGCCCTCTGCGGTATTTTTGCAGATCGGGTATTCGGCGCTTATCGGCGCTATGTGCGCGGTGATACTGCTCAAGACGGCGAACATCTGGCTTTGCGTAGTGATACACGGACTTTACAATTTTGCCGGCGCGGTGATACCGCGAATGGGCGAGGGCAGAGTTTGGGACACCTTGACGGTGGTTTTGACGGTTATCGTGTCGCTTGCGGTTGTGGCGTATATGATAATACTGTTCTTGAAGGGAAAGACAAGAACGACAAGGGAGATGTTGTAAATTTTGATTTGTCGATGACTTCACGGCTATGCCTTTTTAAAGTTTTCGCCCGCCTTTTTCAAAAGGCGGCGCCGATCCAACGCGCGGAGCGTTGGTCGCGCCTCGCAAGGCGCGAAATCTCCCGCACAGGCGGAGTAGTGGCACCCACTGCGACGCCGTGGTGCGTATGTGGCATTTCTTTTTTGCCAAGCTTTTTTCTTTGGGCCTCTTGTGTCAAAGAAAAAAGCGGGTAAAGGAATAAGATTTGCCTATGTAGCAAAAGGGGAACCCCCACTTGTGTGTTCCCCTCTGCAAACCCTATCGGATTTGCATTCACCCTTCGTGGCGCTTTCGAACGATAAGGAGTTTCGCCCTCTGCGGAGGGCGACCAACGCTCCGCGCGTTGGATGGGCGCAAGCCTTTGAAAAGGCTTGACCGAAACTTTAATGCCGCTTCGCGCTGTAGCCATGAAGCCCCCCATAAACCCCAATTTATCACAACGCTTTAAACATTAAAAAAACTCTGCTTGCAGACAAACAAGCAGAGTTTTACACTCTGAAAATTGCCTCATCTGCTTGGAATTGGCACCTTTCCGTTTTCCCGGTAGGTTGCCGTGGTTTCATAGAGCCTGTCTCTCCACCACTCTTGATAAGATTTTTATTGCGAAATATATTTTAACACAAAAGACTGCAAAAGTCAAGAGTGTTTTTTGTCAATTACTCAAAAAATGGCGAGCTTTCAACCAAAAAACGCTACGACACCGTACGAAACAAGCGTCATTATCACGCCTGCTACGAGAATTCCTATCAGTGCGGAAAGCATTGACTTCCAGAATCTCATATTGAATACCGCCGCGACGAGAGAGCCTGTCCACGCTCCCGTTGCGGGGAGAGGGATCCCCACGAAAAGAGCAACGCCCCAAAAAGCGTACTTCTCTATCTTCTCGCGATTCTTCTCTGCCTTTGCAAAGAGCCAATTTGCCACCTTATTGAAGAACTTGACCCTTGAATTTGCCATCCATCTGAGGATTGCATTGATAAACAGCAGAATAAACGGTACGGGAATAAAATTTCCCGCGACGCTTATAAGATAATTCTGCCACCAGGGCAGCCCGAGCGCCGCGCCGAGCGGTATAGCTCCGCGAAGCTCGATTATCGGTATCATTGAGCAGAAAAATACGCACCATTCCCTGCCTACAAGCTCAAGGAAAAAATATTGTATAGCCTCGGACATAACTACCTCTTATTTTTAATGTTGATTTCGCCCCTTCATTATACACGAACAGGCGCAAAAAGTCAAGCGGTCATCCAAGCACAAAGCTTCCGTTAAGCACAAAGATAAACACAAGAACAGATACCGCGATAAGCACAAGGCCTATTCCCGGCATCAAAAGACTCATTATAGTCTGTTGCTTCTTGTCAACAGCTCTCCTCTCTGTGGGCGCGCCGAGAACCCTTGACGCCTTGACTGCACGGGAGATCGGCTTGTAAAGTATCATTACGATAGCGGCATTCATTATACCCTTGACCACGTTAAAGGGCAAGAAAAGCGTGGGAAGAAGAGCGATCACCGTCGAGCGGTCGACCTTCATGTAAATGGGGGTGATAAAAATATTGAATATCAGCATAACGGCGGTCATTGCAAAAACAGAGGATACAAGACCCGTCAGTGCGCCCCAGATATTCTTTTTGTATTTATAGATCAACGCGCAGACAGTTGAAAAGGTCGCGGTTGACAGTATGTCCATAAGTAAGCCCCAAAATCCGGTCTCGCCCATGGTGATAAACTCCAAAAGCGCAACGACTACCGAAATTGAGAGCGAGTAGATCGGGCCAAACAAAAGTCCCGCAAGGGTCACGACCGCATCCTTTACGTCAAAGGACAGGAACATGACCTTAAAGTGAAAAATAAACGTAGATGCAAACGCAAGCGCGCAGAAGATACCCGCGATGCACAGCTTCTTGATCTTAGTGGCAGAAGACTGCCTTGAATTTAAATTTGACATAAAAAAATCCCCTTTCATGTGGGAGGGGAGGAAAAAAGTATCACAATTTGCAAGGAAAGGTTTCGGCTTCCCTGCAATTTATCTTCTTTCATCCAGACTTTACCGATCTCTCGGATTACTGTCGGTCAGGGAGTCACACCCTGTCAGCTTTCGCTCGCGGACTTACACATATAGTATTCACCGCCGGTACGGAATTACACCGATCCCACAAAGATAACATATAATTTTTAATTGGATAGCTTATTAAATTCATAACAGCGGCGGCATTGCCGCCGCTGTTATATATTGAGTTTCGCCTTTGTTGACGACTAAAATTTTTGTAAATCAAGGCGCACCGCAAAAAGCAAGGCGCAGACGTAGTTCCCTACGTCAAGCCGCTTTTGAGGAGCAACGACGAGTTACGGAAATTTTATAAGTCAATTATGCGAGGATCTCGGATACGACACCGGAACCAACGGTTCTACCACCCTCACGGATAGCGAAACGAAGACCCTTCTCACAAGCGATGGGCTTGATGAGCTCAACAGTCATATCAACGTTATCGCCGGGACGGCACATCTCAACGCCCTCGGGAAGCTCGATAACACCGGTAACGTCGGTTGTTCTGAAGTAGAACTGAGGTCTGTAGCCTGCGAAGAAGGGCTTAGAACGGCCGCCTTCCTTCTCGGTAAGAACGTAAACCTGACCTACGAACTTTGTGTGGGGGTTGATGGAGCCGGGCTTGCAAAGAACCTGACCGCGCTCGATCTCGTCCTTAGCTATACCACGAAGGAGTGCACCGATGTTGTCACCTGCCTCTGCCTGGGGAAGGAGCTTGTGGAACATCTCGACACCTGTAACGGTTGTCTGCTTCTTCTCGTCCTCGAGACCAACGATCTCAACAACGTCGGAAACCTTGATTGTACCTCTCTCAACTCTACCTGTAGCAACTGTACCACGGCCGGAAATGGAGAATACGTCCTCAACGGGCATAAGGAAAGGAAGGTCTGCCTTACGCTCGGGAGTAGGAATGTATGCGTCAACCTGGTCCATGAGCTCGAGGATGCATGCGTACTCGGGAGCGTTGATGTCGTTGCTTGTGGACTCAAGAGCGTCACGAGCAGAACCGCAAACAACGGGAAGATCGTCGCCGGGGAAGTCGTAGGAAGAAAGAAGATCTCTGATCTCCATCTCTACGAGGTCAAGAAGCTCATCGTCATCAACGAGGTCCTTCTTGTTCATGAATACAACGATTGCGGGAACGCCAACCTGACGAGCAAGAAGAACGTGCTCTCTGGTCTGTGCGAGAGGTCCGTCAGTTGCAGCAACAACGAGGATCGCGCCGTCCATCTGAGCTGCACCGGTGATCATGTTCTTAACGTAGTCTGCGTGTCCGGGGCAGTCAACGTGAGCGTAGTGTCTGTTCTCTGTCTCATATTCTACGTGACGAGAGTTGATTGTGATACCACGAGCTCTTTCCTC
>JAFWXY010000161.1 GCA_017522905.1 Clostridia bacterium
CTTGCCGAGATTCTTGTGAGCAAGCACACCAAGGTATGCCTTATTCTCCTCGATGACCGTCACCGCACCCTCAACCTCAAGCTTAGAGCCGCCATTGTCCTCAGTGACATTTTCCGTTTCGGTTTCGGTTTCGGTATCTATATCATCTTCTGTTTCATGCTCTGTCTGTTGCTGTGTGGGTGCTTCTGTCTTTTCTTCGGTTGGATCCTCTGTCAAAGGTCTTGTAGTTACCTCGGTTTCTCCGCCAAATAATGAGTCAAGCATTCCGCCTCCGAACACGGCCGCCGCTCCAATAGCAATGGCAAGTAAAAGCGAAATAATGATAATCGGTACCGCCTTGCTCTTCTTTTTTGTGGGAGTGGGAGCAGGTGCAGGTGTGGGAGCAGGCGCGGGGGCAGGTGTGGGTGCCGGAGCAGGCGCAGGCTCTTTTGCGGGCGCTTCCTTTTTCTTGTATGCCTTGAGAATGTTCTCAACACCCTCTACAAGCTCCTGCAAAAATCCAAGTCTGGACATATCAAGCGCCTGAAGGTTTGAAAACTCTACGGGCAGATCGTACGCATCCATATCGCGGTACGCGGGTATAAGCACCTTGCGCTCACCCTTCTTTATCTGTCCCAAGAATCTAGACCACTCGTTTCTGACCCAGACAGCCTCGAAATGCTCCTTCTTTGTTCCGAGAACGACCATGACCTTCGAGGAATTGAGCGCAGAGAATATGTAGGGCTCATACGCGCTTCCAAGCTTGCCCTGAAGAGTTACGCGCGCAAAGAATACCTTATATCCGTCTCTCGTCAGCTCGTGGTAAAGATCCTGCGCCAAAATAGAGTCGCGCGATCTTCTTCCCTCTGCATCGGTCTCCTTATAACAAATGAAAATATCAAAGGGCTCTTCCTTTCGGGCGATCTCCATGATACCCTTCTGGATCTCGTTTATAAGCTTAGCCTCTTCCTCGTAGAGCTTTCTCTGCTCGTCGTCGGCATTAGCGATTGCGGACTTATAGTCCTCGTCGCCGAGAATCGAGGTCATCTGCATACGGTTGACCGTAGGGATCCTGCCTCCCGTGCGCTTGTCCTCAACGTACTCTATACCGTAACGGCAGAGCACCAGCGACCAATATGCCTCGGGATCGCTCAGATCCTCGTTAAGCAGCTGCTCGTAAAGAGCCTCCGCCTTATCAAATTCGTTATTACGGCGCAGATGATTTGCACGCTCAAAAAGATTGGCGCGCTTTTCGTTTTCCAGCTTGGGAAGCGTCTGCTTCGATCCGCAATACTTACATTTTCCTACAGATTTCAAACCGTCTACCTGTACCAGCTCTCCTCCGCAGAATTTACACTGGAAATTGAATACATCCATAATTCTCCGTCCTTTTCTTCCGGCTTTCTGGAACCAATTTACCTATATTTAGGTATAATATACCATTATATACATTATACCCCCCCCCGACACAATTTGTCAATACTTTTTTGAAAAATTCTTAACATTTTTCCTTTTTATGGCTTAAAAATTCCTAATTTCGGAAATAATCCGCTATTTTTCATCATTTGCACCATAAATTATTTTCAGACATAATCGCTTCGCCCGATTTCGACACTGCTTTCTCCTTTTTTGATATTAAGGCACAAAATGTTATGGAAATTTTTGGTAAAATTGACAATTGGAATTTTTTGTAAAAAGTATTGCAAAATCTCCTAAATTATGGTAAAATATCAGTGTAATAAATTTCCAAAAATTTACAGGAGGATACATAAAAATGGAATACAATACAAAAATTCTGATAGCGGACGAAAACGCCGCCGCGCGTGCAAGACTCAAGGAGTGCTTTACCGAGGCGGGATGCAGATATATTGAGGAGGCGGTCAACGGTGAGGATGCCCTCTCCAAAATAGGCAGAATACACCCCGACGTGGTAATTATAGATATATGGATGTCAAAGCTTGACGGTCTGAGCGTAGTAAGAAGCGCCAAGGCGACGTCATACGGCGAGGATAAGCCGCCCGTCATAATAATGACCTCCCCTATCTCAAACCAAAATATATTCGTGCAGGCATTGCAGGCAGGAGCCGAGCTTTGCCTTATCAAGCCCCTCAACCACTCAAATCTTATTGAGTACGTTGAGAGTATGCTAAAAAACAGAAAAATGAAGATAGACGTCTCGGCAGACGGCACAAGGGCAATGCAGGATAACACTCCCGATATAGAAGCACAGGTCACCAGAATAATCCACCAGATCGGTGTGCCGGCGCACATCAAGGGCTATCAGTATCTCCGCACAGCGATCCTCTTGACCGTCAAAGACTCGGATATTATCAATTCGGTAACCAAGATCCTCTACCCCTCCGTTGCTAAAAAGTATTCCACCACGACAAGCCGTGTCGAGCGTGCTATCCGCCACGCAATCGAGGTCGCATGGGATCGCGGCGACGTGGATACCCTCAATTCCTACTTCGGCTACACCATTCAAAACAACCGCGGAAAGCCCACGAACTCTGAGTTTATCGCAATGATCGCAGATAATCTCCGACTTAAGTATAAATTATATTGATCTGAAAAACGGCGGGATTTCCCGCCGTTCTCTTTATCCGCAATACAAAATAAAAAATTCCCTTCACCACTTTACAAGTATGAAAATATGTGCTACAATGTATTTGGATACAAATGTGATTTTTCAGGAGGTATAACTTTATGGCAAAGACCACCATCGGAATTTTATACAACTTTGATAAAACTCTCTGCACGACCGATATGCAGGAGTACAGCTTTATAAAAAATCTCGGAATGACTCCATCGGAATTCTGGGGCGCAGCGGCCGACTTAACAAGCAAGTACGAGGTTGAGAAGATCCTCTCCTACATGTGCGTTATGATCCGCAAGTGTAAGGAAAAAGGCATCAAGCTCACAGAGGAATATCTCCGCTCCTGCGGCGAGAACGTCGTACTCTTCAAGGGTGTATCCTCTTGGTTTGATCGCATCAACGAGTACGGTGAATCTCTCGGCGTTAACATTGAGCACTATATCATCTCCTCGGGTACCTATGAGATTATTCAGGGAACACCTATCGCAAAGTACTTCAAGAGAATCTACGCATGCAGATATATGTACAACGAGGACGGAGAGGCTGTTTGGCCCGCCCTCGCGATCAACTACACCCAGAAAACTCAGTACATCTACCGTATCTCCAAGGGCGTTCTTGACGCTAACGACGACTACAACCTCAACCGCGTTCAGGACGGTAGCCAGCGCCGCATTGCTTACAACAATATGATCTATATCGGCGACGGAATGACCGATATCCCCTGCATGAAGATGGTTAAGCAGAGAGGCGGAAAGTCTATCGCACTCTACCCCTCGGGTAGAAGCGAGACGGTTAAGACCCTTGTTGAAGACAACCGTATCAACTACGTTTGCGTTGCAGACTACTCTCCTAACTCTTCTCTTGAGAAGATAGTAAAGCTAATGATCGAAAACATGGCTGTGCTTGACAGACTTAAAAACAAAGAGGAGCAGCAGCTCTCGCAGTATCGCCGCGCATACGAGGATATTGACGACTAATCGTGCTGCTTCATACTGCGCAGAATAGAACAACCGCATCGGCGAATGCCGATGCGGTTGTTCTATTTTATTCTTCGATTTCCTCACCAAAGAACGCATCGTACCATGATTCGATCTCCTCGTCAGTCCAATCGCTCATATCAGGAAATTCCTCATCATCAAAATCCCAATCATACTCCTCGTATGAATCAATATCCTCGGGGAGAGTTACCTTTGTTGTTCCAATCGCAGAAATCTCAGTACTTGAGATATTGGATGTGCAAACTGTTACACCGTCCATTTCCATTGTGGCCTCATAGGAGACAACGGTACACTTCAACTCACCGTCCATGTCGTAAATCATCTCATAAGTAATCGTATACGTACCGGCATCCTCTTCCTCGACATAGATGTCACTCAAGATCTCGCTCAGGTCAATAATCACGCTATAACTACCGTCTTTATTCTTGGCAATGATCGCTTCGGCAAAATCCTCCTCTGCAAAATCCATATCATCTGCGGATTCAGAAAGATACATGAACACAAAGTCCTCATAGCTCATTTCTTCTTTGTACTTTTCGTCGTCAGCATTGACATACAGATATCCATCCGCATACCACATCTCACTTGACATAAAGGGAGTATCGGGGCTTGATGTTACCATGTAAATCAGCTCTCCATCAACGTATAAATCTACATTGACAGTGCTTACCGTCTTGGATGCGCCGTACTCTGTTACGGAAAGCGTTGTGGTTTTTGCGGTATAATTGGTAAGGTCAGCATCGGACGAATCCAGATATGCCTGATATGCGCTCTTGCCTGCAACGTCTTCAACCACGATAGAGCCATTTTCAAGAGTCTCTATCTCCTCGCTTGCCTGGGTCTCCGTTTCGGTATCGGTAGGTGCGGCAGTCTCACTCTGCTTTGTTTCCGTATCTCCGTTGTCATTGTCGCATCCGACGAAAAGCACCGAAGACATGATCAGTAAAACACCCATAATTAAGCACAAAAACTTCTTCATAATAATCTCCTTTGTCAGTAAAATATTTTTGTGTATAAAGAGATTATATCCCCCACCCCCCGAATTTGTCAAGTGTTTCTTGAAATTTTCTTATTTAATTTTGGGAAAAAATATCCACCGTTTCGGTTACCCGAAGCGGTGGATAAAATTTTAGATTATTCCTGTAGAAACAAGGCAATAACCCTCTTTGAATTCCTGGGAGGTAAATCCTGTCCAGAGGCAAGGAGCCTTGTAGAAGTGTCCGGGGCCTACCCAGTAGCTCTCGCCCTGTGCCATATGGTGAGGACCTAAGAGGTTACGGAGGTTGTTGAGGATCTCTATCTCAATCTCGTTTTCGCCAACTGTGAGATATTCGGAAATATCCACCTCGTATGGAGCCCAGAGCAGCGTGCGGACGTGCTTTCCGTTTACGGTAAGCTTTATTACGTTTACACCCTTCTTATTGAATACTACCTTGTAGTTGGTGTTGTCAAGGTTGTACTTGCGGCTAAATACCATCTTTCCGGAGAAGAAGGGATATCCGTTCTGCTCCAGAGATGCAAGAGCTGCTGTTTCGCTTGCCTTTGTAAGCGAGAATGCACCCTCGGTGTAATAAGCGTTTCTGCCTACGTCGACAAACTCGCCTTCACACTTGACTGCAAAGTCACCGACAAGGTAAATTGACTCGATCTCCATATCGTACGCGAGCTTGTTCTTCTCAGACTCAAAATGAACCGCCTTCTTGATGTTCTCATAGACCTCGTCGCTCTGCTTGAAGTTGACAGACATCTCGATCTCGTTCTCGCCTGTGCGCGCATACCTTCTGATATCGATCATTCTGAAGGAAACGTCACGGAAGTATCCGCAGTCGGTCTTATCGACCGTCTCGCCGTTAACCTTAATGTCAAATATCTCGGGGGTTTCGCAAGCCAAGTAAAGCTTATCCGAAAGCTCCTCTATCTCTGCCTTGAATACACATTTTATGTCCACGGGTCTTGCAAGGTCGTACGCCTTCTGCGCTACGTCAAGAACGTACGCGCCCTTCTCGACAAGCTCACCGTCAAAGTAATAGTCGCACTTGTCAATGGTTAAGGAGTTATAGGACTTATCCTTGATGCTCCACTCTCCCGACATATCAAGAGCCCGTGGCTCCTTCTCTGCCGTCTTTTCGGCGCGAGGACTTCCGTCATCAACCACAAGAAGGCTTCCGTAAGGCGGGAACGTGTACTCTCCCGTAAACTCTTCTCGGTCGCCCGTCTCAATATTGATGCAGTAGCTTCCCTTTTCGATAACAGACTTCTGGGCGTCGTCGGTGGAGTTTACAAAGTAATGCACCGTCATATCGTCAAACTCGCGGAGAGTATACGTGATGTTGGGGTTATCTATAATGCTTGCGGGCGCAAGATCTTCAACGGTAGTAATAATACCGCCGTTAGCCTTGAATTCGTCGAGAAGCTTCTGTGTATAGGGCAAAAACTTTATGTAATCGGGGAGAACTATGGTCGTATATTCCATCTCTCCGATAATAAATTTGTTGCCCTCAACGCGTCCGTGACGCTCGATCATTATCTCGTCGCCGAAATGGAAAGGAATATGCTTCTTTTCAAGAGCCGCCGCCGTACTTACAAGAGAGTGGTTATAGTAGTCTATGCCCTTCTTGCCGCCCTTGGCAACGGTCTTGCCAAGGAAGACGCTCTCGTTGAACCAGGAGTCACTTGACATATCCTCAACCTTGTAGCATATCCAGCCCGAGGTCATGTTGTGCATAAGAAGTGTATCGACAACTACCTTACCCTCTGCAAGCACCATACCTATACGGGACATTGCATCGTTGAATACCTTATATTCGTCCCACCAGGGCTGCTGGCAGTACATTGCCGGCGGATAGTCTCTCTTTCTGATTCCGCGCATAGAATATCCAAGCAAATGCTGGCACATAAGGTTGATTCCGCGCACCATCATCCACTCGTAGTTTCTCTTAAGCTCGTCGTGTCCTACGTTGTGACCGCAAAGCGCAAAGGTCTCGGAAAGCACCTGCTTTTTGCCTGTCTGCGCCGCAACCGAGGATACCTGCATGGGAGTCAGACAGTCGAAGATGTTTCTTCCAAGCCAGTCCATGCCGGGGATAGTCATATACTCGTAGTGGGGCATGCATGCGCCCTCGGAGTCTACCTGGATCTTTAGGTCCTCCTCAAGCACAACGTGACCTGTAAAGCCAAGTCCGTGCGCTACACACCAGTCGTAGATCTGCTTCATAAAGTTCTTTGAGAAGAGCTCTGTATAAAGCTTTCTGTAATTGATCCTTATATCCTCGTAACCCTCGATATCATAGTAGAGAGCATCAAGCTTATCGTATATCTCCTCGCCGTAAGCCCTCTTGTACTCCTCGGGGAGGATCAGGCTCCACGGGATACCGTTACGCGATATCTGGGGTTCGTCGGTAAAGAAGCCGTCAAAGCTGTTGCCATACTTCTCGTAATAAGGAACGTAGATCTCCTTAATAAAGTCGGCTGTGACCTCTCCGTCAAGAGTGTCAACGTAGAAGGGGTTGACGTCGTAATAGAAGATGCTCTTCTCTGTTTTTGTAATGATTCTGTGGGGCTCTATATCGCTCATATCTGCATCAACGGGGCGGATGCGGAGATACTTCTGCCAGTACTTCTCGCCCTTACCGTTGACCTTTCCGCCGCCAAAGCCCGAGGGCCAGCCGTTCTCGTCGTAAGCCCACGCGTGCATTCCGCGCTTGTTACATTCATCTATTGCCGCAGCAATGTTGTCAAACCACTCTTCACCCATGTACTCGGTCTGAAGACCTCCGCGCGCGTGCATAAAGTATCCGCCATGGCCTGTTTCGTCCATGATTGCAGTCTGCCTGCGGGTCTCCTCGCAATCAAGCCTTTCATTCCAAGACCAAAAGGGCACCGGACGGTACTTTTTGTCTATATTTTTAAAATCCATGCTGTTTCTCCTTTCCTGTGCAGCGTGAAAATTACTTTCTTTGTGCCAATTCCACTATCTTCAGGCAAAGCTTGCCGTACTCTATTCCGTTTGCCGCCGCCATCTGGGGCAAAAGACTTGTGGGGGTCATTCCCGGCAGGGTGTTTGCCTCAAGGCACCAGGGCTTGCCGGACTTATCGACTATAAAGTCGAATCTTGAGTATCCCGAGAGGCGTAGTGCATCAAATGCAAGCCTGGTCTGCTCTGCAACAACCTCTCGCACGCTCTCGTCTATCTCCGCAGGACAGATCTCAAGTGTCTTGCCCGCCTGATACTTGTTGGTATAGTCGTAGAAGCCCTCGGTCGGGATGATCTCTATCACCGGCAAGACCTCGCCGTCCAGAATGCCGACCGTCAGCTCTCTTCCCTCTATCTTCTTCTCGATAAGAACGTACTCCTCGTACTCCTGTGCAAGCTTGAGCGCCGCGTCAAGCTCCTCCTTGTTATCAACAATGGAGATCCCAACGCTGGAGCCACACGAGCAGGGCTTTACAACACAAGGATACCCTATCTTCTCTTCAAACGCCTTTTCATCAAACTCCTTGACCGATACGTATATCCACTCGGGGGTATTAACGCCCACGCCGACAAACATCTTCTTTGAAATGTCCTTGTCCATGGCAAGCAGGCTTCCAACGTAACCCGAGCCTGTGTATTTTATTCCGTAGTTGTCAAGAGTTGCCTGAAGCTGACCGTTCTCGCCCATAGCACCGTGAAGCGCAAGAAATACAACGTCAGCGCGCTTGCAAAGCTCGATTATTCCGCGGCCGATGAGTGCGTCGCCGTTTCCGCTCTTCTCCTTGAGCGCCCTGAGGTCCGGCACGCTGTTTGTTACCCTGTAAGCCTCACCCTCAACCGAGTTGAAAAGATCGGGATCACAGAGCCTCGTTTCGTCTATTCCAAGATAAACGTCAGCCAAGCAGACCTTCTCACCCTCTCCTTTAAGCGCATTTGCTATAAGACTTCCCGACGTGAGAGACACGTCGCGCTCGGGGGAATAGCCCCCTGCAAGTACAAGTATGTTCATCTATTTTCTCCGTTTTTGCGTATATTTCTATTGGTCAATGTATTCGTATTTTTGCAGAGCTGTTACTTTCTTCTAAGAACAGCAACTCTGTCGTTTCCTCCAAGATCCTTTTTCACCTGACACAAAAAGCCGTTCTCTTCTGCTATTTCCTTTATTTCTTCCGCCTGATCGTATCCTATCTCAAAGATGAAATAGCCGTCATCGGTAAGGTTTTGTTGGTATTTTTCAACTATCGCGCGATAGAAGATAAGTCCGTCAGCGCCGCCGTCAAGCGCAACTCTCGGCTCATGCCTGACCTCTCTGGAAAGCGTATCGATCACGTCGCTTCTGATATACGGGGGGTTTGATATGATCGCGGAAAACCGCTCTTCTCCCAAAGCGTCGCCCAAAAGAACGTCACCCTCAATAAATTCAAGCCTATCTGCAACCTTGTTTCTTTCCGCATTTCTCTTAGCCAATTCAAGAGTCCTCGGATAAAGCTCTACCGCCACTCCGCTTGTGTCGGCTCTGAGATCGGCAATTGAAATGGCAATACAGCCGCTGCCTGTGCAAAGATCGGCAAATCTCGCGTTCCTTGGAAGCAGCTTGACTGCCTCCTCGACTATCGACTCAGTATCGGGGCGCGGAACAAGACATTCCTCGCTGACCTCAAGCTCGCACCTTGCAAACCACCATTTACCGATGATATACTGCAAAGGGTACCCCTCACAACGACGCCTGACCGCATCGCAAAGGCGCTCGTCCTGATAATCGCGATCCTCGGAAAATTCTCCCATGATCTCACTAATCAGGAGCTCCGCCTCGCCGCGAGCATTCTCGATATTCACTTTTTTAAAGCTTTCACATATCTCACGGTAAGTCAATTTGCGCCCTCCCACAATTTGTCATTATCATTATACCAAATGAAGTATATTTTATCAAGAGATTTTCCCAAATATTATATGAATTTTATGTTTATTGGGCACTGTTCGTGTGACCTCTTCCCCATTGACAAGAGCCTTAGACGGTGATATAATTTATTTATGAATTAATTTTGCAAGGAGTCTTGTAATTATGCTTGAAATACGCAACGTAACAAAGATATACCGCTCCAAAACAGGCGAGTCGGTAAAGGCACTTGACAATGTGAGTATTTCCTTCCCTGAATCGGGTATGGTTTTTCTTCTCGGTAAATCGGGAAGCGGTAAGTCTACCCTTCTTAACGTTATAGGAGGTCTTGACAGCTGTGACTCGGGCGAATTCGTCATCAAGGGAAAATCCTCCAAAAACTTCCACGGCTCGGATTTCGATGCCTACAGAAACACTTTCATCGGATTTATCTTCCAGGAGTACAATATTCTTGACGAGTTTTCCGTGGGTGCAAATATTGGACTTGCGCTTGAGCTTCAGGGCAAAAAGGCAACTAATGAAAGGATCAACGCCATTCTCTCCGAGGTCGATCTTTCAAACTACGCAAAGAGAAAGCCCAACGAGCTCTCGGGAGGTCAAAAGCAGAGAGTAGCAATAGCGCGTGCACTTGTAAAGGAGCCCGAGATCATTATGGCAGACGAGCCGACGGGTGCTCTTGACTCGAATACAGGTAAGCAGATATTCGATACACTCAAAAAGCTCTCTGAGAATAAGCTCGTCATAGTAGTATCCCACGACAGAGATTTTGCGGAAAAATATGCCGATCGAATAATTGAGCTTTCCGACGGTCACGTTTTGTCCGACGTAACCAAGCACGAGCGACCCTCGGTCAAGCTTTCCACAGGTGTAGACCGTATCAGCCCCAATCTTTTCAAGATCAAGCGCGGATACAGACTGACCGAGGAAGACCTAAGGGTTATTAACGACTACATTCAGGAGAACGACTGCGACGTCATCCTTTCGGGTGACACGCGCGTTAACGGCGAGCTTCGCAACGCGGCGGGCATAACCGAGAACGGCGGAACAACGGTTTTCGAGACTACAGATCCCGAACGCGATCTCAATATAAAGGAATACGACGGAAAGAAGACAGGATTTATTCACTCCCGCCTTCCCCTGAAAAACGCCGTCAAAATAGGCTCATCGGGTCTCAAGCACAAAAAATTCAGACTTGTAATGACCGTCTTCCTCTCGCTTATTGCATTTGCTCTCTTCGGACTTGCCGATACAATGGCGGCATACCGGAAGGTACAGGCTGCAACCGATTCGCTTATCGACTCGAACGTTAAGCATGCAAGCTTCTCTGTAGGTGTTGCCAATTACTATTACTACGACGGTGAGCTTCAAAGCAGATATTTTGAAACTCAAGGTCTCAACAACGGTGACATTAAATATCTTGAGTCAAAGACGGGACTTGACTTTATTCCCGTATACACAGGATCGTTTGATATCTGGGACAGCGGATTTGCAATTGCGGAGAATTATATCTCCTATGTGTCAAACACCGTATTCAATGGCAAGATCACGGGAGTTATGTCCATTAATATGGATGCGCTTACAAATTCCGGTCTTAGCCTCATGGCAGGAAGCCTTCCCCAGAACAAGGGCGAGATCGTAATCAGCGAGCTGACGTACCGCTCTTTCAAGGAATTTGGGTTCAAGAATGCCGAATACGATGAGGAAATCAAAAAGGAGGAGATCCTTTCCCCCAACGATCTTATAGGAAAGCATATCACTATCAGCTCTCAGAACTACGACTTAAAGACGACCTATAAGATCGTAGGTGTTATGGACACCGGATTTGACTACGACAGATACGCAATCTTTTTGCCAAGTGAAACTCCGTCTGAGGGTGGCGGTATCTCCGACATGGTACTTCAAGGCGAGCTTGAAAGTGACCTCAGCTACGGCTTCCATGCCTTGTCGATTCTCTCTCAGGACGATATTAACGAGCTTGTTAAATACATGCCTCAGAAGCAAGAGCCTATTGGCGAATATATGTCGGGCTGGAACAGCGAAAGCTATCTTAAGTATTCCTGGACGGTAGACGAGGAAAATACAAATTCAACCTCGTTTAACAGAATCGCAGACGACTCTGCTATCTCCAAGCTTGACATAGAGTGGATCGGTGAGGCAAAAAAGACTCTTGCCCCCGGAGAGATAGTAGTCCCCAAATCATTTTTGAGCAACCTTATTCCCTACCAGATGGCGGTCGCGCTTCCCTTTGACGATTTTGCCGATTACGTAGAGAGCATCTATGATATCGACATCAGAGAAAAGGTCACCGAAGGCTATAGCGAAAACTATTTCAATCTCGCAAACAGTGCCGCGTATGAATATTACAGCGCACAGAATATATGGGAATACAACGTATACGAGGATCTGCTTCCGTTCATGCTTGATTTCCTTGGGATCGAGGACGTGATAAACAATATTCCCAACACCCCATACAAAAAGGAAATATATTATACCGTATGTGATATGCTATACAACGCTAACACAGAAACAGAAAGCGTTGTCTTATATCAGAGTACTATTACCAATATCTATTCGTACGCGCAGGTCATAACCGACTTCTATCACTCCGGATTGGCTAACGATACAGAGTATATCGACAGTATGAAGGAATATTGGGGATGGGGAGACGGAGACTGGAACGATACCCCTGCGGATGAAAAGCAGAGAGCTCTCTTCAGATATTTCTATGACTCCTACAGATACGAGCATCCCGAGTATAACACAAACAACTACGAGGAGCTCAACAGTCAGGCAAGCATCAAATTCCTTGAGCTTACAGGTCAGCCTGTCTCCGAGCTTTTAAGCAATATAAAGATCGACCGGATGGAGCGCAGCTACGAGCTTAATACCGAGAGCCTTATCGAAAGCTACACAGTAAGCATAGTCGGCTTTATTAACGAAAATCAGAACTATGATCTTTGGGGACTCGTGCTTAGCAATGAGATCTACGACGATTATATGGAATGGTACGCACAGATTACCGAGCAGTTTATAGGTGAGGACAAGTCGGAGCACAAAGTTGCCGACCACGTAAACGGAGTGTGGGCATTTGCAGTTGCACCTATGGACGATAACCGCGAGCTTGTTGAAAAGCTTGTTACACTCAGCTATGACGAACGCGGCGATCTGAAATTCTCCATGAGAAATTCCATTATGGTAACTCTTGATTCATTCAACAGCTTTATCGAGATCGGCGCTATGATATTCCTTTACGTAGGTATAGGCTTTGCGGTCTTCTCCGCACTTCTGCTTATGAACTTCATAGCAACGTCGATCTCCTATAAGAAGCGTGAGATAGGAATCCTTCGTGCGGTCGGTGCGCGCTCAAGCGACGTTTTCAAGATATTCTTCAGCGAGGCGCTTATAATCGCTCTTATCAACTTTATCCTCTCCGTTGCGGCAGTAATTGCGGCAACGATAGGAATAAACGGCTGGATGCGTAACGAGGGTATCCGCATTACCCTTCTCAACTTTGGCGCAAGACAGGTAATTCTTATGCTTCTTGTAAGCGTGGCGGTAGCTCTTATTTCAAGCTTCCTGCCCGTCTACAATATAGCAAGACGTAAGCCCGTTGACGCTATAAAGGATAAATAAATATATAAAAAATCCTGCGATCATCGCAGGATTTTTTATGTCCGTATGTTAAACCTTGCCGGCCATGTAATAGATGAAATCCTCGGTGTCCCTCCAGCCTATGCAGGGGTCTGTGATCGACTTTCCGTAGATTCCCTCACCTATCTTTTGGCTTCCCTCCTCAATGTAGCTTTCAATCATAAAGCCCTTGAAGAACTTGTTTATCTCGGGATCAAGCGCACAGGAATGAAGCACTTCCTTTGCGATTCTCATCTGCTCCTTATACTTCTTGCCCGAGTTTGCATGGTTGCAGTCCACAATAAGTGCGGGATTATCAAGTCTGCGCTTCGCATATTCTCCGCAAAGATGCTCGATATCCTCGTAGTGGTAGTTAGGCAAGGACTCGCCGTGCTTGTTGACGTATCCGCGCAGGATAGAGTGTGTCAAGGGATTGCCGCTTGACCTTACCTCTCAACCGCGGTAAAGGAAGGTGTGCGCGTGCTGTGCAGCCATTACCGAGTTGAGCATAACCGAAATATCGCCGCCCGTGGGATTCTTCATTCCTACGGGGATCTCGATTCCGCTGGATACAAGACGGTGCTGCTGGTTTTCCACCGAGTGTGCTCCGATAGCAACGTAAGAAAGAAGATCGTAAAGATACTGATAGTTTTCGGGATAAAGCATTTCGTCCGCGGTAAACATTCCGGTCTCCTCAATTACCCGAAGGTGCAAATGACGGATAGCAATGATTCCCGCAAGCATATCAGAGCCCTTCTCGGGGTCGGGCTGGTGGAGCATTCCCTTGTATCCGTCACCTGTGGTTCTCGGCTTATTTGTATATATTCTGGGAATGATGATAAGCTTATCCTTTACTGTCTCTCTGACCTTGGCAAGACGGTGGCAGTAGTCCATTACAGACTCCTCGTTATCTGCAGAGCAAGGACCGATTATGAGTATCTTTTTATCAGATTCACCCGAGAAAACACGAGCGACCTCCGCGTCGAATATCTTCTTTTTCTCACGCGAAGCCTCGCTTAAGGGGTACATCTCCCTGATTTCCTTGGGTATGGGCAATTTTCTTACGAATTCCATAATTATTTCTCCGATTTTTGTATGTTTACAAAGAAAACATTTATAACGCATACATTTTAGCACCTATTTATTAACTTGTTGTTAATATCCAATGTTTTTTCAAAATAATACAAAAATAGCCCGAAATCGCAATGATTTCGGGCTTAGTTTATTCATTTCCGTGTATATTTGCCATTGCTCTTTTGATATCGGACGAGGAATAGCCAAGCCTTATCAACGCGGCATACATCTTGTCGCGCTCCTGTCTCTCTTTAGGAATAAAGGAATATTTTTTCTCTATGGCGCGGGCGCAATTCTCCGCAAAATCGATTTCCTCAAGCGACTCGGATACGTACTCAATAACATTGCCGGGAAATCCCTCCTCAAAAAGCTTCTTTAGAATACGTGAGCGTCCCCAAAGCTTGCCTATCATAATCTCTGCGCGACGGAGGGCAATATCCTCCTCGTCAACAAAGCCTCTTTTGCGCACGATGTCAATGGCATCTCTGCTTACTTCCTTTGAAAAACCTTTGACTATCAGCTTTCTGTAAAGTGCTTTGATCGAGCTTTGAACGTAGGCAAAGCTTGCGCAAGCCGACGAGTACGCCGCAGTTACGCTTGCATTGTAGTCGATTAAGGATAGCTCTTCTGCAATCTCGTCGCCCACATCGAGCAAAAGCTCCTCAAAAAGCTCGTCAAGCAGGATGAATTCAACAACCTCGCATCCGCTTTCGTTAGACACCTCAACCGATAGAAGATATGTCGAATCCCCTCTTTGGGAAATCCCCTTTATAACAGCACTGCCTGACATTTATCAGTCATCACCAAGGGTGCGGATATCGAAATCGTCATCATCCCCATCATCAAGCTCAAATTCCTCTTCGTTAAGCACTCCGTCATTCTTGAGCATATGCTCTCTTACCTTTGCCTCTATCTCTGCGGCAAACTCGGGATTATCCTCAAGAAGTCTCTTTACGTTGTCCTTACCCTGTGCAAGTCTGTTGCCGTCGTAGGAGAACCAGGATCCGCTCTTCTTGATAATATCGACCATAATTGCAAAGTCGAGTATCTCGCCCATGCGGGAGATTCCCTTGCCGTAGAGAATATCAAACTCCGCTACACGGAAGGGTGGAGCCACCTTGTTTTTAACTATCTTGCACTTAACGCGGTTTCCGTATATATCGGAGCCGTTCTTAAGCTGCTCTGTCTTTCTTATGTCGATACGTACAGACGCGTAGAACTTAAGCGCGCGTCCGCCTGTAGTTGTCTCGGGGTTTCCGTACATCACGCCAACCTTTTCGCGAAGCTGGTTGATGAAGACTACGATACAGTTGCTCTTGGATATTACCGCCGTAAGCTTTCTCATAGCCTGAGACATAAGACGAGCCTGAACACCAACGGTTGCCTGACCCATATCGCCGTCGATCTCCTGCTTTGGTACAAGTGCCGCAACAGAGTCAACTACGATAACGTCGATAGCGCCAGAGCGAGCAAGTGACTCGGTGATAGAAAGCGCGTCCTCTCCGCAGTCGGGCTGAGAAACGAGAAGATTCGCAATGTCAACGCCAAGCGCCTTTGCATATACGGGGTCAAGCGCGTGCTCCGCGTCAATGAACGCAGCCTCACCGCCCGCCTTCTGTACCTCTGCGATTATATGTAATGCAACAGTTGTCTTACCCGAGGACTCAGGGCCAAAGATCTCCACTATTCTTCCCTTCGGCACACCGCCGATTCCGAGAGCCATATCAAGAGAAAGCGAGCCCGTGGAAACCGCCTGAACCTCCATCTTGGTGTTCTCGCCAAGCTTCATGATAGCGCCAGCGCCGAACTCCTTTTCGATCTGCGCCATCGCGGTATTAAGCGCCCTTCTCTTATCCTCTCTGTCTGTAAGCTCGGTTACCTTTGCCGCCGCCTTCTTTGTTGCTGCCATTATATCCTCCTTCTGTGCAAAACTCTGTCTGCACATACAATATTTCCGTTGTGAGATAATTATACCTCTTTTTCATTCCCTTGTCAATAGCTTTTTGAAAATATTTTTCCAAAATCGGTATTTTTGTCTTTTTTATACCCTTCAAATACTGCGAAGGCAATTTTATTGTTCCGTTTTTGAAACTGAAGACTCGTTACGCCTGGCAGTGCACAATGTCATCCGACATACATATTCCCTTGACTTTTCCCCTTTTGTATGATAGAATTATTTTATTATCCCAAAAAGGAGAATACAAATGGATACCAAAACAGCAATTGAACAATTCTACGCATTGCAGTCAAAGCTCAGTGCATACGAGCACGCAATGTCGATAATCTACTACGACGGCGCAACCACCGCTCCCCGCGCAACCGCACCCAACCGCGGACACGCGCTGGGCATCCTCAGCGAGGAGGCGTACAAGCTCTCCACGGGCGAGGAAATGATGTCTCTGCTCGAATACCTCAATGCCCACAAGGACGAGCTTTCAGAAAAGGACGCGCGCTCTGTCCACCTCGCCTCCAAGGACCTTGAAGAGATGAAGAAGATCCCTATGGAGGAATACATAGCGTACCAGGAGCTTATGGTAGAGGCAGACGACGTATGGCACAGAGCAAAGGAGGAGAGCAACTTTGAGCTCTTCCGCCCCGTGCTTGAAAAGATCTTTGACACAACAAGACGCTTCGCCGCATATTGCGCGCCCGAAAAGGAGCCCTACAACTACTGCCTTGGCAAATTCGAGGACGGTCTTACCATGGAGAAATGCGACGAGTTCTTCTCCGCTCTTAAATCTAAAATAGTTCCCCTTATCAAGAGGATCGGCGAAGCCGAGCAGGTAGACGACTCTTGCATCAAGGGAGAGTTTGACGACGCGACCCAGCAGAGCTTCTCCTACGAGCTTATGAAGCTTATGGGCATCGACCTTGACCGTTGCGGGCTCGGCACAACCGAGCATCCCTTCACCACGAGCATCGGCTCACACCACGACGTAAGAATTACCACAAATTACGACAACACCAATATCGCATCCTCAATGTTCAGTGTTATCCACGAGGGCGGACACGCGCTTTACGATATGAATTCCAGAGACGAGTACGCCTACACAAACCTTGACGGCGGCGTATCCATGGGAATACACGAAAGCCAGAGCCGTTTCTACGAGAATTTGCTTGGCAGAAGCTACGATTTCGTCACCTGTCTCTTCCCCAAAATGAAGGAGTGCTTCCCCGGTAAGTTTGATAGCTATACAGCAATGGACGTATACAAGGCTATCAACCTTGTAACCCCCTCGCTCATCAGAACCGAGGCGGACGAGGTTACCTACTGCTTGCACGTAATGATCCGCTACGAGCTTGAAAAGAGAGTTGTAGGCGGCACGCTTGAGGTCAAGGACCTCCCCCAAGAGTGGAACAGGCTCTACAAGGAATATCTCGGCGTTGACGTTCCCGACGATAAGCACGGCGTGCTTCAGGATAGCCACTGGTCGGGCGGCGGAATCGGATACTTCCCCTCCTACGCGCTTGGCAGTGCATACGGCGCACACCTTCTCCATAAGATGAAGGAGACAGTAGACGTCGAAAAATGCCTCCGCGAAGGCGATTTCGCTCCCATCAACGAGTGGAACCGTGAGCATATCTGGCAATACGGCTGCCTTAAAGCTCCGGGCGACCTCCTCCGCGAGGCGCTTGGCGAGGAATTTGACCCATCCTATTACACAGATTATCTTGAAGAAAAGTACTCAAAAATCTACTCTCTTTAACATTTCATCCCCTGCAGCTTTCAGCCGCAGGGGATTTTTGCACAATGAACAAATAACCTATTATCAAGCTAAAAAATTTTATTAAATATTTAAACCAAAAAATGCTTTCCCTTTATTGAAATGAATAATATAATGTGGTATAATTACTTTATTGTATAAGACAAACTCACGAAAACGAGGTAGATATAAAATGAAAAAAATGAAGGTCGGCGTCGTAGGCGCCACAGGTATGGTAGGTCAGAGATTTCTCTCTATGCTCGCAGAGCATCCCTACTTTGAGGTCATCAAGCTCGCCGCATCCAAGAATAGCGCGGGCAAAACCTATGCAGAGGCTCTCGGCGGCCGCTGGAAGCTTGCAAATCCCATGCCCGAAAAGTATAAGGATATGGTAGTTATCGACGCAGAGAACGTTGACGAGATGAAGGAATGTCAGTTCGTATTCTGCGCAGTTAATATGAAGAAGGACGAGATCAAGGCACTTGAGGAAAAGTACGCAAAGGCCGAGATCCCGGTAGTATCCAATAACTCCGCTCACCGTTGGACACCCGACGTTCCTATGGTAGTTCCGGAGATCAACCCCGAGCACCTCGAGGTTATCAAGTCCCAGAGAGAGCGCCTTGGCACAAAGCGCGGCTTTATCGCTGTTAAGCCCAACTGCTCTATCCAGGCGTACGTTCCCGAATTGACTCCCCTCCGCAAGTACGGCATCAAGGAAGTCGTTGCAACCACCTATCAGGCTATCTCCGGTGCTGGTAAGACCTTCAACGAGTGGCCCGAGATGATCGACAACATCATTCCCTTCATCGGTGGCGAGGAAGAAAAGAGTGAGCAGGAGCCCCTCCGCGTTTGGGGTAGGGTCGAGAACGGACAGATCGTTAAGTCTGATGACGTTAAGATCACAACGCAGTGCATTCGCGTTCCCGTTACAGACGGTCACACCGCGGCTGTATTCGTAAAGTTCGAGAATAAGCCCACCAAGGAGCAGATCCTCGAGGATTGGAAAAACTTCAAGGGACTTCCCCAGACTCTTGAGCTTCCTAACGCTCCCGAGCAGTTCATTACATACTTTGAGGAGGAAAACCGTCCTCAGGCTCGCCTTGACCGTGATATCTACGGCGGAATGGGCGTTACCGCAGGTCGTCTCCGCGAGGATTCTATCTACGACTACAAGTTCGTAGGTCTCGCACATAACACCGTCCGCGGCGCAGCAGGCGGCGCAGTCCTCATCGCAGAATTGCTCTATAGACTTGGATATTTTGATTGATGTATAAGATGCAAAGAGGGGGAAGGAACCTTTTTTGAGGAAAAAGTTTCCTTCCCCCTCCCTGCACCCTCCCCCATCTTTTAAAAACCTTCAATAGATAGCAGGTTAGTTTGGGGCGTTTGTACATTTGCAGACAGGAGTTGATTTATTTCATAACAAAGGGCAACCGCCAAGGCGGTTGCCCTTCTCTTTTATTTCTCGTCGGGAACGTAATTATAAACTATTTGTTCTCTGCCTACAAGATCAGGGTTCTCTGCTCCGATACGTATCTTTGCCCATTGTTCCTCACTGCCTGTATAATACACGGTGCCCATGTAATGGGACAACGCATTGTCACATATCACCGTCACAGATTCGGGCATAATTATTCTCGCAAGGCGGTTACAGTTCATGAATGCACCAGACAAGATAAACCTTGTGTTCTCATTTATCTCGTATTCCTCGATTGAGGTATCTGCCATCTTCACAAGTGCAAGATACGGGTTGTCAGAATTTCCAAGATAACATCCTATGCCATAGTTGGTATAGCTAAGGCCTCTGCATTCTGAAAATGCATCACTACCTATCAGCGTCACACTATCAGGTATCTCTATGCTCTTGAGAGAAATACAATCCGAAAAAGCCCTATCGCCTATACTCGTCACGCTATCGGGAATAGTTATTTTCTCTATGCGGGTGCATCCACTGAACGCACCATTATCTATGCGCGCTCCTCCCGTTATTGTAACGTTTTTTATTGATGTCGGAACGTATTCCCCATTCACATGCGCCCCTTCCGCCCCAAATATATATCCAAAATTCGTATGTCTTATGTCATCCCTCGCGGCACCAACACACGGAAGAGTTATCTCTATGAGGTTAGTGCATCCGGAAAACGCCGAAAAGCCTATGTTCCTCACACTATCGGGGACAACAATGCTTACAAGGTTAGTTCCGTCGATAAACGCTCCATCCGAAATTCCCTCGGTGCCGTCGCGCAGAGTGACCGAATCAACGCTATTATCAAAATCAACAGCCCAATTGTCAACGTAGCTTACTCCGTTTTCTATATCAAAAAGCTTGTTACAGTCAAGAAATGCAAAAGGTCCTATGCTTGTTACACTCTCGGGTATCGTGATGCTCTCAAGATTGCTGCATTCATAGAATGCTCCTTCACCAATACTTATCGTTCCGTCAGAAATAGACACACTTATAAGGCCGGTACATTTATTGAAGGCATAGGCACCTATAGTCATCACGCCCTCGGGTATATTTACATTCTTAAGATTTGTGCAAGCATAGAATGCGTTTTGTTCTATGCTCATCACACCTTCCGGTATCGTTACGCTTTCAAGTTTGAAGCACTCATAAAACATACTGGAGCCAATACTGGTTACACCTTCGGGTATCGCAATGCTTGTAAGCTCCACACATCTGTAAAATGCTGCTCCGCCTATACTTGTGACGCTGTTTGGGATAGTTATACTTTCCAGTCTTGTGCAATTCTCAAACGCGCGAGCGCCTATGCTCGTTACACTGTCAGGGAGAATAATTTCTATAAAATTCGTGCTTGCAAAGGCAGACTTACCTATACTTGTGACACTGTCCGGAATGGTTATCTCTCGAAGACCTGAGCCATCAAAAGCAAATTCGCCTATAACCGCTACACTGTCGGGAATAATAACATTTCTCAAATTAGGTTTACCGGCAAATGCATATTCCCCGATGACCTTGACAGGCACACCGGAGTATTCCGAAGCAATCATAACTCGTGTGGTTACCCATGATTTAAAACCAACGACCACTGCATATGTGCCGTCATCAGACAGCGCATACTCTATACCATCTGTAGGACTGACTCCTCTATCACAGATCGTACAGAATCCGTCTGTCCCGACGCTGTGGTCTTCTTTCTCACCTGTATATCCGCATGCCTCGCATTTCGGCCAATGTCCGTCACTTTCGGAAAGATATGTGTTTGAGTGCTCAAGCTTTGCTCTTTCGTCATAGGTTGAATACTCACATCTGCTACACGTCACGTGGGCATTCCATCCCACCTCGGTACAGGTAGGCTCCTTTTCGGCAATTTGGACTATATCGTGCTCAAGCGCGGCAATTTCGGAATAGGTTGTGTGATTGCATCTCGTACAGGTCACGTATGCATCCCAACCAACCTCTGTACAGCTTGGAGCTTGCGCATCGTGCATCACCTCGTCGTGTCCTATTGCGGCAATAACCTCTGTTTCCTTTTCACCGCAATCACAAGCTCGCTCACGGCTGCCGCTTTCGGTACAGTTAGCATCTTTTACAGTTGCCCAATCACCAAATACACAAACGTGGGCTTCAGTCGTTTTTTCTGTATGCCCCTCGGTTGTCTTGTCACCCGGGTTTTCGGTTTCTAACGGTTGCACTTCTCCGCTCTCGGTTTCACACGCCGCAAAGCAGGACAAAACAAGCATCAATGCCAAAATCAACAACAAAGCCAAAAACGTCTTCTTCATAGAAAAGGTCCTCCGAATAAATGTCTGCGCAGTTTGTGGGAACAAAACAAGTTCCACATTAATTACATTCTATCACCTTTGCATATATTTGTCAACCGATGCAAAAACAAAAATAGGTGTGATGCTCTGTTAGGAGCATCACGCCTATCCGTCGAAACATATTTTTTATTCTTCTGTTGTAGGCTCTACAACGGGCTCCTGCTCGTCGTCAGTCTCTGTTTCACGGATGATGACTACTTCTTCTCTTTCGTCATCGTCATCCTCGTCGTCCTCGTCCTCGTTAACGGGTCTTTCCTTGACTGTAACGAGCGTAGATTCGATTCGATGGTCTGCTACATTTTCAACCTTGATTATAAGGTCCTCGGTTTCAACCTCAAGCGTAGAGCCGTCGTCCGGGATCTCGCCGAGAAGTCCAAAGATATATCCGCCAAAGGTATCGCAGTCCTCTGTATCAAAGGAAACGTCAAGAACCTCAGAAAGCTCGGTAAGAGATGCAGATCCGAGGATCTTCCACTCCCTTGCCTCCTCGTTGAGGCACTCTATCTCCTTAACTATAATCTCGTCCTTCTCGTCCATATCACCAACGAGAAGCTCAAGCAGGTCGTGAATGGTGATAACACCGTGTGTTCCGCCGTACTCGTCAACTACGATAGCGAAATAGTTTCTTGTTTCCTTCATGTTGGAGAACAAAACGTCCGCCTTCATGTTCTCGGGAACAAAGTAGGGCTTCTCTGCCGCAACCTTGAGTGCCTCTGCAACGCTCTTGCACTCGGCGCGGAAGAACTTTTTGATATTAAGCACCGCAACTACGTCGTCGGCACTCTCGCCGCAAATAGGATAGTAGCCGTGTCTTGACGTTGCGATTACCTGCTTCCAATCCTCAATGGTGTCGTCGCGGTAGATCATCTTGACGTTTGTACGGTGTGTGCAGACCTCGGAGATAAGAATATCGTCAAACTCAAAGATATTCTGGATCATCTCATTCTCCATGCTGTCTATCGCGCCCGCCTCGCTGGAGGTGTCAAGCATGATACGGATCTCCTCCTCGCTTGCCGCTTCCTCCTCCTCGTGAGGATTTACACCGAACAAACGGAGAATGCCGTTGGTTGTCTTTGTAAGGATCCAAACAAAGGGCGCGAAAATTACCGCAAACACTCTGATAAATCCGCAAATTGCAAGTGAATAGCCCTCTGCATGCTTAATTGCAAGCTTCTTGGGCACAAGCTCGCCGAAGATAATGCTGAAGAAGGAGAGCAAGAGTGTGATTGCAACGACAAATACTCCCTCGGGGATATATATCCCGTTGCCCTTTACAAAATCAAGGCTGTTGAACCAAAGTGTAACGGGCTCTGCAAAGCTGTCTGCCGCAAACGCAGATCCCAAGAATCCCGCAAGGGTGATTGCAACCTGAATTGTTGAGAGGAATTTAGAAGAATCGCTTGTAAACCTTTCAAGGCGTCTTGCCTTTCGTCTGACCTTCTTGTTGCCTTCCTCTATCATTTTTTCGATCTTTGCAGAGTTTATTGATAAGAATGCCGTCTCTGCCGCGGCAAATATCGCGTTAAGCGCTATAAGAAATAACTGTAATAATATGGGAACTATGTATTCCATGGTAAATGTTTACTCCTCAAAGTGTTGACTGTGTGTTTTTTCATCATTTTTTCCGAAACGCAAAAAAGCATAGCCGCAAAACCCTCCTCCTATCATTTCAGAAGAGAATCCTCGGATATGCTGCACTCTCACGAAATATAATGAAACGCACGCACAACAGTTAAGGCATTACACATACAAGTAGTGTCCGTACTATCGCCGTCATCCATTTTAATATACCTTCCTTATAAAATAATAGGCTTTCGTTATGAATAGCCTCCTGCCAAGTCTCATGCCCGACATTACGTGTATCATATCATATACGTATGCCAAAGTCAAGGAAATTGCCCTCTTGTTAACAGTTTATTTACAAAATTTATAATAAAAATTCTATTTTTCACTCTATTTGTTTAAAAAAAGTATGCAAAGCCCTTGACATTTTACTTAATTAATGATAGAATATTTCTCGTAAGGGAGTAATCGACGTCGGTATCCCCCGACGTAACAGTGTCAACATGATGGGCGTAAGCATGCGCTCTGGCTCTGTTTGAAACGGTGAGACTTATCTGTTTTTTGATGGGCAGATGAGTCTTTTCTTTTTCTGCGGTGAATAATCATTTATAAAAAATAATATTGAAAATAAAAAAGGAGACAACACATGAAAGAGTATCTTTCGTCTTCTCTCGAGGTTATCGAGGCTACAGGCTCGTCCGAAAACGGACTTTCCGAGTCTGCTGCCGCGAAGAGACTTGAGGAGAACGGCAAAAACAAGCTTGTAGAAGCAAAGAAAGAATCTATGATAGTCAGATTCTTCAAGCAGCTCGCTGAGCCTATGACCATCATCCTTCTCGTTGCCGCGGCTATCTCCGCAGGCGTTGAGATCTATAACGGTGTGGCAAGCGGCCACTGGGAGTTCCCTGCTGACGTCGTTATCATTCTCGCGGTAGTTCTTATCAACGCGATCCTCGGTGTCCTCCAGGAAAGCAAAGCCGAAAAGGCTATTGAGGCGCTTCAGGAAATGTCCAAGGCGCAGTCCAAGGTCATCCGCGACGGCAAGCTGATAAGCATACCGAGTGAAGACCTTGTAGTCGGCGACATTATAGTTCTTGAGGCGGGTGACGCAGTTCCCGCGGACGCCCGTATCATTGAGTGCGCTTCTATGAAGATAGAGGAAGCGGCGCTCACAGGTGAGTCGGTCCCCGTTGACAAGAAGGTAGAGGCACTCACCGCAAACGAAAACGGCGACGTTGCACTGGGAGACCGTAAGAACATGGTATTTATGGGCTCTACCGTCGTTTACGGACGCGGTAAGGCAGTTGTAGTTGCAACAGGTATGGACACTGAGATGGGTAAGATCGCTGACGCTCTTGCTCAGGCTGAGGAGGGTAAGACCCCCCTTCAGATCAAGCTCGCAGGTCTTTCCAAGATCCTTACATGGCTCGTTATCGGTATCTGCGTAGTTATTTTTGGCGTACAGCTTCTCCGTGACGGTATCGGCTTTGAGCCTATCCTCAACTCCTTCATGATAGCTATATCTCTTGCAGTTGCGGCTATCCCCGAGGGACTTGCAACAGTCGTTACCATCGTTCTCTCTATCGGCGTAACGAACATGTCCAAGAGAAACGCTATTATCCGTAAGCTTACCGCAGTTGAGACGCTTGGCTGCACGCAGATCATCTGCTCTGACAAGACAGGTACTCTTACTCAGAACAAGATGACCGTAGTTGACTTTTACGGCGACCACGAAAGGCTCCTTGCAAACGCAATGTCGCTCTGCTCCGATGCAGAGTTTGACGAGGAGGCTAAGACCGCGGTAGGTGAGCCTACCGAGGCGGCTCTCGTTAACTACGCAGAGAAGCTTGAGCTCTCCAAAAACGTTCAGAAGAACATCTTCGTCCGTATCGGTGAGGTTCCCTTCGATTCGGGCAGAAAGATGATGTCCACCGTGCATAGAACCACTGAGGGCTCTCTCGTTCAGTTCACAAAGGGTGCTCCCGACGAGCTTCTTAAGCGTTGCACAAAGGCGCTCGTAGGCGGTGAGGTCGTAGAGCTCACAGATGCTATCCGCGCAGATATTCTTGCCGCTAACAAGGCAATGGCAGATAAGGCTCTCCGCGTTCTCGCGGCGGCCAAGAAGGATCTCGTGTCCGAGCCCGCTGAGTACACCAGCGAGGCGGTTGAAAACGACCTCTGCTTCGTCGGCCTCGTTGGAATGATCGACCCCGTTCGTCCCGAGGTCAAGCCCGCTATCGACGAGTGCCGCAGCGCAGGTATCCGTCCTATCATGATCACAGGCGACCATAAGGACACCGCAATTGCAATCGCAATGCAGCTTGGTATTATTACCGATCCCGCCCAGGCGATTACAGGCGCGGAGCTTGACAATATCTCCGACGAGGAATTTGAAACAGCAGTTGAAAAGTACAGCGTATACGCACGCGTTCAGCCCGAGCATAAGACAAGAATCGTCAACGCTTGGCGTAAGAAGGGCATGGTTACCGCTATGACAGGTGACGGCGTAAACGACGCTCCCTCTATAAAGAACGCCGACATCGGCGTTGGTATGGGTATCACAGGTACCGACGTTACAAAGAACGTTGCAGATATGATCCTTGCCGACGACAACTTCGCAACAATTGTTTCCGCAGTTGGCGAGGGACGTAGGATCTACGACAATATCCGTAAGGCTATTCAGTTCCTTCTCGCATCCAACCTCTCCGAGGTGCTCTCCATCTTCGCGGCAACACTTATCGGATTTACTATCTTCCAGCCCGTACACCTCCTCTGGATCAACCTTATAACAGACTGCTTCCCTGCTTTGGCTCTCGGTATGGAGGCTCCCGAGGCAGACGTTATGAAGCGTAAGCCCCGTAACTCCAAGGAAGGCATCTTCGCAGGCGGCATGGGTGTTGCAGTATTCTATCAGGGTGTTCTCGTGACACTTATTACCATCGCATCCTACTTTATCGGTAGATACCTGCTTGTAGCAACCGATCCCCACGCGGCAGGTCTTGTAGGTGAGGCTCTTGATGCTTACGGCGCAAAGGTTGGAACAAGCATGGCATTCTTGACACTCTCACTTTGTGAGATCTGCCACGCGTTCAACATGAGAAGCCTCCACGGCTCTATCTTCACAATGAAGAAGCAGAACCTCTGGCTCTGGGGCGCGGGAATCCTCTCCTTCATCCTCACAACAGTCGTTATCGAGGTTCCCTTCCTTGCAAACGCGTTTGAGCTTGCTCCGCTTGACCTTGAGGAATACGGTATCGCATTCGCACTTGCAATTCTCATTATCCCGATAGTTGAAATTGCAAAGGTTATCCACAGAGCGATCGATAAGAAGCATCAGTAATAAATGCAAATAATTTAATCCCCTCGGCGATGCCGAGGGGATTTTGTTTGTGCCGTCAGAGCGGCTATTTTTCGTTTTAACGCTTGTTTGCAAACACAACGGTATTTGCCGCTTTATTATATCTGACGTTAAGAGGGATAAGTCTGAGGTCTCCTCCGCGGCTCTTGAAGCCGATAGACAGCTTGTGCTTTCCGTCGGAGAGGCTTGAGAGGTCCATATCAAGAATGCCGTCTTTGGTAAACGTGAAGCTATCAAACTCCTCACCGTCTACCACCATAACAACGTCACTCTCGTCTCCCTTGAAGTTATATACATTCACCCTGACGCTCTTCAATATCTCTGCGGCGTTATCAAGTGTATTTTCAAAGGAAATATTCCATCCGCCTCTTGATATCTTTCTATCGGGCTGCTCGCCTGAATAAACGCTTGCAGCGCAAGGTGTGCATGCCTTGCCGTTAAATTCGCCCATAAACGTAATGATATCAGCAACATCGCCTTCACCGTTCTTGTGGATCGTAAGCGGTATAAAGCCTTCACTATGCGGCTCTACGGTGATCTCCCGATCAAGTCCCGATACGGTAAACGTGGGAATAGTAACGTTGACCTTGCCTGTAACGGCGCTGTCGCTATGGTTAACTACTCTTACCTTGATGCCCATTCCGTCCTTTATCTCATGGCCGAAGTCCTTTGTGTCCTTGCTGAAGGTAAAGCCTTCAAATTCGGGGGTTATAAGAACATAATCTGCCTTGTCAAGCGCGGGATTCTCAATGGGGGCGTGTGCCTTGATGCTCTCCTTATAATAATCCTCGGGGGCATCCTCAAGGATAACGTACACGGGATTTCTTGAGAGCTCTATCTCGCCATTCTCATGCTCTATCTCCTGTCCCATCATGTCTATGACCTTGACAGAAGGATCAACGGCGTAGGTTGCCTTTCCGCACTTCATCCACATAACGGCAACCGTTTCTTTTCCGTTGCCTGTCTTAAGAAGGTATCCTCTTGCGTTATCAGAGGGAAGGCCCTTCATCTCACCTATATATTCAGCTTTGCCAAGCACGCTTGTCATTACGGAGTAAACAGCAATTACAGGATAAGGCTTATTATCTCCCGAGAAGGTACTGAAATCTCCTCCCTCCTCGCTATAAGGAGCAACAACAAACCAAAAATACTTATCATTACCAAAGGAAAGCGCCTGCACCGCACCTGTCAGGGCGTAGGGTGCCTGAATTGCTTTCTGCTCCTCTGTGGGAAGCATCTGGGGGATCTTCATGCCCGACTCGGATATCCATGAGGCGTGCCTTATTCCGTACAGCTCGCGAAGAGCACAAAATTCACGTGCCACACCATTATTTCCGTAATCCGGAACAAAGTCTTTCTGGCTGAAGTCGTGGCTGTATATATGCGTGTGGTGATTGAATACCGCACAATATTTCATTACATCGCCCGCAAGCATTATCGGAACGAATGCATAATCGTTGGGATTGGCGCATAAGCCCGTCATAGAGATCTTAATATTCTCCGCACCCGAATCTACAACGGCAAGCGCAGCAGACTTGAACCACGAGGTGTAATGCTCCGGAAGGTCGCGGAATGCGGGGTGATCGGGCTCGTTTATAAGCTCAATGATATCGATCTGCTTATCCATCTTCTCTGCAATTCTCTTAGTTGCATCGTAGATAGCAAGCTGAGTATCATATGTTGCAAGTGTATTGGGTCTGTCACCCTTGGATATTTCACTTCCGGGAAGGCTTCTCGCGTTGGCAACCGCCCACTTAGGTCCGGTGCTATACGTCATAAGCACGTTAAGTCCCGCATCCTTGATGACGTTGATCTTATTCTTTACGTTGAGCAAATACTCCTCATCGTACTCAAAGCTACCGTCCTCGTTCTTGGCGATCTGGTAATCCTTCCACTGCAGTCTCTCTCTTACCCACTTAACACCGAGCAAGCGCATTGCGGCAGAATAACGGCCGAAAAGCGCCTCATCCTTGCCCCTAAGAAGGAAGGTGAGCGCGGTATCCATTGCAAAAGGAGAATCCTCAACCCATCTGTCCTTAAAGGGAGGAACTACAACGTAAAAATGAACAACCTCGCCGTTTACTCTCACGGTAAAGTATCCTGTGGGATGATCCTCGCACTCAAAGGTAAGTGCTACGTTGCCCCCCTCGGTATTCTCAAGGCTTACATCGGCAAGCGCCTTGCCAAAAAAGTCAACTACCTCAACCTTTGCTGTGTTAGCATCCTCTGCAAATTCGTGAACATAATCTATTTTTATAGCATAATCGGTATCGAATACGTTGACCGCCGCCGCGCCGTTAAAAAGGTCGGTCTTGTCACTTACAGCAGCATCAATGGGCTCGCAATAAGACGTCTTGGGGGCATGTGCCTGAGCTCTTGTCTGCGCCACCGATACCTTCATTTTCTTGTCATCCATTTTGTTATCCTCCCTTATATTATAAGAAGTTTTTGCTGTTTAAGGGTGTCTGCCAAATATATACTCGGCATCAAGTATATCATATCACATACTCCCTCCAAAGTCAAGTAAAATACCCAAATAATCCTTTATTTATTTGACTTTTTTCGCACTTTTCCCCGCCCCTCAACACCGAACAAAAATGTAAGCCCCTCGGCATCGCCGAGGGGCTTTTGTTTTCGCCGCGAAGCGGCTATTGAGCTTTTAGTAATTAGATATTACCACTCGTTGGAGATAACAAATTGAGTTTCACCAACTCTTATCTTAAGTCTCGGAATAAGCTCCAGGTCTCCGCCGTCAGTCTTAAATCCGATTGAAACGTAGTGGATACCCTCATCAAGACCCGAAAGATCCATGCTAATCTGTTTACTGAATGAGTTGTAGGTGTAATTTGTAAACACCTCTCCATCCACCATTACAACTATATCGCTCAGACTATCGGTGGAACCGCTGACCGTGAATTTAAAATCACTCAGAACACTATTGTTTGTTATCGTATTGAACTTAATGTCACTGTTAAATGTTCTGATAATGTTAAAATCACTATTCGTATCGGAGTAAACACTTACCACTGCAGGTGAACATGTGAGTATCTGTTCTCCATCGGTGAACTCTCCGGTAAACTTAACGAAATCATCTACCTTTGAAGATCCGGTCTTTGTCAACGTCAATGTAATAAATCCTTCGCTGTTAGGCTGAACAGTGATTTCCGACATATCTGCTGTCACCGAGAAAGACGGAATTGTAACGCTTACAGTACCTGTAATAGCCTTTGCACCGTGGTTAACAACTCTTACCTTGATTGTAGTTCCACTTGTTATGTAATGTCCATTCTTATGTGTTGTCTCGCTGAATGTGAATCCCTCAAACTCGGGAGTAATAACTATATGCTGAGCATCATCAAGAACGGGAACGCTAAGCTCTTCCTTCTCGATCTCATTACTGTAATAGTAATCCTCATAGTAATCAGGAGCCTCGCCGTTAAATGTGAGGTATATAGGCTCACATGTAAGGTCTATGGAAATCGTTCCTGCGCTCAGTGTTGTCTGCTGACCCATAATATCAGTCTTGACTACAGCCTTGCCGGAGGTGAACGAATAAGTACCTGTTCCCTCTTTCATCCAGAGAACAGCAACTATGCTCTTTCCTGTGTCAAAGAGATATCCTCTTCCGCTAGCGGGAAGATTCTTAAGCTCGCCGATATATTTACCTTCACCAAGCATGTCGGTCAATACAGAGTAAGCCGCAATTGTAGGATAAGGCTTGGGAGTATCGCTAGCGTTTTCTCCGGAGGTAAAGGAGCTGAAATCTCCACCGGATTCCTGCCATCTCGAGCCAATGAACCAGAAGTATTTATCGTTACCCATAGACAAAGCCTGAACGGCGGAGGTAACAAGATAAGGTGCCTGTGCGATCTTGTCATCCTCAGAAGGAGTTGATGCAGGAAGCTTCATGCCGGACTCGGAGATCCATGCAGGCTGCTTTATACCGTATATCTCGAGAAGTGTTGCTATCTCGCGAGGATTCTTCGAGGTTCCCGAGGTGAAGTCATAGATTGTATCCTCCGCAGGCATTTCATATTTGTGAGAGTGATAATTGAATATGGACGAATAATCCATTATACCACTTTCCAAAAGAAGCGGCAAATATTCATAATCGTTAGGATTAGAGCACATACCCGCAATAGACACCTTCATTCCGGTGCCTGCATCTACAACACCAAGTGCAGCAGACTTAAACCACGAAGCATACTGCTCTGCCATGTCAAGCATGCTATTATGATCAGGCTCGTTAGAGAACTCGATCATATCTACGCAATTGGCAAGTTCCATAGCAAGCTTATATGATGCATCATAGATTGCAAGCTGAGTGCCATATGTTCCAAGATAAATATACGAAGAGGAGTTCACGTTGCTGCCACCGTATGAATAAGCAAGGCTTGTTGCCCACGACGGCGATCCGCTGAATGTCAGCAATACGTTCAATCCTGTACCCTTGACTTGAGCCAACTTAGTCGATATTTCATTCAAGTATGTGTTGTCATATGCATATGTTCCATCACCGTTATCACCGGTCTGATACTTATTCCAATCCATACGCTCTCTTACCCATGTAACACCAACAAGGCGCATTGCAGATGCGAATGAAGATACATGTGCTTGAGATATGCGTTGTGTCAAACCTGTATCCATAGCAAAGGGAGAATCTGTAAGAGTTCTGTTTCCAAGTGAAGGAGTTACAACGTATGTATCAACTACTTCACCTGCAATCTTGATTGTGAAATATCCTGTCGGATGCTCCGCGAATACTTTCGTGAGCTTAATCTTTTGACCAATAGTGCCTTGAAGCTCCTTGCTATAGACAGTATTTCCGTAATAGTCAACGATTTGGAACAATACCTTCTTAGCTTTAAGCATGTAAACAACGTCTATTCTCAAGGATGTACCGCTATCAAATGTGTTTACATTAGATGCGTTATTCAAAATAGCCGCAACCGAGCTATCAAGATCAACAGCGTACTGAATCTTGGGTGCATAAGGCGAGTCATCAGTAACAACTACTGTTTCAGAGTCATCAACACCCTCCTCAATATATACAGGAGTTCTTGTGTTTGCGGGAGGTGTGAAGGGATCGTTCTGCTTTACACCGCTTGTGCCGTTGATCAAACGCCACTGGCTGTCGGAGTAAGTACCGAGAGCCGTTCCCTGAACCATGTAGTAATCGTCACCCATGGAGTATACGTAAGGAAGTCCGTTTACATTGTCCTCTGTAGGCTCTGCGATGAAGTATGCAATGTCGAGGTCATCCTTATGTGTGATTGTAAGTGTAACGTTGGATACAACCGCTCCGGAGGTGAGGCCCTCATTTGTGAAGTTACCCTTAACGTTAAATCTACCTACTACCCAGCCGATATGACGCTTAATGAGGTCTGCGTTCTCTACCTTGCCGGAGGATACGAGGTGTACCTTGCCGTCAGACGTTGTAACGTTGACCTGAGAAGCCATGTAGCCCTCGGGTGTTCCACCGTTTGCAAGGCGGTACTTAACGTACATTACCATGCCTGCGGGAACGTTGTCTGCAGAAATGGTTGTCTGTACCCAGTTGCCGTGTGTTGCAACGTGCGTGTATACCATTCCGTCCTCTGCGATCTCCTGAGAAACCTCAGCCTCGCCATCGCCCTCTGTTACTGCAGCAGTGATAGTTGTGATATCTGCGTGGAATACTGCGCTATTGAGTGTCTTTCTGTATACAACGTTACCTTCGCAACTTTCACAAACACATTTATATGTGTATGTGGTTGTTCCATCAGAGTTAACCTTCTTAGCGGAA
>JAFWXY010000162.1 GCA_017522905.1 Clostridia bacterium
AAGGATCGCCGCCAATACCTCTGCTTCACCTTCCTCATAGGCTACACGGAGCATATACGAGGTATAGGAAAGGTTGTCCAGCGCACGAGGTGTGTCTGCAAGCTCAGCTTCGGTAACACCGAACCTGCCCATATAACCTCTATGGATGTCCATTTCACCGTCAGTCAGAAGCTGTATGTAGGATGCGAACAGCTTAGTTACCTCGGTGCTTTTCGCCTTGGCAATACCGATGCCGAACACCTTGGTGTACTCGATCAGATAAAGATAGTCCTGTATGATGTAATATCTGAATTTCTCACGGTCGAGTGTTCCGTCCTCAATGCCCTTGACAAAGGGGTGCGTATAATATTCAGCCCAGATATCTTCTACGGCTGCCGACATTTGAGTTGTCAATTTCATTTCAGTTTTCCTCCGCATATTTTCCGTTCAGATCGAAAGCGTGATTCATAGGTCCTGAACCCTGTCCGAGGTCAAGCATTGCCGCAAGTGCGCCCGAGATATAATCCTTTGCTCTCCTGATAGAGGTTTCAAGGTCATATCCCTTTGCGAGGTTTGATACTATTGCAGACGAAAGCGTACAGCCCGTGCCGTGTGTGTTGGGATTGTTGATACGCTTACCGCTGAACCATTTGTAATTGCCGTTTGCGTACAGAAGATCATTTGCATCGTTGATGCTATGACCGCCCTTGAGTAGAACGGCGCAGCCGTAGGTATCGCCGATGACTTTCGCAACACGTTCCATATCTTCCTTGGTTTGAACGCTCATTCCTGACAAAACCTCTGCTTCGGGGATATTGGGTGTCACAAGAGTAGCGAGAGGAAGAAGCTCTCTTGTCAGCACCGATACCGCATCGGTTTTAATCAATTCAGAACCGCTTGTTGCCACCATCACGGGATCGACTACAATGTTTTCCGCTTTGTAATAGTCAAGTCTTTCGGCAATCACCTTAATAAGCTCTGCCGAGCTGACCATTCCAATTTTTACGGCATCGGGACGGATATCCTCGAATACCGCATCGATCTGATCCTTCAAAAATTCGGGAGTTGCCTCCATAATTGATCTTACGCCGGTCGTGTTCTGTGCTGTAAGCGCCGTAATTGCGCTCATCGCATAAACACCGTTCATTGTCATTGTCTTAATATCTGCTTGAATACCGGCGCCTCCGCAGGAGTCACTTCCTGCGATTGATAATGCTGTTTTCATATTCTTTCTCCTAAACATTATTTTTTCTTGAGCGACAGAGAGTGGTGCCCCCAATCTGCCGCTGTGTTTTATATTTTTGCTGTTTCGTAATTGGTAATATAATAATCACCGTTTTCTTTCATTTGAGTTTGGTGTCTTTCGTGCCTATCATAAACTGCCGCAACCTTAAAACCATCTTTTTTCGCTGTTATTAAGGCGTGGAGCGCATCTTCAAATACGACAGTTTCATCCTTTTTCGTTCCAAGAACTTCAAGCGCCGCCCGATATATGTGCGGTGTTTCCTTGTTACATCCAAGCTCGGCACAAGTGAGTATTTCCACAAAGAAATCACGAATACCAAGGCTTACAAGCACATCTTCTACGATCGCTCTGTCCGTAACCGTTGCCACGCACATTTTTACGCCTTGCGCCCTCAGTCCTTCGAGAAATGCACGAACACCGTCTTTGAGAGTGACTTTGGTTCTGTATATTTCGGCTACCATTTCGTTTACGCCATCGACGATTTCCTCTACTGAAAGTGTCACTCCGTAATGCTCACGATAATACTCAGCCGCTTGTTCAAGCGTAAAGGTCTTGAAGGTTTCTGTGAGATTTTCTTTGGGGTCTTTTCCGAGAGTCCGCAGATATTCCTCTCCGAAGGTATCCCATATAAACATCGAATCAAGTAGCGTTCCGTCAAGGTCAAATATTGCGCCATTTATCATATGATTTCAAGTTCCTTTGCTCTTGCCTTGAGCTCTATTGTTGCCGTTTTCGGGCTTTCGGCTTTCATAATAGCCGACACAACGCAGATGCCTGCAATGGGAATACCTGCGAGAACGTCAATATTGTTTTTATTCAGACCACCGATAGCATTCACGGGAATCGGAACAGCCTTGCAGATATCAGCCAAGGTATCGGTAGAGGTCAGTACCGTCTTAACCTTTGTGGTTGTCGGATAGATCGCGCCAACTCCGAGATAGTCAGCACCGCCCTCGTATGCTTCAAGCGCCCACGGCACGGTCTTTGCGGTCGCTCCAATGATGAAGTTATCACCTAGGATTCTTCTTGCGGTTGCAATAGGCATATCCTCTTTGCCGAGGTGAACACCTTCCGCACCTACTGCCAAAGCCACATCAATTCTGTCATCAATAATCAACGGAACATTGTATTTTTTCGTCAGCTCGTGAACCTTTTCCGCAAGCTCAATATACTCCATTGTGGATTTGTTCTTCTCACGGAGCTGAAGGATGGTCGCACCGCCATCAAGTGCTTCTTCTACACGGCGAAGGAACTCTGCTTCTTCAAATCCCGTGGAATCGGTAATAAAATAAAGTGTCGTATCAATGTTTTTCATATTCTTCTCCTTATACGTAGAGATAATCGTTCAGCACGGGCTGAAGTCCTTCTCCCTCAATGTCCTTATACATCTTGTCGAGACTGCGATTATCGTCAATTTCAAACTGCTCGTCACCTTGAACCTCGTCGGTTTCTTTTCCGCTGTATTTGCTTTCGTGGTCGCCGATACCTGTGGAAACACCTGCGGATACCTTGGTAGCGGCGATCTTTACGATGCCGTTACGAAATTCCGCGCTCTCACGGGAGGATACGGTGATACCGACGAACGGAAGGAAAATACGGTAGGCACAAATAATCTGACAAAGTTGCTTTTCGTGAACATCGAGAGGATTGATCTTGTCATTGTTGATGATGGGACGAAGCCTCGGACAGGACAGCGACATCTCGGCGTGAGGATACTTTCTCTGCAAATAATAGACGTGCAAAGCACTTGCAAGGGCATCCTTTCGGAAATCGGAAAGTCCGAGAAGAGCCGAGAACGCCACACCTCTCATACCGCCGCGCAAGGCTCTTTCCTGTGCATCAAAGCGATAAGGCCACACACGCTTGTGACCGAGCAAGTGGAGATGTTCGTATCTATCGGTGTCATAGGTTTCTTGGAATACGGTCACGTAGTCCGCGCCACATTCATGAAGATACTTGTATTCATCGGTGTTGACGGGATAGATCTCAAGTCCGACCATACGGAAATACTTTCTCGCCAGCTTGCAGGCTTCACCGATGTACTCAACATTGCTCTGCGCACGGCTCTCACCCGTAAGAATCAGAATTTCCTCCATTCCGCTGTCGGCAATGACCTTCATTTCCTTTTCGATCTGCTCCATAGAGAGCTTCATTCGGTTGATGTGGTTATAGCAGTTAAAACCGCAATAGACACAGTAGTTCTCGCAGTAATTTGCTATGTAAAGTGGCGTAAACAGATACACGGTATTTCCGAAATGCTTGCTTGTTTCCAGTCTTGCTCTCTCTGCCATCACCTCAAGGAACGGCTCGGCGGCAGGTGATAAAAGTGCCTTGAAATCCTCTATTGAGCAAGTGGTGTGTTCAAGAGCTGCACGAACATCTCTTGCCGTGTATTTGCTGTAATCGTAAGAGTTCATCTGCGACATTACTTGGGAACACACGTCTGACTCAATGATCTCCATGCCGGGCAGATATTCCATGTGGTTCTTACGGCTTGTTGGATCGTTTTCGATGCGGTGCTTTTTCGCAAGCGCTTCGGGAGACAAATGCTCCGAATCTACAAAAAATTGATTTTCCATGGCGTACTCCTTTAATCACGCAAGAATCCTGTCAAGGGATCGGATGCAGATGCGCCACGGGTCAGCACTCTGCCAAGTCC
>JAFWXY010000163.1 GCA_017522905.1 Clostridia bacterium
GGTGCATCCTCATCCACCGCTGACGCGGTCCCCCTTCCCCTGTCTTGGGGAAGGCTAACGCAAGGCGGGATTTCACATAAATTTATAGCCGTGAAAACGATTTTACGGCTACAGTTAAAGAAACGCCTCGGTTAAACCAAAGCCTTCCCCAAGGCAGGGGAAGGTGTCACGAAGTGACGGATGAGGATGCACCTTTTAGATTTACAACAGTTCGACAAATCAAAATTTGAAATATAAAAAAACGGGCGAATATGGAATTCGCCCCTACGATGTAATCGAAACCCGATGAGGATTTATAGCCGTGGAGTCATCGATAAATCAAAATTTGAAATTCGTTTGCTGAAAATCCTGCGTTTTATTGACAAACCGTCTTTTTTATGCTACAATATCATTCGTAGCTTCGCCAGACGGCCGCGCGCAGTCACGCCGTAAGGTATCTGCGCGAGGAAAGTCCGGGCCCCACAGGGCAGGGTAGCTGATAACGTCAGCCACGGGTAACCGTCGGGAAAGTGCAACAGAAATAAACCGCCTCAAGAGCTGTGAAGGATGCAGAAGCTTCGATTTCACCATCGTCGCCGTACTCCGTACGGCAGATGATAAAAGCGGAGCTAGACAAGTGGCATAGACACTTGTTGTTCTGTGCCTCTCACAACTCTTGAGGTAAGGATGGAAAGGCGAGGTAAGAGCTCACCCACTCCTATGGTAACATAGGTTTGCTGTAAACCCTACTTGGAGCAACACCCGAGGAGAAAGACGCCCATTCTTCTCTTAAGAGAATATTCTCGGGTGGCACTGCGCGAGAGCGCAGGAGCTTATCGGTGACGGTAAGCAAAGATTGATGGCCGTCAAATACAGAACCCGGCTTACAGACGAAGCTACGAAGCACCGCGCAAGCGGTGCTTCAGTTATGATCGCCCGCGGGCGAGTTGTCAGTTATGATACGCTTCGCGTAGTTATGATGCACCTGCGGTGCAGCTTAAAATAACGTTTGCCGGGCAAACTCATAACGCTTGGGTTTGCCAAGCTCATAACATTTGGCAAAGCCAAATTCATAACTCATAACTTAAAAAAGAAGTCCTGATTTAGCTCAGGACTTCTTTTTTTGCCAAATTATCAACAAACAATTTAAAAAACGACAATACATTACAAAAAGCGGCGCGCCCATCATGGACACGCCGCCTTTTATTTGTTTTTTTAACTATCAGTAGAAATTATCTTCTTCTCTTTGTGGAATTGTTCATGATAGCATCCCACATGGAATCATCCTCGGAAGCCTTCTCGTCCTTCTTGTCGAAGCCTGTTGCGATGATCGTGATCTTCATCTCGTCCTCAAGCTCGTCGTCGAACTTAACACCCCAGATGATGTTTGCATCGGGATGAGCCTCGTTTCTAACGATCTCGGAAGCAACGTAAGCGTCCTCAAGTCCGATGTCGCGGGAAGCAACGATGTTCATAAGGATACCGCGCGCGCCGTTGATCGAGGACTCGAGAAGGGGAGAGGAGATAGCCATCTTGGCAGCCTCTTCAGCCTTGTCCTTACCGGCCGCGTAGCCAACACCCATGTGAGCGTAGCCTGCGTTCTTCATTACTGTGGAAACGTCAGCAAAGTCGAGGTTGATGTGACCCTTAACGTTTACAAGGTCGGAGATAGACTGTACGCCTGTACGGAGAACGTCGTCTGCAACCTCGAAAGCGTTAGCGAGAGTAATTCTCTGGTCGCTTGCCTCCTGGAGCTTATCGTTGGGGATAACGATGAGCGCGTCAACGAACTGAGCAAGCTCCTCGATACCATCGTTAGCGTTCTGTGCTCTTACACGGCCCTCAAAGGAGAAGGGACGGGTAACGATACCGATCGTAAGGATATCCATCTCACGAGCTACGCGAGCAACTACGGGAGCAGCGCCTGTACCTGTTCCGCCGCCCATACCTGCAGCAACGAATACCATATCGGTATCACGGAGAAGGCCCTTGACCTCCTCAAGGGATTCCTCTGCAGCGCGCTTACCGATCTCGGGCTTTGCGCCTGCTCCGCGTCCGCCGGTGAGCTTCTCACCGATAACGAGCTGAGAGGGAGCGTTTGAATGGCGGAGAGCCATTTTGTCTGTGTTTACTGTGATGAATTCAACGCCCTTGATATTGGAAGAGATCATTCTGTTGACTGCGTTGTTACCGCCGCCGCCTACTCCTATGACCTTAATATTGGCGCCTACTTCGATTGTGTCGTCGTGTTCAAAAATTCCCATTTGTGAATCCTCCACTTTATATATTCTAAATTTTTTATAAATTCAAGTGCATTTTCTGCACTGTTTATACATTGTTTTGCGTTTTATAGCTCAAGGGCTATCGTAGAATCTCTTGTAGAGAGATGAGTGCTTATCGGCCTTCGCCCCGAGAGTCCTCATATACATCGTCGGCTTGAATCCTGTGCCGTTTACTATAACGTGCTCGATAAGGTGGATTCCAACCGCCGAGAGTGCCGAATCGACCTCTTGGGTCAGCTCTCTGTCGCTCTCGCTTGGGAGCGCGGACCCCGTGGGGTGATTATGTGCAAGGATGACGTGTGTTGCATTATAAATAAGTGCGTGCTTAGCCAGAGCCTTGACGTCGATTGCGGCGCTGTTATTACTGCCGCGAGTGAGAGATGCAAACTCAATGAGCCCGAGCGAGCTGTCAAGCAGCATCACACAAAACTCCTCTTCCTTGGCGTCTCTGTAGTAGTCTACAAGGAAGTTGCCAACCTTGATCGCGGTGTCGGCAATGAATCTTGATGTCGAGTATTTCTGTGTATCGGTTCTCCTTTTGACTGCGGAGAGCAGGGAAAAGAAGGTTGAAGTTGCGCGTCCCGCTCCCACGACCTGCTCGATCCTTGCGGGGTCGGCATAAATGACGTTTCGCAACGTGCCGAATTCGTTCAGAAGAGCGTGTGCAAGCTCGTTTGTATCGACACGCGGGATAACGTGGTACAAAAGCATTTCAAGCAGCTCGTGATCTGAAAAATTCTTGCCGCCGTTTTCCAGAAAACGCTTTTTCATTCTTGCCCTGTGTCCGCGGTGCAGACATTTCTTTTTTGTTATTTGCTGTGACATAGCGATGAAATGGGTTATGTGTCGTCGTATTGTGTAGAATGAATATTTACCGATTATCGTGTGATATTATTCAAGGAAATTTTACTTGGTACTGCGAAATGATTTTATACAAAGGAAAACACGTGTGAATAATTATTCCGAATAACAACTGTGTTTCGAGGAATTATTCACTGCTTGGACTCCTGTTGCTCTGATTTTGCATAAATGCGGCAGAAAGCGCGGTTTTATCGCAGAAATCACGTCTTAATCCAAACCTTCGCCCACGTTGTGATAAAATCAAATAAAATCGACTCGATCGTGAGGTGAAGAAGTTGGTAGAGTCAAAGGTTTTTGTAAAGATTCTTGACAATTGCTGCGGACTCTTCGACGTCGTGGTCGTACTGCCCGCGGGGAGCGAGAAAAGGTACGAGTCGGTGTTCTGTAGCCGCCGTGAGGCTGTAGAGCTTGCCGAGAGGATCAACCGTCTTGGCGTCTCGGAGCTGCATATCCTGGACGTTATTGAGGACGCATTGCCGTAAGGCGAGGGGGAGCATCAAAGCCCCTTTTGCGGTCTGCTTTTTATCTTATCTCCGATTTGAAAGCGACTGCTTTACCTATTATACGTATTTTGTCAAGCTCCTCACCCGTGTAGACCATGGGCTCGTAGTTTGAGTTTTCCGAGATAAGCATAAGCTTTGCCGATTCGGGGTAGTAGTAAACTCTCTTGAGAGTTGCCTCGTCGCCTATGATGATCGCGGCGATCTCTCCGTTTGATACCGTATCTGCTCTCTTGATAAAGACCGTATCGCCGTTATTTATTCTCGCGTCCTTCATGCTGTCGCCCTTGGCAATCAGGCAAAAATCCGCTTCCGTGTCCGCATCGGTGTAGACGGTGCCGCCGTCCTCCTCACTTGCGAAGACGGGATAACCGCACGCGATCTCTCCTACGATGGGCAGCACCTTATATTTGCCTGAGGAGCGAGCCTCGGGAATATCAGACGTGCCAAGCAGGTATGCCTCGCTTACACCGAGCGCACGCGCCATAGCGCATATTGCATCGGCCTTGGGGATATAGACGCCGCTTTTGTACTGGCTTAGTCTTGGCTTGGAAATACCGGTTCTGCGCGACAGCTCGGCAGCCTTGATATTCTTTTCTGCCATGGCGTAAGCCAATCTGGTTTTAAAGTCGTTCATATCTATCTCCGTTCATAGAATGGGCGGGATAGGGAATGTATTTTCGGTGCCCACGGCACCGTTTTTGTCGTAAAACAAGCCCTTTTACCCGTCTGGAAGAGAAAATTTCCTTCCATAAACATATTATAGCAGAAAGTTAAGCAAATGTCAACAGGTTTTCGAAAAAAAGTTAAACAAAATTAATGACTTTTTGGGGTTGACTTTATAGAACATTTGTGCTATAATTGGCTCAGTCAAGCAAGAGAGACAGGATGCGACACACTATCGGCTAAGGTTTGGTTTTTGTAGCGCGGATATGGTGTTTCGGGTGCTTTCTTGTCAAATGACACGACAGAGAGGTGTGGAGTCCCCGTTTTCCGCATTTTTCGACACGGTAGGAATCAAAAGACGTTCAAGGTGTTAAGGGTTATTAACAGGACGGCAGTATATTAAGTATGCTTAACTCCTCTGCCGAGGGAGTTAAGGGGTCTATTTTCGGCAATTTACACATAATTTTTTTGTTTTATTGATACCGCGGAAGGCGGGGGAGGATTTTAATATGGCGTTTGCCGGAATGTGTCCTTACTTGAAGGACGCGAGAAGCTGTGAGCGAACGGTCTGCGAGTGTGCGAGGTTCACTTTTCCCGACAATATAACTCGCAGGGAGCTTATATATGGGTATTGCGGTCATCCGACCGCATGAAGGAATGCACCTTCAAGCCGATAATGGATAGATATTATGACAGGAAGTATTCCGCACAGGGTGCGGTGGAGCAGAAGTGATTTCTTCAGTCGTGAAGAAATACGGGAAAGAAGCGAGGACGGGATGTCACTTTCCTTCACCAGCGAAGGGAAGTAAGAGATGTTAGAATGTCACTTTCCTTCTGCAGCGAAGGAAAGTAACCAAAGGAGCGCCGCGCAAGGGAAAGAGGTGCTGCAAAACTCAGCGGCTTGGTAGTTGATTTGAATTCAGAGTTTGTGCTGAGTTTTTCGCAATCCTCTCTCCCTTACGGATCCCTCTCTCCTCCGCTCGCAAGCGAGCGGTGGTGGCGCTCGACTTGGGGGGCTTCCCCTTGAAGGACTTGTCACCAATTCGGGCGGAGGAGCTTGGAGAGGCGGACTAAAAGGCTTCGCGCTGAATGGCGGAGTTTAGGTTTCCCGTAGGGCGTGGGCTTGCTCCCGCCGTTTTCCCCACCGTTTAATTTGGCGGTGCCACTCTCTATATGAGGGGCTCGCTCGGGGACTCGCTTGCCACCGGGGCGTCAGTAAAGGACAGATGAAAAGATTTTTTGAGGGCGAGGATTTGCTTTCGTAGGGCGGGGGATGATTTGAGGGATGGCGACACGGTTAAACCGTTTGTCTCCCACCGTCCCCACCGTTTAATTTGGCGGTGCCACTCTCTATATGAGGGGCTCGCTCGGGGACTCACTCGCCATCAAGATGTCCGCAAAGGACAAATAAAAAACACCCACTTTACCAACGGCGGCATTCAACGCAACAAGTGCGAGGACTCAACCGAAACGGCAAAGTGTAGTGCTTTGCGGATATTATACACCAAACGGTGTGATTTATCAACAGAAAAAAGGTCGAGACGGCAGGGAAAAACCGACTGAATAAACCTTACAGTAAATAGTTCTCATAAAAGGTTCCGATTTGTTGACTCGGGGCACAAAAACAATTGCGGGTGGGTGGATAGGGCATACGAAAGGAAAGAGAATCAAATGTTGAAGAAGATTTTTATAAAGATTTTTGATATCAGAAGAATTATTAAAAGAAAAAACGCGCAGATTCGCGCCGAGCGTGAGAAGCTTATGGCGGCAGAGACTGCAAATCGAATTTACGCGTCATACATACTTTGTCTTGCGGCAAGGACATCCGGGGCTCGCATTAAAAAGAGCGAGATCGCAAGGACGGTTGGCAAATATCGCGCGGAAATATCGGCGACCGAGGACGAGTATATCATAAGCGTCAAGGAGATCGTACCGACGGACACGGGCTCCTTCAAAAAGGAGGGCGCGGTTGACCGTAAGGTTGGCAAATGCAACGGGGCTTGTGCCGACAAAGCGGGCGGTGAGGCAATTGAAAAGAACAAAATTTGAATCCTTTTGCCGCGAGTACGGACTTGAATTTATAAGAAGGCTTGCCGAGGACGGCTACACCGAGGAGGAGATCGCGCAGCGAGCGGGTCTTGACCCTGCCGTGTTCAAGGTGTGGAGTCGCAGGCACAAAAAGCTACGCGACGCGATTGAGCTTGGTCGCAGGGAGGCGGATTTTTCGGTAGTCGAGGCGATATATAAGCGCGCCACGGGCTACAACGTACTGACCAAAAAGACCCACAAGCTGAAGCGCGTTGATTTCGACCCTGTTACGGGCAAGAAGATACGCGAATACGAGGAGCTTGCGGTTGCCGACGACGAGGACTACGTACCGCCCGATCTCCGCGCGTCTATCTTCTGGCTCAAGAACCGCCAGCCCGAGCGCTGGAGCGAAAAGGGGATCGGCATCGAGCTTGGCGAGGGCGGCATCGTAGAATTGCCGCAAGCCGACCTCATCGACCCTGTCTCAGAGCTTTGCGACCCTGTCTCAGAGCTTTGCGACCCTGTTTCGGAGCTCTGCGAGGAGGATAGCTACGGGAGGGGCGGGGGATAAAATGCGGAGAGAGGGAAAGAGAGTTATCTGGACGCCCCAGCCAAAGCAGGTCGAGTTTATGCGCCGACTTGAGGACGAGGCACTATACGGCGGCGCGGCGGGCGGCGGCAAGAGTGATTGCGCTTTAGCCGAGGCTCTCCGTCAGATAAACGTCGGGCACTACCGCGGACTCATTCTCCGCAAGACCTATCCTCAATTGTCCGAGCTTATCGACCGCTCGCACGAGATATATTCGGGCGCGTGTCCGGGTGCGATTTACAATGAAGGTAAGCATTTTTGGCTCTTCCCCTCGGGGGCGAAGATATATTTCGGCTCGCTGGCGCACACCGACGACCGCTACAACTATCAGGGCAAGAGGTATGATTTTATCGACTTTGACGAGCTGACGCAGTTCACCTTTGACGAGTACAGCTATCTCTTCTCGCGAAACCGACCCTCGGGAGCGGGCACGCGCTGTTATATGAGAGCGCAGGCAAACCCGGGCGGAATCGGGCACGGATGGGTAAAGGAGCGATTCATCACTCCCGCGCCCCCTCTTACCACGATCTGGGAGGAGGTCAAGGTACGCTTTCCCGACGGCCACGAGGAGGTGCGGCGAAAGTCGAGGGTATTTGTTCCCAGCACGGTATTTGACAACAAGATATTGCTTGAAAACTCGCCTGAGTATCTGACGCGCCTTGCGTCTCTCCCCGATGCGGAGCGCGCGGCACTGCTTTACGGCGATTGGAACGGCTTTTCGGGTCAGGTCTTTACCGAGTGGCGAAACGACCCCGACTCATATCACGAGCGTCGCGGCACGCACGTAATTTCTCCCTTCAGGGTACCGCGCGAGTGGAAGGTCTACCGCTCCTTTGACTGGGGATATTCAAGGCCCTTTTCGGTTGGCTGGTATGCCGAGGACAAGGACGGTGTGCTTTACCGCATCCGCGAGCTTTACGGCTGTACGGGTACACCCAACGAGGGGGTCAGGTGGAACGCCTCGCGCGTAGCGAGTGAGATAAGGCGCATTGAGGAAGAGGACGAGAATCTCCGCGGTCGTCATATCGGCGGGATTGCCGACCCCGCGATATTTCAGAAGAACGGCGGTGAGTCTATCGGCGAGATAATGGAAAAGCATGGCGTCTACTTTGACCGCGCGGACAACTCGCGGATAGCGGGCAAGATGCAGGTACATAACCGCCTTGCCATAGACGGCGAGGGCAGAGCGAGGCTATACGTTTTTTCGAGCTGCCGCAATTTTATACGCACCTTTCCGTGTCTCGTTTACGACAGCACGGACGTCGAGGACGTTGACACAACGGGTGAAGATCATATTTATGATGAGCTGCGGTACATGTGCATGGAAAGACCGATCAAGGCACGCCGCTCGGAGCGCGAGAGCAGGCTTATCCTGACGGGCGGCTCCGACCCGCTGGATCTCTACAGAACACGCGCCAGATTTACAACAAGATAATCCGGCTACAACCCTCTTTTAAAGTTTTCGCCCGCCTTTTCCAAAAGGCGGCGCCGATCCAACGCGCGGAGCGTTGGTCGCTCTCCGCAGAGGGCGAAATCTCCCTTGCGGCGTCTTTCTTTTGTTAGCTTTTCTTTTGCGCCTCTTTTGCCAAAAGAAAAGCGGAGAACGATTAAAAGTAACCCTATGTAGAGAAAGGGGAACCCCCACTTGTGTGTTCCCCTCTGCAAATCCTTACGGA
>JAFWXY010000164.1 GCA_017522905.1 Clostridia bacterium
CCCTCTGCGGAGGGCGACCGCCGCGCTCGGCGGCTCAGCCAAGCCTTTTGAAAAAGGCTTGAGCGAAAACTTTCCAAGCTATTGTTGCCGTGAGGTAATAGAATCAAAAAGGAACGGCAACCGCCGTTCCTTTTGTCTTTATTAACCCTCACTCACTTGGGGCAATTCTGCCACCTTGAGGATAAGCTTGGGCTCAGCTCCGTCGGTCACACATTCCTTGGTGACCACAACCTCCTCAACGTCGTCACGCGAGGGGATCTCGTACATTATCTTAGTCATAAAGCCCTCGATAATAGAGCGGAGTCCGCGCGCGCCCGTCTTTCTCTCGGTCGCAAGCGCCGCTATACTGTCAAGCGCATCGTCGGTAAAGGTAAGTCTTACACCGTCAAGTGCGAAGAGCTTCATATACTGCTTCAGCACCGCGTTCTTAGGCTCTCTGAGGATTCGCACCAGCGCGTCGTTATCAAGCTCTGTCAAGGAAACTATGACAGGCAAACGGCCGACAAGCTCGGGGATAAGTCCGTACTTTACTATGTCGTGTGCGGTAACGTCGCCGTAAATGCCCGCCTTCTGCTCGGTTGTCGCCGCCTTCTCCTCAAAGTTCGAGAAGCCGATGAGTCGCTTGCCCTTTCTGTTCTCAATTATCTTGTCAAGGCCGTCAAACGCGCCGCCGCAGATAAAGAGAATGTTCTCGGTGTTTATGCGAATAAACTCCTGGTTGGGGTGCTTTCGTCCGCCCTGAGGGGGAACGTTTGCAACAGTGCCCTCAAGGATCTTGAGGAGCGCCTGCTGAACGCCCTCACCCGAAACGTCACGGGTGATAGAGCGGTTCTCGCTCTTACGCGAGATCTTGTCAACCTCGTCGATATAAATGATTCCGCGCTCTGCAAGCTCAATGTCAAAGTCTGCCGCCTGAATAAGACGGAGAAGAATGTTCTCAACGTCCTCACCAACGTAGCCCGCCTCTGTAAGAGTGGTCGCGTCGGCAATTGCAAAGGGAACCTTGAGTGTCTTTGCAAGAGTCTGCGCAAGATACGTCTTACCAACACCGGTAGGACCCAAGAGGAGCACGTTACTCTTCTGAATCTCAACGCCGTCATCGGCGCTCTGCTGCTTTTTGTGCCGTCTGCCGCCCGTTTGGGTCGCCTTGGAAAGGATTCGCTTGTAGTGATTGTATACCGCTACCGAGAGGGCAATTTTAGCCTCCTCCTGACCAACCACGTGCTCGTCAAGAGTCGCCTTGATCTGCATAGGCTTGGGCAGACTCTCAAAGGTGAGAGAGGTAGACTCTGCCGACTGCATGCTTCTCTCTGCTTCCTCGATCATCTCGGCGCAGGACTCAACGCAGTTGTCGCAGATGTATACGCCCGAGGACGAGGGGATCAGGAAGCTGACCTGATTTTCATTACGTCCGCAGAAGGAGCAATAGCGCAGGGTAGGGTTGTGTGATTTTCCACTGTTAGATGCCATTATAAAAATACCTTTCGCGGCAGAGAGGGGGACTCCTACCTGCCTTAAAATGTCGATTATTCGTGTCTTGTAATGATCCTGTCGATGATACCGTACTCAAGCGCCTGCTCTGCGGTCATGAAGTTATCTCTGTCGGTGTCCTTTTCGATTCTCTCGATAGGCTGACCGGTCTTTTCGGAAAGGATCTTATTGAGCATATCGCGAGTGCGGAGGATAAGCTCTGCGCGGATCTTGATATCACTTGCCTGACCCTGAGCGCCGCCGAGGGGCTGGTGGATCATGATCTCACTGTGGGGAAGAGCAATTCTCTTGCCCTTAGTACCGGCTGCGAGAAGAAACGCGCCCATGCTTGCCGCCATACCGATACAGATGGTGGAAACGTCGCACTTGATGTACTGCATTGTGTCATAGATAGCCATACCTGCAGTAACCGAGCCGCCGGGGCTGTTGATGTAGAAGGAGATATCCTTCGTGGGGTCCTGCGCCTCAAGGAAGAGCATCTGCGCCACAACGAGAGAGGCTGTTGTGTCGTTAACCTCGTCCGAGAGGAATATGATACGGTCGTTTAAAAGTCTTGAGAAAATGTCGTATGAGCGCTCGCCTCTGCCCGTCTGCTCGACGACCATGGGAACAAGAGCGTTACGGATTACGGAGTTATCCATTCTTTATAACCTCGCTTTCATATAATGGAAAGTTTGCGCCGTGAAACGGTATATTGTCCACGGCGCTACCTTTTTATTGTTCAAAAATTATTTGGGCTTTGGTAGGGAATTATTCCTCAACCTTTGCTTCCTCTGCGGGAGCGGCCTCTTCAGCTACAGGCTCAGCTACCTTCTTCTTTCTGGGCTTAGATGCCTTCTTGGGAGCCTTTACGTTGTCCTTGACAACCTGCATAGCCTTTCTAACGCTTACGTCAGCCTTAACCACAGCCTCGTCAACAAACTCACGAACCTTGTCAGCGTCGATCTTGTATGTGTCAGCGATGAGAGCGTACTCAGCGGCGAGATCCTCCTCGGTAACCTCAATAGCCTCTGCAGCCGCAACAGCCTCAAGAGCAAGGCGAGCCTTTACCTGCTTTTCGGCCTGGGGTCTCATCTGCTCACGGAGAGTCTCGAGTGTAAGACCTGTGTACTGGAAGTATGTCTTGAGATCAAGACCGCTCTGGCGGAGTTTGTTGTCGTAGTCGCGAACAAAGTTCTCGGTCTCGGTCTCGAACATAGCCTCGGGGATCTCAGCCTCAAGCTTCTCGATAAGAGCCTCAACGATCTTCTCCTCGAACTCAGCGTCAGCCGCGTTCTCGTGTCTCTTTTCGATTTTTGCCTTAAGGTCTGCCTTATATTCATCAAGGGTATCGAATTCGGATACGTCCTTTGCGAAATCGTCGTCGAGAGCGGGGAGCTCAACCTTTGTGATTCCGTTGATCTTGCACTTAAATACTGCTGCCTTACCTGCAAGGTCCTCAGCGTGGTACTCGGTGGGGAATGTAACGTTTACGTCAAACTCCTCGCCGATAACGTGACCTGCAACCTGCTCCTCGAAGCCGGGAATGAAGTTGCCGGAGCCAAGCTTAAGGGAGTAGTTCTCGCCCTTACCGCCAACGAAGGCTACGCCGTCGCAGAAGCCCTCGTAGTCAAGCTTAGCCACGTCGCCCATCTCTGCGGGAGTGTTGTCCTCAACATCAGTCTCGCGGGAGTTTCTCTCGCGAACTGTCTGAATCTCGTGCTCAACCTCTTCGTCGCTTACGGGCTCAACCTTCTTTTCAACAGCGAGGCCCTTGTAGCCCTCGATCTTGCACTCGGGCTTAACGGGAACTATTGCAGAGAGAACGAGACCGTTATCATCAAGAGAAACGATATCCATTTCGGGCTGACCGACAGCCTGGATGCCTGCCTCCTTGAGAGCGGCAGCATAGTTTTCGGGAATGAGATCGTTTATAGCATCCTCGTAGAATACACCCTTGCCGTACATCTTCTCGATGATAGCGCGGGGAGCCTTACCTGCCCTGAAGCCGGGAACTGTGATCTTCTTTACCTGCTTGCGGTAAACCTTTTCGCAAGCCGCGTCGAAAACAGATTTTTCAACCGAAAATTCAAGTCTGTACGTGCTCTTTTCGGCCTTTTCACATTTTACAAGTGTCATTTTAAAATTCCTCCGGATATTTGATCCAAAAATTATTAACTTACGTCATTTAGTCGCGTATTTATTTATAGAAAGAAATACACATCACTAATATATTATTTTATCGTTTTTTTACTGTTTTGTCAATAGTTTTTTATATTTTTAAGGGATAAAAATTCAAAAAATCAGACGATGTCAGCGTAAACGTCATATTTTGATGCTCGAATGAGCGGGGCATATTGTAAGAGGAGTGAATATGACCGAAATATACCTGCTTGATGCCGTACTCGGTGAGGGTGTCAAGCATCTCCTGCATAGAGAGATCGCACCAGATGGGCGGAAAGTGAAGAAAGACCTCAATGGGCAATTCGCGCCCGTTTTGCTCGCGCTCCTCGTCCTGCAATCTTTTTGCCGCCTCAAGGCTCAATTTAAGTCGCCCGACCTCGCGGTTGACTATCTTCTGATAGTCCACGTCACCAACGGTAACCTGCCTTGATTCGTCGGGGAACCAGCCTCGCGTACCGCAAACTATCCTGTCCTCTACGACGAAAGCGTTGTTATAGAGAATTTTGAGGGTGTCAAAGCCGTGCTCCTCAAAAAATTTATACATTTTCGAGGCGGTAGCCCACCAGAAATCGTGATTGCCCTTGCCAAGCAGCTTTGTGCCGTTAAGCTTGTTCAGAAAATCAAGATCGGCATACGCCTCCTCAAGCCTCGTTGCCCAGGAAATGTCACCGGGCACTATAACCGTGTCGTTCTCCCCGATGACCGCGTTCCAATTTTTTTGAATTTTTTGCATATAATCGCGCCAGCGGTCGCCAAAAACGTCCATAGATTTGTTCATCGACGAATCGGTGGACAGATGCAGATCGGAAAGCACGAAAATTGCCATTTTTTCACCTCAAAAAAATAAATAATCGGGATATAAACGGGGAATAATCATAATATCGGCAAGCGGTGTATTGCGGCTGTGCCGAAGATCGAGGAAGAGCGGCATAGCCGTCTTCATAAATGAAAGGATGATAACGAAATGAACGATTCGAGAAAGAACGGATGCTGTAAGGAACACATCAAGGGCATCAACTGTGCAGTTAAGAGCTGTGCATACCACGACGGTGAGTGCTACTGCACGGCAGAGCACATCAACGTAGGCCCTGCAAGCGCACACGCGTCAAGCGAGACTGTCTGCGCAACCTTCAAGCCCGAACAGAAATAAGTTCATCCAAATCAAAAAAGAAGCTCTTTCCCCCGCTTTTCGCGGGGGTTTTCTTTTTTAAAATTAGTCGGTTTTAGTCAATGTAAGCCTTGACCGCCGCGAGCATATCCTCGGCCTTGACGGTCTCGTTAAATCTCACCTGTCTCTCTGCAATACCGCGCAGAGGATAGGGGATCTCGGTATTTGTCGCATTTACAAGCATGTCAAGCGCGTCGAGGTCGTCCTCGGGCTTCTCAAGTCCAAGCGAAGCGCAAACGTCTGCGGCAAACTTGTAGGGGCTTGCGGTAGACGCTACGACCATAGGAGTCTTGTCGCCTGTCTCTGCAATGTATTTTTCTGCCGCGCAGAGCGCAACCGAGGTGTGAGTGTCGGCAAGATAGCCGTACTCCTCAAAGTATTTTTTGATGATAGCCGCGGTCTCATTTTCGTCTGCGCAGTAGCCGCAGAAGTTTTCGTCTATCTTCGCCTTAATGTCAGCGGAGACCTCGTAAACGCCCTTTTCTGCGAGATCCTGCATGTAAGTGGCGGTCGCCTCCTTACCTGCGCTGAGAGCCAAGAGACGCTCGAGGTTGGAGGAGATCAGAATGTCCATAGAGGGAGACATTGTGCAGTGGAAGTCGCGGTTTCTGTCATACTTACCTGTGTTCAAGAAATCGGTAAGAATATTGTTCTGGTTGGACGCGCATACAAGCTTGCCTAAGGGAAGACCCATAAGCTTTGCAAGGTATGCCGCAAAAATGTTACCAAAGTTACCTGTGGGAACGCAAACGTTGATCTTCTCGCCCATCTTGATCTCGCCCGAGTTGAGCATATCGCAGTAAGCGGACACGTAGTAAACGATCTGCGGTGCAAGTCTGCCCCAGTTTATCGAGTTGGCGCTTGAGAAGAAGTAGCCCTTGTCATTAAGATATGCAACCGCGTCATTGTCGGAGAATATCTTCTTAACACCTGTCTGCGCATCGTCAAAGTTACCGTAGATAGCGGTAACGTTCACGTTGTCGCCCGTCTGAGTTGCCATCTGCATCTTCTGGACACGCGAAACGCCGTCAACAGGATAGAATACCATGATCTTGATCTTCGGGGTGTCCTTGTAGCCCTCAAGAGCCGCCTTGCCGGTGTCACCCGAGGTTGCAACCAAAATAAGCGCGGTGCGCTCCTCGCCCGTCTTTGTAAGCGCGCGAGAGAGAAGACGGGGCATTATCTGGAGAGCCATGTCCTTGAACGCCGCAGTAGGACCGTGCCAAAGCTCAAGGGAGTAGATGCCGTCCTTCGCCTTAACGATAGGAGCGGCGCCACCTGGGAAGGACTCCTCGCAGTAAGCCGCGCGGCAGTCGGCGAGAAGCTCGTCGTATGTATAGTCGGTAAGATATTTTGCAAGTATCGTGGCTGCTCTTTCGGGGTAAGAAAGAGCGCAAAGAGTCTTTATTTCCTCTTGTGTAAGTGTGGGGATCTCGTCGGGGATAAAGAGTCCGCCGTCAAGAGCAAGTCCCTGCTTGATGATCTGTGCGGCAGAAAGTGATTCGCCGCTTTTTCCACGTGTGCTTTGGTAGTTCATTGTTTTGTCCTCGTGTTTTTAAAAGTTTCTTTCTAAAAAGGTGTAAAAGTTTTTATAGAATATTTTTTCTACCGTTTCCTCGGAATATCCGTGGGATAGGCAGATGTCTGCAATTTTATAAAGATCTCCGACTCCCGAAAAGCCAATGGGGAGATCTGTTCCGTCAAGGTCACAGCCAAGACCCAAGACGTCCTCTGCGCCCAGCTCCATATAGCTGTCTATGTGTGCAAATACGTCAAGAGCGGTGCATTCACCTCCGTCACTCATGTCGCGCAGGTGATAGGGGCAAAGGGAGATGCCAACTATTCCGCCTGAGGCTATGATGGCATCAAGATGCTTTTTTCTTAAATTTCTCGTGTGCGGGAAAAGAGAATAGGAGTTTGAGTGGGAAGCGATAAATGGCTTGCCGTATTCAAGCGCAATGGCGCAAACCTCGTCGCTTACCTCCTCGTTGGAGTGTGAAATATCGGGAAGAATGCCACAGTCAAAGCATTTTCTCACGACCTCGCGCCCGAAATCGGTAAGTCCGCCCTCACAGTCGTGCGAAGAGCCGATACAGGTCTTGCCGCCCCATAGGAGCGTCAGATATTTGACTCCGCGCTTGCGTAGAATATCAAGTCTCTCGATTCTGCCGCCAAGGATCCTTGCGTCCTCGACTGCAAGGAAGGCGGCGCGCTTGCCCTGATCCCACGCGCTTTTCATTTCCTCAAAGCTTAGTGAAAGACTTATCTTGTCCGAATTTGCTTGAATTTCGCCTTTAAGATTGTCGCTTATTGCGATAAAATCCTCAAAGCATTCGTCATCGGTCCTTTTGCTGTTCGCCCAAACGGCGAAGAATTGCGCGTATTTGTCATATTTTGCCGCACCGTCAAGACTTATGTGGCAATTGTTTTTTATTATTCCTTGACTCCTGTGATAAAGCTCAAACGCGGTATCACAGTGCGTGTCGATAAGCGATAAATTTCTCATGATCCACCCTTTAGTGTGTTCGTCTGCCCCTTGCATCAAAGGCGTTACGAATGTGATTTAGCTTTATCGGCTTGGGGGTGAGGGTTGGCTCGCTTGATGCTTGCAGATAGACCTCTATAACGTCAATTCTCGGTTGCTTTTCCGAGGGATGAGAGTAGAGATAATCACGCGCCGCTTTGACCGTGTTGCGTCTCTTATCATAGTCGACCGCATATGCAGGCGTTCCAAAGTCGCCGCTTTCGGGATAGAGACAGGAGCGTGTCTTTACCTCAACGAATACGATAAAGTCCTTGTCCTCACAAATTATATCGATCTCGTTTTTGCCCATATGAACGTTCTTGGCGGTAATAGTATAGCCGTCCTTTAAGAGGATGTCGGCGGCAAGATCCTCACCAAGCCTGCCAATGATCTGCTTTTCGGTCTTGGACATAATTATTCCTCGTCAAGAAAACGGATGAATTTCTTTCTGTGTATGGGCGAGGGGCCGTATTTGCGAAGCGCGTCCATATGCGCCTTTGTGCCGTAGCCCTTGTGCTTTGCGATGCCGTATTCGGGGTAGTAGCGGTCAAGGTCGGCGCAGATTCGGTCACGGGCAACCTTTGCAAGCACGCTTGCCGCGGCAATGCTCATGCTTGTCGCGTCACCCTTGACTACAGCCTTCGCGGGGATCTGGAAGTCGCGCGCGATATTTCCGTCAATGATGGCGAAATCCGCCTTTTGTGAAAGACCGTCAATGGCGCGGCGCATTGCAAGAAGGTCAGCTTCAAGAATATTAAGCTCGTCTATCTCCTCAACACTTGCCGATGCGATACAGTATGCAACGGCCTCTTTTTTTATGATGTCAAATAGCTTTTCGCGCTTTTTTTCGGTCAGCTTTTTGGAGTCGTTAAGACCCTCTATGTAAAGTCCGTCGGGGAGAATGCAGGCGGCGGCGAAGACAGGACCGCAAAGCGGACCTCGTCCCGCCTCGTCAACTCCGCAGACGTAGGTGTAGCCGCATTCATGCAGCGCTTGCTCTATTGAATAATCGGGCATTTTATTCCTCCGATCTTATTCTGTCAAGTGTGATCCTGCCAAGCTTTGAGGAGCGGAGCTCGTCAAGCAGCATGTCGGCAGTTCTCTCGGTGTTGATCTCACCGCCCGAGACAAGGAAGCCTCGCTTTTTACCGATAAGGCAGAGAAGCTCGTAGTCGCCCATATCTGCAAGAGATTCAGGATCGCCAAGCTTGTAGCGAGCCGCAAGCGTCTCGGGGTAGAGCGTCTTCATGCGGTTGCAAAGCACCATTGCAAGCGACTCGATGTCAAGAATATCGTCCTTGACCGCGCCTGTAAGTGCCAGATTTTCGCCAACCGTCCTGTCCTCGAACTTGGGCCAGAGAATACCGGGCATATCGAGGAGATCAACGCCGATTCCGGTGGAAACCCACTGCTTGTCGCGTGTAACACCGGGTCGGTTTTCAACCTTTGCCTTCTTTGAGCCCGAGAGCTTGTTTATAAGGGTAGATTTTCCAACGTTCGGGATACCGAGCACCATTGCAAAGAGACGGCGACCGATCATGCCCTTACTCTCGTATCTCTCTATCTTGTCCTTAAGCAAAAGCTTGATTGCGGGGAGTATCTTGTTAAGTCCCTCGCCACTTAGACAGTCAACGAGGATGCAGGCAGAGTTTTCCGTGCTGTAATACTCGACCCAGCGCTTGTTTTCTCGGGGGTCTGCAAGCGACGCCTTGTTTAGTATAATAAGAGAGGGCTTGTTTTCTTTCAACTTGATTATTTCGGGGTTTCTTGAGGAGAGGGGAATGCGCGCGTCAAGTATCTCGATAACAACGTCAACGTTCTTGAGATTTTCGGATATCATTCTCCTTGTCTTGGCCATGTGGCCGGGAAACCACTGTATAATTTCTGAGGGCATTTTAACCTCCGTCCTTGAATTAATCAAATATAGTAAAGGGCTTGAGGCGCAGAATTGCCTTACCGAGAACACAGTCCTCGTCAACAAAGCCTACCGTCACGCTTCTGGAGTCGGTAGAGTTGTTGCGGTTGTCACCGAGAACAAATATCTTGCCCTCGGGCACGACTGCGCGGTAAACCGTGTCGCCGTCCTCATTTGACATATAGCGAGTGTCAAAGTCTATCTTGATGATATAGCATCCGCCATCGTAGTAGGCGTGCTCGTCGTCGTAAAGAACACCGTCAACGTAAATTGTCATATCAGTGAAATTGATCTCCACCTCTTGACCCTCGGTTGCAATAACTCTCTTAATAAGAGGGCGCTTGAAGTTGTCGTTTACAAGGTGAAATACCACTATATCGCCTTGCTTGGGGGTGTAGAAAATATCGTAGGCGATAATGCGCTCGCCGTCGTCAAGGGTAGTCTGCATAGAGTGACCGTCGACGCGGCAAAGCCTTATGCAGAAGGAGAATATTATAATAACGGCAATTATCGAAAGTGCGAAGATCTCTATAATATCGTATACGGAGGAAAGTATCGCACGCTTGCGGCAGGGGCAATTCTTGTCGTCGGACTTTTCCTCATCGCCCTCGGCTTTTTCCTCGGTGCCCTCGACTTCCGCCTCGGTGCCCTCGACTTCCGCCTCGGTGCCCTCGACTTCCGCCTCGGTCTCCTCAATCGCCGCCTCGGAATTTTCCTCGGCGTATGTTGTTTCTTGATCCTCGGCTTGATCAACCAAATCAAGCTTAGGATCGAGATTTTTGTTTTCCATATTATCTCCATGCCCTGAGGGCTGAAATTTTATTTTTCGGTCAGAAGCTCCATCAGAGTATATCCCGAGGGAACGTAAAGACCTGTCGCGCCTGCGCTCTCCTCTGTAAAGTGAGCAACGCCGGACTTTTCCTCAGTAGAGGAATAGATCATAAAGGGAACGGGATCGATAGTGTGTGTGCGGAGACGAACGGGGGTGGGATGATCGGGAAGGATCATTATCTTGAAGTCCTCACCCGAGGAAACAAGATATTCGTAAACGGGCTTGAGTATCTTTTTGTCGATAAGCTCAACCGCGAGGACCTTATTTTCGGTTTCCGCGCGGTGACCGCACTCGTCGGGACCTTCAACGTGTACGTAAACGTACTCGTAGCCCTCCTTGAAGGCGTTTATTGCGGCTTGCGCCTTACCGTCGTAGTTGGTATGTACGTTACCTGTAGCGCCCTCAACGTCAATGGATGTCATTTCGGCGCAGATACCGATACCCTTGATAAGGTCAACAGCAGAGATAACGGCAGCCTTTAACCCCCATTTTTCCTTAAAGGAGGGGAGAGCAGGCTTCTTGCCGGGGCTCCAGAGCCAGATAGAGTTTGCGGGGCGAAGTCCGCGCGCGCGTCTTGCCTCGTTTACGGGGTGGTGGTTCAGTATATCCCAGCTCTTGCGCATAAGCTCGTAGAAGACCTTGCCGTCCTCGCCGTGGGGGAGATGATCCTTTATGCACTGACCGAGAATGTCGTGGGGGCGCATAAAGTTATATTTATCGTTGCCGCCGTGCCAGAGAATGCAGTGGCGGTAGCTTACGCCTGTGTAGAAGCGGAGAATGTCGTTGCCGAGAGCGGCGTCAAGAGCCTTGATAAGCTCGTCCGCCTCTGCGGTGGTGATCTCGTCGGCGCTGTGGTCAAGCATTATCTTCTCGTCATACTCGCCCTCGTCGGAGAGAGTAACTATATTGCATCTGTAAGCAACGTGATCGGGCTCCATGGTAAGTCCCATGCTCATCGCCTCAAGAGGTGAGCGACCCTTGGAGTACACCTTAGGGTCAAAGGAAAGTATAGCCATATTTGCGGTATCGCTTTCGGGGACCATGCCTTGCGGCACGTTGGAAACGGTACCAACGATAGATTTTGCGGCAAGCATATCTGTGGTGGGTTTGTCAGCCGCCGCCATGGGAGTTTTATTACCAAGCGCCTCTATTTTTTCGTCTGCCATTCCGTCGGGAATGAGAACAAGATATTTCATATAAGTGTACCTCGCGAGAAAATATTTATTCACTATAAATTATAACACATTTTCCTCTGCAAGACAACAGTTTTTGCACTATTTCACCATATTTTAATAATATTTGCATATATATATAAATACCAAGGCTTGCATTTTCACTTTCTTAAACATTTTGACCATAGAAAACACAAAAAGTCGTTCTGAAACATTGACTTTTCGTCTTGAAAATGTTATAATAAGGTATGGAGCCATATAACTCTATTGCCCGCGCGCGGTTCCAATAAAATAAACAACCACACATAGAGACCGCGAAGGAGCATTCGCAGACTATCTATGTGTTTTTTATTTTCTTTAAAGGAGGAATGATCATGAAATCAACCGCAAATTCACAAGGCTTAAAATTTATAAGCATCATACTGGTCTTGCTGTTAGCATTGTCTGTGTTTTCTGCGTGTGAGCAGAGCATAGCCGATATGGATTATCCGGATGAAAAGCTGCTGGCGCGTATCTTGGACGATTACAGAGATAGCCTCATTGAAGACGGACTTATCGATAAAGATTCCGATGCTAAATGCGAGATCGTAAGATGCTACGGCATATATAATGAGTCGGTTGCATTAATATTGCAGTGTGATGCACTCGGCTACCCCGACACAAGCGGCGGTGGAGGAAGTGAGATATCCGGCATAACCTTTTTCGACGATTGGCGAAGGATACAAATATGGAACGACGGCGAGCTTTATTCTCTTACAGAAGCTTGCGCCGACGAGATATTAAGAAAAGAGGATATCGCCAAGCTTGCCAAAGATCATAACTGCTTCGGCAAGGAGTATCTGGCAGAAAAATACTCAGAATTTGTTGCAAAGAATAACGGTGGGGAAGAGCAAGAATACACCTTGGCATTTTATTACGGTAAATACCTTTTGATGACATATACTGAAGAAACGTCTTCCCATGAAATATGTGGAGAATATGAAGCGGCATTGTTCAACGATGGCGCATCGGGTGAGCCCCATACCGAAACCGTTGCGGGAGTTGAGTTCAAATACAAAAGCGGCAGCTCAATACAAATGGTGTCATCCGACAAATCAGAGTGCTTGTCGTTGCAGGAAGCATACGATAGGGGTATTATAGACAAGGAAGATATCGAGAAAATTGCTCAAATTCACCACAATGAGTCAAATTATCCTCAAAGCTAAGTCTAAAGAATTTTTATATAAGCATGAAATTAATCCCGAAAGGAGTTTATTATGAAATTGTACGTAAAAGAAACGTTCTTTGTGCAGAATATACTATTTGGGAAAAGAAAGTTTGTGCAATATTTCGGGCGAATGCTATTGACAATCACTTGACTGCGTGGTATAATAGAATCAAGATAGAGCAGGGGGATTCATTTTCGATTTTCCCAAGGCTCGAATAAATATGAGAGAGAGGACATACTATTATGGGAATGTACGGTTGGGCTATCGTTTGGGCGGTCGTATTTATCGCCGCACTTTGGGCAGAGGCAGAGACCTGTGAGATGGTTGCCATGTGGTTTTTACCCGGCGCTGTCGCATCACTTGTTTTGGCGCTTTGCAACTTGGATTGGTGGATACAGATAGTTGTATTCATCGCGCTTTCAACGCTTTTCTTGGTGCTTGCCAAGACCGTATTCAAAAAGTACCTTGTAAAAAAGGTGGGGCAGGAAAAGACGGATACCGATCTTCTTATCGGCCGCAGTGCCAGAGTTGTCGATGATATCGACAATTTTGAGGAACGCGGAGCGGTTAAGATCAACGGTCAGATATGGACCGCACGAATGGAGAACGATTCCGAGAAGGCTGCCGAAGGCGAAAGCGTTGTAATCGTAGAAATCAAGGGCGTAAAGCTTATATGCAAGCGCACTTAAAATAAATTCTCATTATAGAAAGGAATATCACTATGGAATGGCTTATTATACCCGCAATACTCGCAGTAATCGTCATTATCACTATCATTTCGAACATTCACGTTGTTCCTCAGGCAAAGGCATTTGTCATCGAGCGTCTTGGCGGATACCATACCACGTGGGGCACGGGCGTACACTTCAAGATCCCCTTTGTTGACAGGATCGCAAAGAAGATAAATAAGATGGAGCAGGTGGCAGACTTCCCGCCCCAGCCCGTTATTACAAAGGATAACGTAAGAATGCAGATAGACACCGTCGTGTTCTATCAGATCACAGACGCAAAGCTCTATACCTACGGTCACGCAACACCTATGACCGCTATTGAGAACCTCACATCTACCACTCTCCGTAACATCATCGGTGAGATGGAGCTTGACAGCACGCTTACCTCGCGTGACATCATCAACTCCAAGATGCGCGCTATTCTTGACGAAGCAACAGACCCTTGGGGAATCAAGGTAAGCCGCGTTGAGCTTAAGAACATCATACCGCCCAGAGAGATCCAGGACGCGATGGAAAAGCAGATGAAGGCAGAGCGTGAGAGAAGAGAAGCCATCCTTCGCGCAGAGGGTGAAAAGAATTCTGCAATTCTCGTTGCAGAGGGACAGAAGCAGTCCAAGATCCTTGGCGCAGAGGCAGAAAAGCAGTCTCAGATCCTCAAGGCAGAGGCAGAAAAGCAGTCTCAGGTGCTCAGAGCAGAGGGTGAAGCAGAGGCTATCCTCAAGATCCAGCAGGCAACGGCAGACGGTATCAGAATGATAAACGAGGCAAAGCCCGGTGAAGGAATGATAGCGATCAAGAGCCTTGAGACCTTTGAAAAGGTCGCAGACGGAAAGGCGACAAAGATCATCATCCCCTCCGAGATACAGAATATCGCAGGACTCGTTGCATCGATAAAGGGTGTTGCAGAGGATAGCGAAAAGGCTTAATCCATAAACAAACGAGGCAGTCCAAATCGGACTGCCTCATTTTTATTATCAGTATCTTCTGTATTTTTTTCGCAATCCCACACCGCGACTTTTTACAAAGAGAGTGATCGGCAAGAGAATGACAAAGCAAATAATCGCCGCTATAAACGCTCGGCTTTTGGTGTAGTCGCCGATCGCGCCGATTATTTTTATGAATCCGTTCGCCTCGCAGTCCCGGGTCAGAGCGATCTCGCCCTCGCCTAATAGCTCGCCGTCCGAGAAGATGCGTACAACTCCTATCCGCTCGCCCGTCTTGATGGGAGCTACAAGCCTGTCCGAGTCGTAGAGTATCTTGTAGGATATATCGGGATTTGAACGGACGGGAATATATATCTCGACGTCATCCGTCGCGGCAAAATCAATCTTCTCGCTTCCAAGCGCGGTCATACTGACGTCAGCCTTGCCAATGACCTGACCCTTAGAGTAGACCTTGTAGAGATCGTAGGTGTCGCACGCCCAATCAATAAGCTTGTTTGCGGTATCGTAGGCGAATATCTCACTGCCGTCCTCGCTCTCAGCGCCGCCGAGAATGATGCAGATGTAGTCTGCTCCGTCGTCACGTGCAAGCGTGATGATGCTCCAGCCGCCCGCCTCACCCGAAATGCCCGCGTTCATGCCTTGACATACCGAGTTGTAGTAGGCCTGTGTGGTCCTTGATGAAATGAGATAATTTCTGTTGTAGATCGTCCTTTCGGGAGAGAGATTTGTGGCAGATACCTCGTGCCTTTTGGCAGAGGAGATCGTCATATAAAGCTCGTTGTCGGAGGCCTCCAAAGCAATTTTGAGGGTGTCCGAAACCGTCGTCTTCATCGCATCGTTGTCGGGGTAGCCCAAGGGATTTGTGTAGCTTGTGGAGAGTGCCCCAAGAGACTTTGCTCGGTCATTCATAAGCTCAACGAATTTAAGTGAGCTTTCGGCACAAACACTTGCAAGCACGTAGCCCGCATCGTTGTAGGAGCCGCAGATCGCACCGTAGAGAAGATCGATTATTTTGATTTCCTCACCTACCTTGAGGCGCATCGAGTATCCGCTCGCCCCCTGCAGCATCTGTTCGGTTACCGTCACCTTTTCTTCAAGCCTGTCCGCGAGCATCTCGCAGGCAATATAGCCCGTCATCACCTTTGCGCTTGTCGAGGTGTTGAGAAGCTCGTCCGCGTTTTCCATCAGCAGCATTTTGTTGTGTGTCTTGTCGTAAAGACAGGCCGCGCGACAGCTTTCGGGGGTGGGTGGAGTCGGATCGCCTGCCGCACCCGAAGAAAAAAATAAAAGGGAGGATGCGAGAATCAAGGTTAGAATTATAAGGCAAAGTAGCCGTATTTTCAGCCTTCCTGTTTTCATGGCGTCCTCCTTTTTGGGGTTATTTTTCTTGGGAATCAAAGAATTTGATGCAATTATTCTTGTCCTTCTCAATGGCGTCCTTAAGACGGTCAAGAGATGAGAATTTCATTTCGTCGCGCAGATATGACCAAAGCTCAAGCCTGAGCATTCTGCCGTAAAGCTCGCCCTGGTCGTACCCGATAATATAGGTCTCGGAATTGATTATGTGGTCGTCGCCCGACTCGATGCTCGGACGGATACCGATGTTGGAAACTCCGATAAAGCTCTGCCCGTCGTCAAAGATGCAGCGCGTCGCGTAAACTCCGCGGCGAAGTGTTGAAAAACCGCGGGGAATGGTCTGGTTTGCGGTAGGGAAGCCGAGCCGCCTGCCAAGTCGCTTACCCGCAAGCACGGGAGAAGCAAAGGATACAGGGCGAGAGAGCATCCTTCTTGCGATCTCCATCTCGCCTTTTTTGATATGCTCTCTGATTGCCGAGGAGCTGACCTCCTCGCCGTCAAGAGTGACCTTTGGAACGGTTAGAGTGTTTTCCTTGCCGAATATGGATTCAAGCAGAGTGGAGTCGCCCTTGCCCATGTGTCCGAAGCGATGATCGTAGCCGCATACCGTACCCACACAGCCAAGCGTGCCGATCAGTACGTCGTGAATGAAATCCTCGGCGGACGTGGTACGGAAATCCTCAAATTTCGCGCATACGACAAAATCCGCACCTGCCTCAAGTAAAAGGCGGATTTTCTCATCCTTTTCGGTCAGTGTCAGTATCTCAATCTCCTTGATAATCGAGGCGGGGCTCTTTTCAAAGCACCACGCACCCACGCCGCCCGCCGAAAGGGAGCATTTGAGTGCATTTGCCTCTTCAATAAGCCTCTTGTGCGCGATATGCACACCGTCAAAGGTGCCGAGAGCCAAGACCGAGGAGGAAAATGGCAGAGTATCCACAGCGCCGTCACTTGTGTATACGGTTATCTTTTTTGATATATCAGTCATCATCTTCGCTGTCTTTCGTGCCGTATTTCTTTTCAAGCACGCCAAGGTATACCCGAACCATGTCCTCAAGAAGCTCGTCGCGGTCAATTCGGTTTATGAGAGTGCGCGCGTTGTTGTAGTTTGCGATGTGAGTAGGGTCGTCGGCAATTATGAATCCGACAAGCTGGGAGACGGGATTAAATCCGCCCTCGGCTACTGTGTTGGCAATCGTATAAACAAGCTCCTGCTTGTCGATGGCCTCGGGCTTTGCGGGCGCGTCGGTCTCGGGAATATTCTTGCCGATTATGATTTTGAAGTCTTTGTTTTCAAGTATCATCCTGTATTTTACCCTTCCAGGCTTACGCCACGTTTGTTTGGGAGCCTGTAAGCTCCTTGCGGGATCTTATTCTTGCCCTCTCGCCAAGCTTACCGCAAATAATCATTGCGGCGATATAGACAAGAGCGAACAAGAAAAAGAAGGGAATAGAATCGAAGAGTGAAAGCTTGCCCGAAAAGCTCTTGAGATTGAGCTTGTCTCCGAATTTTACAAGCGCGGCAACGAATTTAACGCCGCCCGATGCAAAGGCCTCGAAGCTGAAGAGGAGGGAGAAAAGGAAGTGGGCAAGGGAAGCGATAAGCCCCGAGACAGCAGTGCCTGCCACAGAGCAATATCCTGTTCGATAGCCCTCCTTGTACGCCATAATTGCAAGCAGAGCGGGTACACCTATCGAGTATACGACCGCACGAATAATGCAAAGCGTTAGGGGATCTAAAACGAACATAGATCCAAGCACACGGGTCAAAAGCGCCTCTGCAAGCATGACGACCACGCAGGATATCAGCATCGAGAATGAATAGATCAGCGAGTTTACCAAAACGTCAGTCTTTTTCACAGCCGTTACCTCCCGGTATAGATAGCCTCAAGCCTCTCGTCGGAGTGCTTTTTTACAAGGGTAGCGTAATATGCGACAATGATTATTTCAAGCGCGTTTGTCAGCCTGTCTCTAGCGCCCTCAATATTTTCCTTGTAGCCTACTGTCTCGTCCTTGATAACGTCTCTGATAGAGCCTATGGAGCAGAGCTCGTAGGTCATAAGCCTGTCAAGGATCTTGCAAATGTAGTCGTAAAGCTCTGCATCCCCGATAATATCGTCACTCCTGTCATCAACGCGACCGTTGATGTATTGGATAAGGAAGGAGATGCGGTCAAGCTGCATGCAGGAGCGGAGCATGTTGATTATAAGAATGTGCGCTACCTGATTTATGTCGTATTTTTTCAGCTTAGAGTTTTCAACCCAACCGCGCTTTGTCCAGTTCTGGAGGGTAGAGCCGTCGATACCCGAGATCTCGCGTATCTGAGTCAGCATAACGCCGTCGGTGATGAAGAATATTTTTGATAAAAATTCAAGTCCGGTAACGCCGCCCATATCGGAGCGAAGAAGCTTGGTACCGGGAATAAGATCGTCTTTTATTTGTAGGTTCATAGTGTCCCCCTATAAATGCGTATATTTATATATCATAATTATATATCGCAGTCGTGTGATTGTCAAGCCGTTTCGCCAAATTTAATAATATATTTAAGCCTTGAATCATATTATTAAGGACAAAAGGCGGTGAGGTGCAAATTGAAGAAAATAAAGCTTGGACTTGGCGCCATCATAATGGCGGCGGCAATGCTTGTCTCCGACAGAGTGGACGTTATAATTTTATACACGCTCTCGGCAACCCTGCACGAGTGCGGACATATCATAGCGGCAAGAGTGCTTGATATCAAAATCAAGGAGATCAGATTTGAGTTTTCGGGCGTTCGAATCAATATAGAGGAGGGGATAACCTCCTATAAAAACGAATTTTTACTCGCCGCCGCAGGACCGCTTGTCAACCTTTCAATTATCACGATTACAATAGCAGTATTTTCGTTTTTCAAAATCACCCCAAGCAATGCGGAAATGCTCTGCGCACGCTTTCTTATAGACGGCGAATATAGCCATTTCGGCGCGCTCGGATTTGTCGCCCTGTCCTCACTTTTGCAAGGCGGGATAAACCTTTTGCCCGTGCGTAGCTTTGACGGTGGCAGAATGACATTTTGCCTCGCGGCAACGCTTTTCGGGGAGCGCCGCGCCGAAAATATCCTCGATATATTTTCTGCAATATCCGCGTTTGTTCTCTGGACAGTGGCACTCTACCTGATGCTGAAAATTTCCTCCGGACTCGGCATCTACACCTTCTCGCTCTGCCTCTTCCTTTCCACGTTCGAGAAGGGAAGTGAAAGCAAAAACTAAAAAACATTTTTGCATTTAGCTATTGACAAGACAAGATAAATAAGGTATAATACCATTTGTTGCAGATATGACCTTCAAGAGTCCTGCCTCGGAGACCTCACTCCGTGTAAAAATCAAAGGACAAAACGTAATAGCAAGAGCGACTTCTTCACTATTCACTCTTACTTATTACTTCATACGCGGGTATGGCGGAATTGCGAGCGTGCGAAGCACCTCGATAAGTAAGGCGAAGCCTTACGGGATGCAGACTGCGCCTGGATTCAGGTTTAGAGATTCCTTTGCCCCCCCGCAAAAACTTAATATGCGGATGTGGCGGAATTGCGAGTGTGCGAAGCACCTCGATAAGTAAGGCGAAGCCTTACGGGATGCAGACTGCGCCTGGATTCAGGTTTGGAGATTCCTTTGCCCCCGCAAAAACTTAATATGCGGATGTGGCGGAATTGGCAGACGCGCTGGATTCAGGTTCCAGTGAAAGCAATTTCATATGGGTTCAAGTCCCTTCATCCGCACCAAAAAAGCAGAACGACAATCTCGTTCTGCTTTTTCTTTTCTTAAATTTCAATTTTTTTATTCGCCTGCTCAATTTCCTTTTTCCTGATTTCTCTCCTTAACCTCAGGAAAAGAACCGCGGAAATCGCCGCCGTAAGTATGTTTACACCCACAAAGTTGAACCATATTCCGTCGAGTCCGAAGCTCCAGAGAGCACCGAGCAGAAGTGTGGGGAATACGAAAGCGATCGACACCGACAAAACAGTCGCCTGCAAGGGCTTTCCAATCGCACTGAAGAAGCTTTGTGTCACAACTCCTATCCAACGGAACAAATACGCAAAGCAGAATATCCGTATCGCGCGTGTGGAGATCTCGAGAAGTCGTACCTCCTCAGCCTTTACAAACCAAGACGCAATCACGTCGGGGAAGAAAAAGAGAACCGACGTCGATACAACACCGATGATCGCCGTGCCGATATAGGCGCATTTTGCAATTTTCTTTACTCTGTCATACTTCTCCGCGCCCCAGTTGTAGCCAAGCGCAGGGGAGAGGGAATCCGCAATTCCGTAAAGCAAGGGCCAGCAAAGGTCACTTGAATACATAAGGACTGCGTAGACCGCAACGGCAGTCTGGCCGCCGCCCGCACCGAGAGCCTCTGCGCCTAAGGTCATAAGAGAAATATTGATCAGGATCGAGGATATACGCCCCGACACGTTGTTCAAAAATACGGGAGAGCCGCAGGCGGCTATCTGCTTGACCATAGGAACGCTGAACTCGGGCTTTTTGAATTTAAGCAGAGCCTTTTTTGCGACAAAGGGGATCATCGCTATAATAGCACACAAGCTCATGGAGATCGATACCGCAAGCGCGGAGCCGACAACGTCCATGTTGCATACGAGAAGGAAGAAGCTCAGAAGCACCAGCGTCAAAAGATTGCAGCCGATATTTATCACCATGCTCGTCTTGACAAAGCCGCTTATCCTGAGGTAATTGTCCATTGCAAAGAAGATAGCGGCAAGGGGGCTGCAAAGCGCGCAGGTGCGCAGATAACGGACAGAGGTGTCAAGCAAAAGGTCGTCCGCACCCATAAGCCTTGCCAGAGGCTCCGCCGCAAAGAACATAATGCATCCCATAATGACCGATACTATGAAAATCATAATAACAGAGCAGGAGAAAACGTTGTTTGCCGTCTTGTGCTCGTTTTTGCCGAGAGCGATAGAGATCGGAGCGGATGCACCTACGCCGATAAGGTCGGCTAGCGAGAAGTTTATCATTACAAGCGGCATAGCGATATTGATTGCCGCAAACGCGCCCTCGCCCAAGGTCTGTCCTATAAAGATGCCCTCGAATATGCTGTATATCGACATAGCGAACATACTGATCATCCCGGGCATTGCTACCTTGAAAAAGAGCCGCCAGGGGTTCATTCGGGCATACATTTCTTCGGCTTTCATTTTCATTGGCGTAGCTCCTTTCCGTTATTTTTCACCCACACATTATAATACAAAACGGCACTGCTGTCAAGGCGTTCTGACCACTAAATAAATATAGGGAAAAATATTGACAAAATTCCCCGCGTGTGCTACAATAACCTTGCTAATTTTGTGGAGGTTTACTATGCAAAATTATTTTGAATTGATAGTTGATATCGGCGAGAACATGCTTCTCGCAGGCGCGGAGGTGCATAGAGTAGAGGACAGCATCGAAAGAATGTGCACAGCCGTCGGCTTTTACCGCACCGACGTCTTTATCATCACGTCGTGTATGTTCGTCACGGTCTACGCCAAGGACACAAACTACACCCAGATAAGAAGAATAAAGACCATGCGCACCGATTTCGAGAGGCTGCACAGACTCAACGATCTGTCAAGGGAGATATGCTCCCGTCATCCCACGTTTGATGAGGCTTCCTCAAGGCTTCGTGAGATCAAGTCGGTAAAGCATATTCCGTTTTGGCTTGAGGCCTTGTCGAATATACTTGCGGCAGGCGGATTTACCGTGTTTTTCGGTGGTGGAGCCACCGAGGCGTTGGTATCCGCTTTGATCGGATTTCTTCTTTGCAATCTGGTATTTTTACTGGATAGAGTGCACCTGAATAAGATATTTTCCAAGGCGCTCGGCGCGTTTTTCGTTACGCTTGGTGCATACGGAGCCATGAAGGTTGGAGTTGTTGCGGGAATGGACAAGATCATTATCGGAAACATAATGCTGCTCGTTCCGGGTGTCGTATTCACCAACGGCTTTCGCGATCTTTTGCTCGGTGACAGTATTTCAGGCTGGCTCCGTCTCAGCGAGGCGCTTATCCAGACACTTGCTATGGCGGCGGGCTACGTCACGTTTATGTTCCTTATAGGAGGTATCGCGGCATGACGGAATTAAATTTGATAATCGGTGGATCTATCGGAGCACTTGGATTCGCGCTGATTTTCAACATAAGAGGAAAAAGACTTTTGGCGGCGACGGTCGGCGGAATACTCTGCTGCTCGCTCTACGCTCTGCTCGGATTTTTTATGGAGAGCGAGCCCGCGATATGCTTTATCGTATCTATGGCGATCTCTATTTATTCCGAGGTCTTATCAAGAGTATTAAAGACACCGACCACCACGTTTATTATTCCCTCGCTTATACCGCTCGTCCCGGGTGGCTCGCTCTACTATACGATGTCAAGCGCCTTTGAGGGTGATTTTGATCTATTCTTGTCCAATGCAATATCTACACTTCTTCTGGCGCTCGCGCTGGCGCTTGGCGTCTGTGTGACCGTCGCGGGAACGAGATTTGTCATGCGAATTAAGGCCGCATGTGAGCGTGCATGCAAATAAGCCTTTATGCATAAAGAAAAAGCACTTGCCTAGGCTGGTTCTCGTAAGAATGTTCACGTTCGTAGGGTCGGATTCCATTGTCAAGAGCAAGATTGTAAACAATTGTGCAAGCATTCAAACGATATTCGACTGTGGAATATACGAGAATGGTCAAGGATGGAATATTACCGCCGTTCGATAAACAAATATGGCAAAGATCGTTTTTTGATCACGTTATACGCAATCGGGACGACTACAACGAAATATACAAATATATTTATGAGGACCCTATGAAATGGCAATTTGACCAATTATATGTAGAAGAATAGTGAATGGGCTTTGCGATACAAAGGCAAAACTTGCGACAAATGAGACGATTAAAATTTGGCGAGGTAAGAAAATGGATATATCTTTTGTGTCAGGAAATGATAAGTTCAATTACAGAGTTTGTGCTATGATTGTTTCTGACGGAAAAATTTTGGCAATGCATGACGATAGATCGCCATATTACTATCTGCCGGGCGGAAGAGTTGCAATAGGTGAAACGGCAGAAGATGCTATTATTAGAGAAGTTCAAGAGGAATTGGGCGTTATACTTAAGATTGTCCGTCCGCTTTGGTTGAATCAAGCGTTTTTTACAGAAGATGTGGATAATCTCAATTATCACGAGCTTTGCATTTATTTCTTAATGGATATAGCAGATACAGATTTGTTGACAAGAGGAAAACAATTCATATCAAATGAAGGAAGCCGCCTACATACATTTGAATGGTTGGAGTTTGAAAGATTGAAGGATGAGTATTTTTACCCACTGTTTTTGAAAAAGGATATTTTCAATCTTCCAAACACACTTACTATCCGTACAGAAATTGAATAAGTCAATCCCGATCTCACAAATAGAATTAAACAAACCCCGACAGACCATTAAAAATCTGTCGGGGTTAATTATTTGTTTACTGCGTAGCAAATTCACGTTTTCAAGTCAACATCCTTATGAGAAGTCCGCTTTCGGCAAGTGCTTTTTCTGTTTTTATACCTTCCTTTTGAAGTTTCCAAACACCTCGTTGACCTTTTCAAAGCTTGCAAAGGTACCGGGGTGCGCCTTGATTATTTTCATCATCTCGCCTATCTGACGCTTGTTGATTATGCAGACGAGCATATGCTTGTCAGTATCCGAGTACATTCCGTGCACGCGGATCTCGGTAACGCCATGGTGGAGCCTCTCCATAAGCTCCTGCGAAATCACCTCAGGCTCACTTGTAACTATCTCAAACTTATACCCGTTCTTTATACCGCTAAGTCCGTTATCCACGATAACGTTTGCAATAAAAAGGTTCAAAAGAGTACAAATTACAGGGGTTATCCTCATTTCGTAGACAAAAAATGCCACGAACACCACGCTTGCGTCAAGAATAAAGGAAACGTAGGCGATATTCACATCGGGCTTGACCCTTCTTATAAGTGCGGATATTCCGTACGTGCCTCCGCTTGCGCCGAATCGACGGAGCATAAGCGAAAATCCAAATCCCGAGATAACGCCTGTCGCGATGCAGGCAAAAACGATATTAAAGTCGTCCTGATTGTTCGCAAGACAGTAGGGCTTTGCGCCAAGCGCGTCATACAGATACGGAATAAAGGACTGCACGAGCATATATAAGCTCAACAGTGCGCCGAGCTTTTTGTTGATGAATATGCTGAGCAGAATAAATATGGGTAAATTGAACGCTACCATCAATATCGACCAGCTGATCTTGTCTGCCAGCAGATAATGCGTAATGGTGGCAAGTCCGCCGACTCCGCCGGGGGCAAAGCCGTTGCTGTTCTGGAAGAAGTGGTACGCCGTTCCGACTATCGCTCCCGCAATTATCGTGTAGATGATGTCAATTAAAAGCCTTTTGAAGCTGTTATCTTTTTTCATATCAAACTCCAAAGCGGTTTGATGCGCTATGTAAACGGGATTATTCCCAGTAGGGGAGAGTGATACCCTTGCCCTGTGCCTTGGCATCGCGGTAGCAACGAGCAGTGATAGCGATATCGAGAATACCTGCGCCAACAGCGTTGAAGTAGATGATCTCGTCGTCGTTCTCTCTGGGAGACTTTGTACCGTTGAGGATCTCGCCAAGCTCAGCGTGAATGTCGGAATCCTTGATAAGACCGTCTCTCCACATGAAAGCAACTGTACTGATCATTCTGTGCTTGATGTTGTCCCAGTAGTCAACGCAAATCTTGGATGCGCGTCTTACGCACTCGTAGTCAACCTCATAGTCAGCCATGTTCATAACAAGCGCGCCCTTCTTGAGCCACTCACCCTTGATAAAGGGCTCGGAAGCGAGGGTAACGCAGTCGATGATATCACTGTCACGTGTAGCCGCCTCAACGTCCATAGTAGGAATAACCTCAAGCTCGGGGTACTTTTCTCTTGTAGCCGCAGCAAATCTCTCTGCGTTAGCAAGAATTATATCGTAAACGTAAAGCTTTTTGATGCTGGGTCTGCCGAGGAGGGCTGCCGCAAGCTGTGTGGGAGCCTGAGCACCTGCGCCGCAGATGAGCATTGTGGAAGCATCGCTCTTAGCGAGAAGCTTAATTGCAACACCGCCCGATGCGCCTGTTCTCATCGTGCTTACCGCGGTACCGTCAGCGATACATACGGGAAGCTTTGTGTCGGGGTCATTGAGGACCATAGTAACGCTTGCACGGGGAAGTCCCTTTTTGTAGTTCTGGGGACCACTACCGATCCACTTGATTCCCGCCATATCGTACTCGCCGCCGATATATCCGGGCATAGCGTTGATTCTGCCGAGAGTGTTCTCGTCCTCGGTCGTCTTACCCCAACGCATTACGCACTTACCGGGGGCGATGATGTCACCGGTCTGGTTGATAACGTAAACGCGCTCAACGTCACGTATGCAGGCTTCCATGTCAAGAACGCCAAGCTCTTCCATTGCCTTGTTGTTAAGAAAAACTATGTCTACCTTACTCATAACAAATCTCCTTTGTTTTTTTTATTCAAGTCATTTTATCAATTTTTTACCCAATTGTCAATAATTAGATAAAATGCACTTGCTACATCGCGAAAGATGTGGTATAATGAAAAAAACACCTTCAAAGGAGTCAATTTATGGAGATCTTGCAGTTGAAATATTTTTTGGATAGTGCAGAGCACGGGAGCTTTTCGCTCACGGCAAAAAAATATATGGTACCCACCACCTCGGTCTCGGCATCGGTGAGAAGGCTTGAGGAGGAGCTTGGATACAAGCTTTTTGACAGACACGCCAATAAGATCACGCTTAATGAAAACGGCAGCAGATTAAAGGACGCGTTAGTTGTCGCGTTTTACGAGATAGATACGGCGATAGCCGACATTTCGGCTGAAAACGACACAAGGCGGATAAATCTGCTTGTTCGGGCTATGAGAAATGACATAAGCGATTACATAGTTGAATTCAATAAGCGTCACCCGAACATACATTTCAATGCAGTGTTTGATTTTAATGAACACGACTATCAGAAATTCGACGTGGTCATCGACGAAAAAAACAAGGATTACGTAGGCTATTCGGGATTTTGCCTTTCGGATATGAGAATAAGAATGAAGGCGGCGAGGGGAAAATTTATCTTCCCCAAGAAAATGAAGATAGCGGACCTGTCAAAGCAGCCCTTTATTTCCTGGGGAGACGGAAGCAATATGCACAGGATACTCCTCTCGGCTTGCGAGTCTGCGGGCTTCAGTCCGAACATAGTGGTAAGACTCAACGACATGGAGTGCTATAACAAGATGCTCAAGGCGGGAGTAGGAATAGGTCTTGCGCGCGATTTTGGCGATGCGGACAGTCCCGAGCTTGAGAATCTTGACGTAACGGATTTTGTTGAGAGATATACGGTATTTTGCTACTATAACCCCAAGATGCATTTTGGAAATATCAAGATGTTCGTCGATTTTATAAAGACAAAAAAGCAAGGTAAATAAGGAAGATATCAGTTTTCAACCAACAGAAAAAGAGAGAACGAATCGGAATCCCGAAATGCTCTCTCTTGACCCGTGGCAAGACGAATATAACCTCGAAGCAATATTACCCGTCGCAGGGGAATAGAGTTGGCGTGATACTCTGTTTGGAGTATCACGCCATAGCTTTTTGCGCCTATTTGAGAAATCCGTTCAACCGTAGCCAATCGCGTAAAAGCTGAGTCCAGACCGACAAGTGCGGCTCGATAGCTCCAACGCCAAGACCGTGCGAGCCATACGGGAAGACGTGAAGCTCGTGGGGTACTCCCGCCCGTGCAAGAGCGGAGGCATAGACGTATGAATTGGAAACGTTAACTATGGGGTCGGATGCGGTGTGCCAGATAAAGGTCGCAGGGGTACGTTTGCTTACAAGACGGTCGGTTGAAAAGCTATCCTTTTGGTCAAACCTGTCGCCGAGAAGATTTAGAAACGAGCCCTTGTGATAGATCTCCTCGTCGGAGGAGATAACCGGATAGCAAAGGATCTGTCCGTTTGGAATAAAATCTTCATTGTCGATCCCGTCAACGCCCTCGCCTTCTATTTTGTCCAGATACGTCGAGGTAAGGGAAGCGAGATGTGCGCCCGCGCTGGCACCCATGATCAAGATCTTATTTTTGTCAATACCGAGCTCTTCGGAGTGGTGCCGTATAAATCGGACGGCACGTCTTGAATCGAGCAATGGGAGCGGGAATCGATTGGGCGCCACTCGGTAATCCACTACGGCGGCATCCATTCCAAATGTATTTATGAGCCCGGCAAATCCCTCGCCCTCATGGGACTCGCGGTTTTGGTATCCGCCGCCGGGAAGTATCACAACACAAGCGCGCGTTGCACGGTGATATGCGCGGTAATAGGTTATTTCAACGTCGTAGCTTTCCCACAGCCTGAATTTCTGTTGCATGGTATTCACCTCAATAAAATAAAGTGGAGGAGGCAGAGCCTGCCCAAACCATAATATCACCTTTTTATCGGTTTGTCAATGCCTTTTAGAATTTACGATCTCCATTGTTAAAAAAGATCAAAAATGCAATTTTTATCATTGACAATTGCAAAAAAAAGGTATATAATAAATGAAGTGTGTGGTTTCTTGCCATATTTCGAAAAATCGGGTAGGAAAATATGCAAATGCCAAACGGAGATTTTTATTATGAACGACGTATTGAAGCTGATCGAGGAAAGCTATCAAGGCTTTTCCAAGGGTCAAAAAAGGATAGCTGATTATATAAAAGAGCATTATGATATCGCAGCGTATATGACTGCCGCAAAGCTGGGAGAAACCGTAGAGGTTTCGGAGTCCACAGTCGTAAGATTTGTAATGGAGCTTGGATTTGAGGGATATCCCGAGTTCAAGCGCGCATTGGCAGGTCTGGTCCGCTCCAAGTTGACTGCGGTGCAGAGGATCAAGGTCACCAACTCACTTATCGGAGACTCGGACGTGCTTGAAAAGGTGCTGTATTCCGATATAGAGAAGATAAAGAGAACGCTCGAGGGGATTGACAAAAAGGCGTTTGAGGATGCGGTCAAATCCATCGTTGATGCAAAGAACGTGTATATCATGGGTATGCGCGGCACATCCTATCTCGCAGCGCTTCTCAATTACAGCTTCCGTATGATCTCGGACAACGTCCGCCTTATTCAGACCACGTCGGGAAGCGAGACCTTTGAGCATTTGATGAGCATTGGAAAAAATGACGTTTTGATTGCAATCAGCTTCCCGAGATACTCAAGAAGCATTACAAAGGGCGTCGAGTACGCAAAGAGCTGCGGCGCAGATGTGATCGCGCTTACCGATAGTATGAATTCACCTATTGCGCTTAACGCCGACCAGGTGCTTGTTGCAGAGAGTGATATGGCGTCCTATGCCGATTCTCTCGTTGCGCCTATGTCTGTCATCAACGCGATCATCGTTGCGGTAGCAAGAGAGTGCGGAGACAGATTTACAGAGCGACTTCATAAGCTCGAGATGGTTTGGGACGAATACAAGGTATTCGACAAGCCGCAGGAATGATATATGTTTGATAGCAATATGATTCAGAAAAGGGTAGCGGTCATCGGCGGCGGAGCCGCAGGAATGATGGCGGCTATACACGCGGCATATATGGGAGCCGAGGTCACGCTTTACGAAAAGAACGACAGACTCGGCAAAAAGCTCCGCATCACGGGAAAAGGAAGATGCAACGTGACAAACGACTCCACTACCGAGGAGTTTTTGCAGAACGTGCCCACCAACCCGAGATTTCTCTATGCGGCGCTGAACCGATTTGGAACGCAGGATACCGTAGACTTCTTTGAAGGATGCGGAGTGCCCCTCAAGGTAGAGCGCGGCAAGCGGGTCTTCCCCGTGTCAGATAAGGCGTCGGATATAGTCAGAGCGCTCACCGACAGAATGAAGGACTGCGGAGTCAAGACGGTCACCGATAAGATAACCGATATAGAGATAGTCGAGGGAGCGGTGCGCGGAGTTTTGACAGGGAATAACAAATATCCCGCTGACGCGGTCATCGTCTGCACGGGCGGCAGGTCGTATTCAATGACAGGCTCGGACGGTGACGGATATAAGTTTGCAAGACGCGCAGGGCATACCGTAACGGAGCTTAAGCCCTCGCTCGTTCCGATAGTCTGCGAGGGAAATCTTTGCCGGAGAATGCAGGGGCTCTCGCTTAAAAACGTGGCTATGAAAATAGTCCGTAAGGACAACGGAAGGTGTGTCTATGAGGACTTTGGCGAGATGATGTTCACACATTTTGGCATCACGGGACCCATGGTGCTTTCGGCATCGGCGCACCTGCCAGATATTACGGATAAGATATACGAGGCGCATATCGACTTAAAGCCTGCGCTCGACGAGGCGGCGC
>JAFWXY010000012.1 GCA_017522905.1 Clostridia bacterium
CCTGCTGGAACCAGGCGATCGTAAACAACACTACTTTCAACGATCAGCTCTTCTACGTTGCAGGCGATATCAACCTTTCGATGTTTGACGCGGCAATGGTAGTATGGCACAACAAGACTCTCTATGATGAGAACAAAGAGCCTACCGACCCCGAAAACATTCAGCTCCTCGCTCTTGAGGGCAAATGGACCTACGATGAGCTTCACAGATGGACCTCTACTTTCTTCGAAGACACCAACGGTCAGCAGGGTAAGCAGAAAAACGATACATACGCTCTTATGGCATCCGCTTCCGAGCCTTGCCCCAGAGATGCATTCCCCTATGCTTGGGAACTCGAGTTCGTTATTGAAAACCCCGATAAGACCCACGAGTTCAACATAATTGGTAACGACAAGGTAGAAACCGCTCTTACCAGATACAGAACTCTCGTTACCGGAGAAGGTACCGTAGACAACTGGGATGCTGCTAACTTCGCTGCAGGTAACGCTATGTTCTTTATGGAGAGAATTTACTCCGGTTACGGTGCAAATATGGCTATCCGTGAGATGAACGACAAGTACGGTCTTCTCCCCATGCCTAAGTACGACACTCTTCAGGAGCAGTACGCTACCACCGCGCAGGACTACTACACCCTTATGTTCGTTCTTGACCACGCTGACAGCCCCGTTCCCACCAAGGGTGAGGCCGTTTCGGCTTACCTCCAGTTCGCAACTGAGGAATCCTACACCGGTGTTCGTGGTTACTACTTCAACAGAATCATCAAGCCTAAGTTCTTCGGAACTGACGACTCTGAAGGTACTGTAACAAACTCTGTTGCTCTCTTCGATATCATCGTTGCGAACATCAAGTTTGACTACTGTTACATCTACTCTCCTCAGCTGGCTGATATCAACCACCTCTGGAGAAGTGCTTCTCATCCCAACTCTACCGGTACGTTCGAATCTGCGTTCAGAGCTAAGCAGGACGCATTCGAATCTGCTATCAAGAGCACGGATGCATGGCTTGGTCTGAGATCAGACGAAGAATAATAAAAAGCATAAAAAAGCCGCAGATCCTTCGGGATCTGCGGCGATTTTGTATTTTGTGAGCTATATTTTGAACATCATATCGCCATAGCTTGGCAAAGGCCAGTATTCAGACGACGTGAGAAGCTCCATCTCGTCAACGAATCCGCGCAAGCGCGTCATCGAGGGAATGACTGTGTCACGGTAAGCTTCGGCACGGGCAACAACGTCTGGAATCGAAGCGGCAAGTTTCTCGTTAGTTTCGAGCTTGATCAGTGTATGATATGCCTTGTAGGTAAGTTCGGAAAGCTTTTGAACGATCTCTCGCTCTACGGCACACGAACCGGGAATAAGCTTTTCCTTTGCGTTAGCTCCTGTGGCAACGTCGCCGACGTAACGGTTAACCGCGGGAATTATATCTCTGCTAGCCATCTCTATCATAGTAAGAGCTTCGATATTGATGATCTTTGAGTAGTTTTCGAAGAAAATATCGCGGCGCGAATTGATCTCTACCGAATTCATAACTCCGTGATCGGAAAACAGCTTTACGTTTTTGGGCGAGTTGAAAAGTTTGAATGCATCAACTGCGTTGCGCAAATTAAGTAATCCGCGCCTTTCCGCCTCTTTTTCCCATTCGTACGAATAACCGTTTCCGTCAAAGATAACCCGTCTGTGCTCAGTAAATACGTCCTTGATAAGCAAAGCAACCTCAGATTCAAAGTTGTCTGCTCGCTCAAGCCTGTCGGCAAACTGGCGGAAGCTCTCAGCCACCGCGGTATTAAGCACTACGTTTGGAAGTGCGATGTTCTGAGATGAGCCAAGCATACGAAATTCAAATTTGTTACCGGTAAACGCAAACGGTGAAGTTCTGTTTCTGTCGGTGGTGTCTTTTCTGAAGGTGGGCACCGAGGGGATACCGAGATCCATCACACCCGCCTTTGAGCCGCGATATGCGGTGCCGGCTATTATGGAGTCAATTATCTGCTCGATCTCCTCACCGACGAATATGGAAACTATAGCAGGGGGAGCTTCTGCCGAGCCCAGTCTGTGATCGTTACCCGCATAGGCTACCGATATCCTCAAAAGATCCTGATAATCGTCCACCGCTTTTATTATAGCCGCGAGGGTAAGCAAGAATATTACGTTCTCCGCAGGAGTTTTTCCCGCGTGAAGCAGATTTTTGCCCGTATCAGTCTGAAGCGACCAGTTGTTATGCTTACCCGAGCCGTTGACTCCCGCGTAGGGCTTTTCGTGAAGAAGACATACGAGATCGTGTCGCTCGGCTATCTTTTTCATATATTCCATTATCAGCAGGTTGTTGTCTACGGCAAGATTGGTTTTAACGTAGACCGGAGCAAGCTCGTGCTGAGCGGGCGCCGCCTCGTTGTGTTTTGTTTTTGAATGTATACCCATTTTCCAGAGGGCTTCGTCGAGATCCGCCATATACGCGCCTATCCTGGTCTTAAGCGGCCCGAAATAGTGATCTTCAAGCTCCTGTCCCTTGGGCGAATGAGCGCCGAAAAGCGTTCTGCCGGTATAAAGCAGATCTTTTCTCTTGTCATAAAGCTTTTTATCGATTATAAAATATTCCTGCTCTGCGCCGACGGTGGTGTTAAGACGCTTTGTTTCGGTATCACCAAAAAGTCTAAGGATGCGAAGGCCTTCAGTGCTTATAGCGTCCATCGAACGAAGAAGCGGAGTCTTTGTGTCGAGTGCTTCTCCCGTATAAGAGCAAAAAGCTGTGGGAATATAAAGTGTTCCGTCTTTTACAAAAGCATACGAGCCGGGGTCCCACGCGGTATATCCTCTCGCCTCAAACGTTGCGCGAAGTCCGCCTGACGGGAAAGACGAAGCGTCAGACTCGCCTTTTATAAGTTCCTTACCCGAAAACTCCATAACAACTCTGCTGGGGCCGTCGGGAGAAAGGAAGGAGTCGTGCTTTTCCGCGGTAAGTCCGGTCAGCGGCTGAAACCAATGCGTATAATGCGTTGCGCCCTTCTCGATCGCCCACTCTTTCATAGCGGCGGCAACTGGGCCTGCGATCGATGCGTCTATGGTTTTGCCCGTGGCTATCGTCTTTACAAGCGACTCATACACGTCCTCGGGAAGTCTTTCTCGCATTACGTCCTCGTTAAAGACCATACAGCCGAATATTTCAGGTACGTTTTTAACCATTTTGCACCTCTGCAAATTCAAAAAATAATATACATATTATATACCTATTTATCCTAAATGTCAAGTGTTTTTTACTATGCTTGAAGCTTTTGAAGCCGTGTATATTTCTTTTATTCCCACATATTCCGCCCACTCATAAAAAAATTCGCTAAGATCGGCTCGTCGAGTGATCGCGCGAAGCTGTACACCGCGCGGCAACGCTGATCGACCGAAGTTGCACCAGAACTCCCCGAGAGCATTTCTTATCTCCTCTTTACTCATTTTTAAGAGATTGTTTCCGAGCAAGCCTTGGGTGAGCGCATCGAAATCAATACACAAAAAGTCCGACCTCCAAAGCGAGTGTGCCGACGCAAGCAGCATTGGAGAATCTATCATAAATCCACGCAGCAGATATCCGTTTGCTTCTCTCACTCCTTCTTCAAGAGAGCAAAAAATGGCGTGAAGCTCCTGCGTTGCCAGCTCTGCGTCATTTGCGTTTGCAATTCCGCCGAGTGCTATTTCAAGCTCACCGTAGA
>JAFWXY010000165.1 GCA_017522905.1 Clostridia bacterium
ATAGAACCAATAAAGATTGAAGCACAAAAAGAAATAATTATGCTGAAAACAAATTATCCATTGATAGTAAGATTATGGAATATAAGAGGAAAATTCGCTCAGATGTGGACAAATTTAATGATCAAAAAGCTTTCCCTCTCCCCCTTTATTCTCCCTCGCACCTCTCAATAACTACTGATCGGGATGGTCTCGTCGTCCTCGCCCTTGGTGATGGCGCGGACAACTACGTAGTAGCTGTATTTATCGTTTACCTGTACAAGCACGCGGTCGCCGACCTTTTTGCCGAGGAGCGCCTTGCCTAAGGGAGATTCCTTTGAAAGAAGGCCCTTGAGCGCGTCCTGGCGAAGAGTTGTGACTATCTTTCTCTCCTCAACCTCGTCGTCCTCCTCGATGTAGTAAGCAACGGTATCGAAAAGGCAGACCGAATCGGCATCCTGTCTTACCTTGATAACCTTTGCGGTTGCGATCATATTCTTGAGGTAGCGGATACGGCTCTCATTGGCGTTCTTCTCGCGCTTAGCCTCTTTATATTCGGCATTTTCGGAGAGGTCACCGTACTCGCGCGTTCTCTGCACCTCAGCCAAGAGCTGAGGACGGAGCACGCACATGCGGTAGTCGATCTCCTCTTGCATCTTCTTTATATCAACCTGTGTTAATTCGTCGTGCATTTTTCTATCCTTTAAAATCAGAAATTACTTTGTTTTTGGAGCTTTTCAAGTAAAACCTTAAAGCTGTCGGGAAGCTCGCACTCAAAGTGCATATGCTCCTGTGTTTTGGGGTGTATCAGCTCAAGACACTTGGCGTGCAGACACTGCCCCTGAATGTTCGCGGCATTGGTCGCCTCAAATTTGGTGTTACCCCCGCCGTAGACCGTGTCACCCACAAGCGGATGACCCGTGCAAGACATGTGTACTCTTATCTGGTGTGTCCTACCAGTCTCAAGCTTGCATTTCACGTATGTGAAACGCCCCGTGGGTGTTGCAAATCGGCTAAGCACCGTGTAGTGAGTTATTGCCTCTCGCGCTCTCTGTGCGGGATCGAGAATAACCGCCATTTTTTTGCGATCGGACGGGTGTCTGCCTATCGGCTTGTTTATAGTTCCCTCGTCGTCCTTGATATTTCCCACCGCAATCGCGTGATACACGCGGCTGACCGTGTGTGTTTTCAACTGCTCTGAGAGAGATATATGCGCCTCGTCATTCTTGGCAACGACCAAAAGCCCCGAGGTGTCCTTGTCTATTCGGTGAACGATTCCGGGGCGGATAATCCCGCCAATGCCCGAAAGCGAGTCCTTGCAATGATACATCAATGCGTTGACAAGCGTTCCGGTATAAATTCCCGTCGCAGGATGAACTATCATTCCCTTGGGCTTGTTTACAACGATAATGTCCTCGTCCTCGTAGATTATGTCAAGCGGAATGTCCTCGGGCAAAGCCTCGCAGAGCTCGGGCTCGGGCAAAATCGCCTCTACCGCGTCTCCTGCGCTCATTTTGTAATTTTTCGCCGCCACCTTGCCGTTGACGGCAACCATACCGCCCTCAATAAGCTTTGCCGCAAAGGAGCGGCTTTCGCCCAGACTTTCGGCTAAAAATTTATCTATTCTCGCTCCCCTGTCGCCCTCGGCGGCTACGAAGGTCGCCCGCTCCTCGCCCTCAAGCACAAGAGAGTCGTGAGGGTTATTCTCATTCATCATTTTTGGGCTCCTTGAAGGCGGTTTTCTCTGCTTGCTCCCTTTTATAGTCGCGTATAATATCGAGAATAAGCCAAAGGATCATGATTCCCGCGCCAACGCAAACAAAGGAGTCTGCAACGTTGAATACCCACTTCCAAAGCTCGGGGAACGCGCAGAAGTCTATAAAATCTACAACGTAGCCAAGCGAAATTCTGTCGATCATATTTCCTATCCCGCCCGAAACGATGAGGATGAGTGCGGAAAGCAAAAGCTTGTCCTGCGGCTTTTTCCAGAACATATAGCCGAGAATTCCGACGATCGCCAAGATAGAGAGGACCAGGAATATCCATCTCTGATCGTCAAGCATACCAAACGCCGCGCCGTCGTTCTGAATATATGTGAAATTGAAAATACCGGGAATGACCGCGATCGACTCGTGAAGCTCCATATTGGCAACAACGAGATATTTCGTCAGCTGGTCAAGACCGACACCGACAAGCATCAAGGCTACTGAAATAATAATAGCAATCATTAAACAAATCCTTTCTATTAGGAAGGTTCTTGAAAGGGTTAGGGGCGTGGGGGAAGGGAGAAGCTTCTTTCAAGAAGCTTCCCCTTCCCCCACAAATCTATTAATTAACCCAATATATTTTTACATCTCTCGCAGAGGAAGTCTCCGTCCGCGTCGAACTCACCGTTCTCGGAGTAAGACCAGCAGCGTGCACACTTGTGTCCCTCTGCCGTCTCTACCTTAACTGCGATACCTGTCTGTGTCTCGGTGAACGCGCCCTCGGGAGCATCGCCCTTAACAACGCAAGCCTGAGAGGTGATGTATGTGGTTGCAAGCTCGGACTCAAATGCCGCAAGGGTATTGTACGCCTCGTCGTCGGTTGTGTAAACGGTAACCTTAGCGTCAAGCGACTTACCGATCATCTTCTCGGCGCGTGCAAGCTCAAGAGCCTTCATTACGTCGTCGCGGTACTCAAAGAGCTTATCCCACTTTGCCATAAGAGCGGCAGTCTCGTCCGCGAATGCCTTGCTGTATCTGGGCATATCGTTGAGGAATACAGACTCGAGCTTGTCGTCCTGTGCGTGAGGCATAGCCTTCCAGATCTCCTCTGCTGTAAAGGAGATAACGGGAGCAAGCAGTCTTGTGATCACGGAGAGAACGTGGTAAAGCGCGCTCTGTCCGCTTCTTCTCTTCTGGCTATCAGCCCTTTCAACGTAAAGGCGATCCTTTGTGATGTCGATATAAAGCTTGGAGAGCTCTATCGTGCAGAATTTGTTGATAGCGTGGTATACGATGTGGAATTCGTACTCGTCATACGCCTCCATGCAAAGTTTGACCAGCTTGTTTGTCTCTGCAACGATCCACTGGTCGATCTCGAGCATATCGTCAAACGCGACCATATCGGAATCGGGATTGAAATCGCCGAGGTTAGCCATCATGATACGCGCGGTGTTTCTGATCTTTCTATATGACTCGGAGAGCTGCTTGAAAATGTTCTCGGAGCAACGAACGTCAGCGTGATAATCGCTGGATGCCGCCCAGAGACGAACGAGCTCTGCGCCGTACTTCTTAACGGTATCGTCGGGGCTTATCGAGTTGCCAAGAGACTTGTGCATTGCTCTTCCCTCGCCGTCAACGACCCAACCGTGGGTAAGCACCGCCTTGAAGGGAGCCTTTGCTATGCCGGTCGAACCAACGGCGGTAAGAAGCGACGCCTGGAACCAACCTCTGTACTGGTCGCCGCCCTCAAGGTAAATATCGGAGGGCCAGGTCTCGTTCTCTCTGCACTCAAGAACCGCGTAATGCGATGAGCCGGAGTCGAACCAACCGTCAAGTGTATTTGTTTCCTTTGTAAAGCCGTGAGCCTTGCCGCAGTGAGGACAAACGAAGTCCTCGCCGAGGATCTCGCCTGCCTCCATAGAGAACCAAGCGTTAGATCCCTTCTCTCCAAAGAGAGCCGAAACCTTAGCTATCGTTTCGTCGTTGCAGATGGGCTGCTTGCACTCCTCGCAGTAGAATACGGGAATGGGAAGACCCCAGTGACGCTGACGGGAGATACACCAGTCTGCTCTCTCGCGGATCATCTGAACCATTCTCTCCTCTCCCCATGCGGGAAGCCATTTGACACTCTTGCAGGATTCTGCCGCCTCATCCTTAAAGGCGTCAACAGAGCAGAACCACTGAGGGGTGGCGCGGAAGATAATGGGAGACTTACATCTCCAGCAGTGAGGATACTCGTGCTCGATCTCCTCGGATGCGAGAAGCGCGCCCGATTCCTTCATGTCCTCAAGAATAGCGTCGTTGGAAACGGCGTAATACATTCCCGCGAACCTTCCTGCGTCCTCGGTCTGATAACCGCGGTCGTCTACGGGAACGATGATATCAATGTTGTAGCGGCGGCAGGTCTGGTAGTCGTCTGCACCGAAGCCGGGAGCGGTGTGAACGCAGCCGGTACCGCTGTCCATAGTAACGTAGTCTGCGTTGACTACGATACTCTTTCTATCAAGGAAGGGATGCTGAGCGGTCATATACTCAAATTCCTTACCCTGAAGAGTGGCAACAACCTCATAGGACTCGATGCCCGCAGCCTTGAGGGTTGCCTCGGTCAACGCCTTTGCAAGCACGTAAACCTCGCCGCTCTCAACCTTTACAAGGTCGTACTCCTCGTCGGGATTGAGTGCAATAGCAAGGTTTCCGGGAAGTGTCCATGTAGTAGTTGTCCAGATAACGAAATATGTCTTATCAAGATCGCAAAGACCCTGGAGCTTGCCCTTGTCGTCTGCTATCTTAAACTTAACGTAGATAGACGTGCACTTGTCTGTCTGATACTCTATCTCTGCCTCTGCAAGAGCGGTCTCGTCCTTGGGGCACCAGTAAACGGGCTTGAGTCCCTTGTAGATGTATCCTCTCTTGAACATCTCGCCGAACACCTTTACCTCTGCCGCCTCAAAGTCGGGGGACATTGTAAGGTAGGGGTTCTCCCAGTCTGCAACGAGCCCAAGTCTCTTGAACTGCTCTGCCTGCTTATTTACAAAGCCGAGAGCAAACTGCTCACATGCAGAGCGGAACTCGGGGATGGACATCTTCTTTCTGTCAAGCTTGTTCTTCTTGATGATAGCCGACTCGATGGGCATTCCGTGGTTATCCCAGCCGGGAACGTAGGAGATCCTGTAGCCCTGCATCGCCTTATACTTGTTGATGAAGTCCTTAAGTATCTTGTTGAGTGCGTGACCCATGTGGATGTTTCCGTTTGAGAAAGGGGGACCGTCGTGGAAGGTAAACTTCTCTCTGCCCTCTCTTACAGAGACCATCTTGTTGTAAAGGTCAATGCTTTCCCAGTATTTGAGCGTCTCGGGCTCTCTCTGGGGAAGGTTTGCCTTCATTGAAAATTCCGTTTTAGGTAAGTTCAAAGAACTTGTGTAATCCTTAGCCATTTTTAGTAACTCCTTGTATGTCGCAGTCACCGCCCGCGTGTGGTGGCATTGAGACTTGGACAAAATGTATTTAAGCGTAAATTGTTTTCAAGATTTGAGCCCCCTTGGGGCACTCGCACGCAAGCCCCCTGCACGGCAGCTTGCCTGTGCAGAGGAGCTATCATGCAATTTGTGCGGTTCTGTCAGCCGATGAATGCCGAAAGCAGCATCTCAATAAACAGCAAAACAAAACAGGTGATCGTGAATGAAAAATCTATAGGCGAATTTTGCAGCCAATTCTTTTTGACTAAAAGCTTGCGGATAGGCATTATCGCAGGCTCGGTCAAAACGTAGAGGAATCGCGCAAACCTGCTCGTGCCGTCGGTGATCCAGCTGAGGATCGCGCGGATAAGCATTGCAAACATCAAGACCTCGATGAAGAACAGCACAAAACTAACCAATACGTAGATAGGCTCGGGCAAAGCGTTGCACCTCCTGATACAAAGTTATCAGTCAAGATCCTCGTCGTCATCGGACTCATCGTCCTCGTAATCCTCTTCCTCGTCGTCGCGAGCCTCCTCGCCTGCCTCGGGAATATCGTCAATAGAGATATCCTCCTCGGTTCCGTAGGGGAGAAGAACAACGGTGTCTCTGTCGATTCTGTCAAGGGTTCCGTCAAGTGCCTGAACTGCGCCCATAAGGTAGTCGAAGAGGCGGAGGAAGTTAGGCTTGTCAAGCTCCTCAACGCAGATAACGCACGCCTTGCCTTCCTTGAAGGCGTCAACGATCTCAGCGCTGTCGGCGCATGTGGCGGGAGTAAACGTCTTCTTTGTAAGAGGCTCCTTCTTGGAGGGATCGCCGGAGAGAACAACGCTTACGTCGCTACCCTCGTCGCCGTAGCTGTAATAGTCGTCGTTAGACGCGCCTTTGTCGTCAGCCTTCATATCATCGCCGTAGTATCCGTTGTTGATCTCGTTGAAATCGGAAGCGGAATCGTTTTTCTTTGAAAACCACCAGAATTTCTTTTCCATTTTGTTCATCCTTTCATGTCTTCTCTGCCTTGGAGAGACAATTTATATATTAGTCTTGTTTTTGCTCGGGATTTATTTTGCAAACAGTGTTCTGCCAACGCGGACTATCGTCGCGCCGCATTCAACTGCTTGTTCAAAGCTCTCGCTCATTCCCATTGAGATAATGGGGTAGCCTTCGCGTCCAAGGGTCTCCTTCCAGACCTTGTCGGAGATCAGCTTTGTTTTCTCAAAGTAAGGGTAGTATTGGGATCTTTCCTCGCACCTCGGTGCCATGGTCATAAAGCCGCAAAGCTCTATGCTCCTGTAATTCTGAAGGTCAAGGCAAAATCTCTCTACCTCGGAGGGCTCTATTCCGCCCTTGTTTTCCTCGTTGCCCGAGTTTATTTCTACAAGCACACGAGCCGTAAGCCCTCGCTTCCCTGCCTGCTTTTCTATCTCGTCGCAAAGACGGAGAGAGTCAAGCGAGTGGATAAGCGAAACCTTATCGATAATGTATTTGACCTTGTTGGTCTGAAGTGAGCCGATGAAGTGAATGTTCAAGTCACCGCGCTCAAGCTTGTCGTATCTTTCAATCAGCTGCTGCACACGGTTCTCACCAACGTCGTTTATGCCGAGAGTTGAATGCAGATGGTTGACCTCGTCTGCGTCTGCGCTTTTTATAGCTGCCAAGAGCAGTACGTCATCGGGATCTCGCCCCGATCTTTTTGCCGCCTCGCAAATTCTCTCTTTGACACGGGCGACGTTTTCATCAATGTATGAGTAGTCCATTTTAATCAAGTAGCTTTCCGTCATACAGGTCTCTGCCCGATGTGACAATCATATCGTTTATGTTAAGATAGGGTATCTCACTCTCGATACCCTCCGAGAAATCCTTTTCGTAGGTTGTGGCGACGTAGTAGCCGTCCCCCTCGCCGATAACGGTGATGCGGCGGAATTCTATCATATTGCCGACAAGAATATAAACTCCACGCGCATCCCCCACGGTGTGCACCGCATCCTTGGGGATTCGGTAGCCTGTGGAGCTGCCAAGCGTTATTCTCACGCTCTGATGACGGTCAAGTGAGGAAATTCTTGCAAGATCAAAGCTTGAAAACAAAAGGTAGGTGCGCGAGGTGTCAAGCCCCGCGTCGCTATTTGAACCGTCGTCCGCCTCGGTGCCATCCTCTGCAATGAAGCCGTCAGCTTCCTCGGCGACCACCGCCTCAAGCAGCATTGTTACCGAAAGATCGTCCGTGCCAAGGAACTCGAATTCGTAGGTCTTGCCAACGTTACCCTTGAAGGTTTCAAAACCCGCCTCGTCCGCGGG
>JAFWXY010000166.1 GCA_017522905.1 Clostridia bacterium
AGTATGATCGACGGTTGAATTTATGAAAGAATTTATTTGTGATAATTTATCGGTAAACGAGCAAGGTCACCTTTGCTTAGCAGGTGTTGACACAGTCGCACTCGCAGAAAAGCACGGCACTCCTCTTTACCTTATGGATGAAGGCAAAATACGTGAAAAATGCCGCACCTACGTAAATGCTATGCGTGAGGCTTTCGGTGTTAATGCCCTCCCCCTCTACGCCGGCAAGGCTGCATCCTTCAAGCAGATATACAGAATAATCAACGAGGAAGGCATGGGCACAGACCTTGTTTCCTCGGGTGAGCTTTTCACCGCGGCATCGGTGGGATTTCCGCTATCAAAGGCATATTTCCACAGTAATAATAAGACCGATTTCGATATTGCCTATGCAATAGATGAGGGCGTTGGATATTTCGTAGTCGATAACGTCGAGGAGCTCGATGCCATCGACCGCATCGCAGGTGAAAAAACCGTAAAGCAGAAGATACTCCTCCGCCTCACCCCCGGCATCGACCCCCATACGTATGAGGCGGTTGCCACCGGCAAGGTTGACTCCAAGTTCGGCTCCGCAATTGAAACGGGACAGGCAGAGCAGATCGCAAAATACGCGACAGAGCTTGAAAATATAGAGCTGTACGGCTTTCATTGCCACGTGGGATCGCAGGTCTTTGATTCCGACGTCTTTCTCTCTGCAAGCGAGATAATGCTTGATTTCGTAGCTCTTATGAAAAAGAAATACGGCTTTGTCACACGTGAGCTTGATATCGGAGGCGGCTACGGCGTGCGCTACCGCGACACCGATCCCACGATCAATATTGCGGCTAATATAAAACTCGTTGCCGCGCATATGCAGGCTTACTCTGCAAAGCTTGGCATTGATATGCCCGCAGTTCGTATGGAGCCGGGCAGAAGCATAGTTGCCGACTCGGGAATGACGCTTTACACCGCAGGAACGGTCAAGAGGATCCCCGGATATAAGAATTACGTATCGGTTGACGGCGGCATGGCGGACAATCCGCGCTACGCGCTCTACAAATCCCCCTACACCGTCTGCCTTGCAAGCAGAATGAACTCGCCCGCCCCCACCTTCAATTGCACGATTGCAGGAAGATGCTGTGAGTCCGGCGACCTTATTCAGGAGAACGTGACCCTCCCCGCAGACATCGTCCGCGGCGATATTATCGCAGTCCTCACAACAGGCGCGTATAACTACTCCATGTCCTCAAACTACAATAGACTTACAAAGCCCCCCGTCGTTATGATAAAGGACGGAGCCGACTACGTCGCAGTCAAGCGCGAAACTCTTGAGGATATTTGTAAAAACGATATATAAAAAGAAAAACCCCGACACCCGTCGGGGTTTTTTATTTTACCATATAAAGGGAATCAACCTATATTTAACCTTTTTCTTGTACTCAGAATAACCCTCAAGCTCGCGCTCAAGTAATTCCTCCTCGCCCTTTATTCTCTTTGCAATTATAAAGGGATACGCCAAAAATATCGCAAAAGCATACAACGAACCAAGCACTATCGGCATCGAGAGAAACAAAAGCAAGGTAACACTGTACATCGGATGCCTTACAATACCGTAAAGACCCGTGTCAACCACCTTCTGCCCCTCCTGCACCTTTATCGTGCGACTAAGGTAGGTGTTCTCGCGTAACACCTCCGCATAAAGAATATACGCGATAATAAATACAACCGCTCCGCCGATCGAAACGCCAATCGGCAACGTGTACCAATTAAATCTGAATCCAAGCCCCGCGACGATAAATCCGGCAAGAAACATAAGTCCACTAAGCTTTACCACAAGGCTCTGATCCTTCTCTTTTTCCTTTGCGTCAAGACGACTTTTAAGAAGCGAAGGATTTTTCACCATCATAACGACACCTGCAAAAAACATCGGCACGAACAGTATTCCCATAAGTAAAAGTCCGTTGAAATAAAGGATCGTGCCGGCAGGCAGGAAAATAAGCGCTCCAACCAGCGCGACACCAAGCAAGAACTTGATTATCGCACTAAAAAACAGCTTTACCGACATATAGTCCTCCCTTCTGCCCGCCAAAAGTCATCAAAGTGACTTAAGATCGTAAGGCGTAGACTGATATACAAAATAGTTGAGCCAATTGATAAACAAGAGGCTTCCGTGCGCTCTCCAGCGTACTACGGGGCCCTTTTCGGGATCATTATCTCTGTAATAGTTGACGGGAGGCTTTATCGGCAATCCCGCCGCCACGTCGCGTCTGTACTCCGCGTCAAGTGTAAGCGGATCGTACTCGCTGTGTCCCATTATAAAGAACTGTCTGCCACCGTTTCTTGATACGATATGAACTCCAACGTCGTCGCTCGAAGCCAGAACGCGAAGCTCTGGCACCTTTTCAATGTCCTCTCTGTAAACCGTCGTGTGACGTGAGTGAGGCACGAAAAATTCCTCGTCAAATCCACGGAGAAGCATAGACTTCTTGTGGTCAGCCTGATGCGCGAATACACCGAAAAGCTTTTCGGGCATAATATGCTTCTGTATTCCGTAATGGTAGTAAAGGCCTGCCTGCGCGCCCCAGCAAATGTGCATCGTGCTGTGAACGTGTGTCTTGGTCCACTCCATTATCTCGCAAAGCTCGTCCCAGTAGTCAACCTCTTCAAACTCCATCATCTCAACAGGCGCGCCGGTAATGATCATTCCGTCGTACTTGTCGTCCTTTACGTCATCAAAGGTCTTGTAGAATGCAAGAAGATGCTCCTGCGCCGTGTTGGTCGACTGATGCGACTTGGTTCTTATAAGCGTAAGCTCTATCTGAAGCGGCGTATTTCCAAGTATTCTAGAGATCTGCGTTTCTGTTTCTATCTTCTTGGGCATCAGGTTGAGAAGCAATATCTTAAGCGGACGAATGTCCTGCGTTATCGCTCTCTTCTCTGTCATCGCGAAGATGTTTTCGTCTGCAAGCGTCTGTACCGCAGGCAGATCGTTAGGTATTTTAATCGGCATTTTATATGCTCCTGATAAGTTAGATTGTGTTATGTGAGGAGACGCGGGTCGCTTTTTGCAAAAAGCTCCGCAAAAACCTTTAATAGATATATTTCAATTATAAACAAGCCCCTCTATTGAAAGTTTTTGAAGAGGGGCTTGGGGGAGAAACTTTTTCCCAAAAAGTTTCTCCCCCAAATCACCGCTCCTTAAATTCTATCCAAAGCCTGCTGGATATCGGCGATGAGGTCCTCTGCGTCCTCAAGGCCGCAGGAAAGACGAACAAGATCGGGAGCTACACCCGAAGCAATAAGATCTGCATCGGAGAGCTGACGGTGGGTAGTGGTTGCGGGGTGCAAGCAGCAGGAACGCGCATCCGCAACGTGTGTTTCAATAGCGATAAGCTCAAGAGCGTTCATAAACTTAGCCGCAGCCTCTCTGCCACCCTTAACGCCAAAGCTTACAACGCCGCAAGTGCCTGTAGGCATGTACTTTTCTGCAAGCGCGTGATCCTTGTTAGACTCGAGACCGGGATAATTCACCCAAGCGATCTTGTCATTTGCCTCAAGATATTTTGCAACTGCAAGACCGTTCTCGCAGTGGCGCTTCATTCTTACGTGAAGGCTCTCAAGACCGAGATTGAGAATGTACGCGCTCATAGGAGCGGGAGTAACGCCAAGATCTCGCATAAGCTGCGCAGTTGCCTTTGTAATGTATGCACCGCCAAGACCAAACTTTTCTGCATATGTAATTCCGTGATAGCTGTCATCGGGAGTGCAAAGTCCGGGATACTTGTCGGCATACTTGAGCCAGTCAAACTTGCCGGAGTCAATAATAACACCGCCAACCGCGCTTCCGTGACCGTCCATGTACTTTGTCGTGGAGTGAGTAACGATATCAGCTCCCCACTCAAAAGGACGGCAATTTACGGGTGTCGGGAATGTGTTATCAATGATCAGCGGCACGCCGTGCTCGTGCGCCTTCTTTGCAAATCTCTCAATATCCAGTACGTTGAGCGCAGGATTTGCGATAGTCTCGCCGAAAACAAGCTTTGTATTGGGTCTGAACGCCGCCTCAAACTCCTCGTCAGAGCAATCAGGGGCGATAAAAGTCACCTCAATACCCATTCTCTTGAGAGTTACAGCGAAAAGATTGTATGTTCCGCCGTAAATAGATGCGCTGGACACAATATGGTCACCACAAGAGCAAATATTAAAGGTTGCAAGGAAGTTAGCCGCCATACCCGAGGATGTCAGCATCGCCGCGCTTCCGCCCTCCATATCGCAAATTTTCGCCGCTACGGTGTCGCAGGTCGGGTTCTGAAGACGGGAGTAGAAGTATCCCGAGGCCTCAAGGTCGAAAAGCTTACCCATAGCCTCGCCTGTTGTATATTTGAATGTCGTACTCTGAATTATCGGTACCTGTCTGGGCTCACCGTTACCTGCCGTGTAGCCGCCCTGAACGCACTTTGTTCCAATTTTTCTGTTGTTCATTTCATTCTCCATTCTGCCGCATAAAGCGACAAGCAAAAAAGCATAAATATCTACATTATAATTATACCATTTTCCCTGTCATTGTCAAGGGTTTTAGAGCAAAATAGATTGTCTCCAGCCGAACTCACTTAACTTTTTTCACATTTCAATTGACAAGTAGAAATTTGTATGATAAAATAATATTGCGACGCAACTGAATATACTTTTAGCCCATCCCAACCTAAAAGTTGGCATCAGTGTACATTTTTATCATGGGATAAAAATGTATGCTCCCTTTTTGTACACTTTTGCCGTTTCGGCTGGGGTGGTATAATCTGTTGCGTCGCGGCTTGGAGCTACGTTTTTTGTGCGTGGCTTTATGCCGCGCACTTTTTATTTTATATGGAGGATAAATATTATGTACAACAACGTAGGAAGTAAAGTAAAAACATTTGCAAGCATTTCTTGCATCATAGGCATTATTGCATCTATAATTACCGGAGTAACAACTATCATAGCCGGAAACGTTCTTGGCGGATTCCTCACATGTGCTATTGGCGCATTTGCCTCTTGGATCGCATCTCTAGCATTGTACGCAATAGGACACACTGCTGAAAACACAGATATGATATTGAAAAGACTTAAGAATATTGATACAAATCAAACAAATTCGTCTATTAATGAAAATATAGAGATTCCCAAGTACGCACAGACTCAGCGTCCCCAAGCTAAAACAAGCGAGACAACATCCGGTTCGTGGTGGTGCTCATGCGGAGTAGCCAACAGAAATTCATCAAATACCTGCTCCTCATGCTATAAATCACGTCCCACACAAAAATAAGATAAATCGTAGATAAAATAACCACTCTCAGGCGGCTAATCCTTGAGAGTGGTTATTTTGTGGCAATCGGTTAAGTTTGCTTAACCATATAATCAACAAAAAACACGGTTTTCACCATGCGTCTTTGTTATTTCTCGACCAATCGAAAAAGGTAAACAATCTGAGTCAAAAACTCGAAACTCAAACTTTCCTTTTGAACTCCTTTTTGTACCGACCGTAGCTGTGGTCGGGCGTTATTCGAATTGAATAACTATAGGAGGTTCAAGCCCTCGGTCTATTAGTATCGGTCAGCTGAACGTATTACTACGCTTACACCTCCGACCTATCAAACTTGTAGTCTGCAAGTGACCTTACTCATTTAAAATGATGGGATATCTAATCTTG
>JAFWXY010000167.1 GCA_017522905.1 Clostridia bacterium
AACTGCATATGCCTGCATGTTGGCCGTGCTTGCACTTGCAAGGAATTCAGCGTATACGGGATGCTCCTTAACAGACTGGATAACGGGAGCGTAACCGTTGTTCATGGAAACTGCTGCCTGGAAGTCAACGTTTGTTGTAAGGAACTTAGCGAAGAGCCATGTTGCAAGAACTTCCTGGGGATTATTCTTCTTGAAGATACATACGGAAGGACCCTGGGAAATAACCTTGGGCTGCTCGGGATTAATCTGAGGAATGGAAGCGATGCCAACCTCGAATTCATACTTACCGTTAACCTGGTTAGGCTGCTGGTATGTTGCGCCACCTGTAGAACCGATGCACATGTAGCAACGTGTCTGCGCGGAGCCGTCATCACCGCCTGTGAAGAGATTGGATGTGTAACCGCCGGAGATCTTCTCTGTGGTTACCCACTTGTTCTCAAACCATGTGCGGAACTCCTTGACGAAAGCTCTGTTTGTCTCGTTGTTGAAGAGGAAGTTTTCGCCTGTAGCGCTTGTGTAGGGAGATCCATACTGCTCACACATTGTGATGAACCAGTTGGACTCGGAGTCATAACCGAGAGGAATGCATGTGGGATCGATCTCTTTGATCTTCTTGCAAAGCTCCTCCATCTCGTCCCAGGTTGTGGGAACCCCAAGGTCGTGCTCTGCAAAGAACGTTGCGTTGTAGTAAAGAACCTCGGTGGACTTGGAGATAGGAAGTGTGTACATCTTATCGTCACCGAATGCCTTACCCTCTGCATAGTAGCCGGGAACGAAGTCAGCAAGCTGCTCTGCAGTGTAGCCGTAGGTGGGATCGTTGATGAGAGTATCAAGTGTCTGCACTGCGCCTGCAAGGTTGTAAAGAGCTACGTGGTCTGCGTAGCAGTATGCAAGGTTAGGCTGGTTGCCAACGGAGATCTCTGTCTTGATCTGGTCACGAACGCCGTCATAATCGCCGAGAGACTCGTGAACAACTGTGATGTTGGGGTAGATCTCATTGAAATCTGCGATAGCATCGTTGAGGATCTCCTGGAGAGCTGCACCCATAGAGTGGTAGAATGTGATTGTGATAGGAGTTTCTGTGTCAAATCCGCCCTCGGGCATTTCGAAATCAGATGCACCGGGCTTTGTATCACAGGATGCAAAGGATGCAACGGAACCGAACACAAGAACAGCAATCAAGAGAATGGACAAAATTCTTTTCATTGTTTTGTTTCCTTCCATAATTGTTTATATATTTGTTTTTTAAACAAACAAGATTAACCCTTAATTCCACTTCTGGATACGCCCTTCATAATATATTTACGAAGGAAGATAAATACGAGGAACAAAGGAAGCGAGACAACTGCAACTGCAGCCATCTGTACGGGAATATCGGTAACTCCCTCTGCATTTGTAAATGCAGTGCGAAGACCGTTTGTGATAAGTCTGTGCTCATCATCGTTTGCAACGAGACGAGGCCACATATATGAGTTCCAAGCACCCATCATCTTAAGGATTGTAATCGAAATAATGGTGGGGAGTGCGAGGGGGATCATTACTTTCCACAGATATTTGAAATCAGTTGTACCGTCAACCTTAGCGGCGAGGTAAAGCTCATTGGGTATCTGGAGGAAGTTTTGTCTAAGAAGATAAATATAGAATACGCTGACAAGGAAAGGGACGATAAGAACGGTAAATGTCTTCATCCAACCAAAGGTGTTAACCGTCTGGTAGTTAGTAATTGTGAAGAGCTCGCCGGGAATCATCATCGTTGCAAGAAGTGCAGCGAACATTGCGTTTTTACCCTTAAATTCAAGTCTTGCAAATGCAAACGCGGACAAAACTGTAATGATAAGGGACAAAACTGTAGAAACGACTCCTACAAATACAGTATTTGCGAAGAGACGACCAAGAAGAAGGTCTTCGCTCATAAATACTTCAACGTAGTTGCGGAAATCAAAGTACTCAGGGATAAGAGTAGGAATAGCTCTGCGGTACTCGTCCATTGTCTTTATGGAGGATATGATCATCCAGTAGAACGGGAAGATAACTATAAGCGCCATAAGTCCCAGGAAGGTATACAAAAGAATCTGTGTGATTACCTTCATTACCTTCTGAGTTGCCGATACCTTATGCATATCTCTGATCTGCATTGTTTTAATTTCAGACATATCGGCACCTCCTTAATAATGAGTATTCTTCTTGCTTACCGCGAGGTTTATCATCGTAACTACGAAGATAATGGCAAAAAGAATAAGTGCAGCAGCGCTGGCAGTTCCCTCTTGGTTACCGATAGCTCTGTAAATAAATCCGACCATTGTGTCAAGTGAATAGGGATTTCCGACAGGTCCCATGCTTTCACCGAAGATACCTACGATGCTGGAATACTCCTTGAATCCACCGATAAAGCCGGTGATCACAACGTAAGCGATCATGGGAGAAAGAAGCGGAACGGTGATTCTTGTAAAGGTTCTTACCTTGGAAGTACCGTCAACCTTTGCAGCATCATAGTACTGCTTGTTAACGCTCTGCAATCCACCGAGAAGAATAAGTATCTTGAACGGAAGTGCGTTCCAAACAATATAAACAACCATTACTGCTATATTTGCCCAATACGAAGAGCCGTAGTTAAGCCAGTTGATATAGTTGAGACCGAGTGCCTCAAGAACGTTGTTTATAATACCGACAGAGTCAGGTCTTGCGCCTCCACCCATGATCATGTTGAACATTGCAGCAAATACCATTCCTATTGCAATGGAGTTTGTTACGTAGGGGAGGAAGAATATTGTCTGAAGAAGTCTCTGTAAAGGCCTAATAGCATTGAGACATACTGCGATAAGCAGTGCGAGGAATGTAGAAATCGGAACGGTCAATACACAAAGAAGGACCGTGTTCTTAAGACATGTAATAAAGCCGGGATACTGTAATACTCTAGTGAAGTTACCAAAACCGAACTGATACTGAACGCCGTTGACGCTTCCCATAGTAGTGAAGCCTTCAAGAAGCGACATTTTAATAGTATTGTAGATCGGCCATACGGTGAATATCAGAAGGAGCACAACAGCGGGCGACAGATACAACCATGCCTTCCATTGTTGTTTGCTATCTACCATTTATCTCACCTCAAAAATAAATTCTTTCTTCTGTCTCAGCATCAAAGATAAATACCTTGTGAGGCTTAAGAGCGAACTTAACATTAACCTTAGAGTAGTCAACCTTGATGTCAGAGTTAACGATAGCACGGACGATAGGATTGAGAGAAGCCTCGTTCTTGCAAACGATGCTCATATCACGGCCCATAACCTCGATATTGGAGAGCAGGCATGTGAATGCACCGTTCTCATCGGGAATAAAGCCTTCAGGACGTACACCAACGGTAACGTTCTTGTCCTCGATGGCGGGAACGTCAAGTACTGCATCCTCGCCAATGTAGAGCTTACCGCCCTCAACACGGCCGGAGAATACGTTGATCGGAGGAGTACCAAGGAACTTTGCAACAAAGAGGTTAGTAGGATCATCATAGATATCCTGGGGCTTACCAATCTGCTGAAGAACACCAAGCTTCATAACTACGATCATATCGGAAATGGACATAGCCTCTTCCTGGTCGTGAGTTACGAATACGGTTGTGATACCCGTTTCCTTCTGAATGCGGCGGATCTCTTCTCTTGTCTGAAGACGAAGTCTTGCGTCAAGGTTAGAAAGAGGCTCGTCAAGAAGAAGCACTCGAGGCATCTTTACAAGAGCACGTGCGATAGCAACTCTCTGCTGCTGACCGCCGGAAAGCTCACTGGGCTTTCTGTCCATAAGCTCGTCGATCTGAACAAGCTTTGCGGCGTACTCTGCCTTTTCAAGCATTTCATCCTTTGTGAGCTTGTCTGCACCCTTAAGGTTCTGTAGTGGGAACAAAATGTTCTGCTTGACAGTAAGGTGCGGATAGAGTGCGTAGTTCTGGAACACAAGACCCACTCCTCTGTTCTCGGGAGAGAGCTCTGTTACGTCCTCTTCTCCGAAGAAGATCTGTCCGGAGGAGGGCTTCTGGAGACCACTGATCATGTAAAGAGTGGTACTCTTACCGCATCCGGAGGGACCAAGGAGACCGACCAACTTGCCGTCGGGAATCGTAAAGGTAAAGTCATTTACCGCAACGACCTCCTCACCCGACTTTTTGTTTCTGCTGGGGAAAATCTTAGTTAGATTTCTAAGTTCGACTTTCATATTACCTCCTGAAAGTTTTGCGTGAGATAACACGCAGATATATAGATTTTTGTTACAAAAATTTATTACGAATTTAATACGGGGCTTCCGCAGCTTTTTCCGCAGCAATTCTCTGCTTGTATTCCATAAGAGCCGCTTCGCTCTCAAATATTCTCTGGCTTTCAAGGTCAACCGTCACGGTAACCGCCAAAAGATCGTGCATTGCGGAGTTTGTCTTTGAGATAGACATAACCACTATCTGAAGAACAAGTAAGAGGAGTACAACTATAAGTGCAATTCCACCCATAACTCCAAAGAACATCATCATTACAAGGAGAACGGGAAGCATTGTCTCGATTGTGAACTTTCCAAGCACCGCTCTGACGAAAAGCTGGAAGGTGGATACCTTTACGCCGTCAACTCTCATAAGAGCAATGTTGAATACCTTTTTGCCAACCGTCTGACCGTTTTTCAGAATTAATGGCAGAACAACATCTGATATGACATAGGCTATAAGCAAGCTGATTGAAGTAATTATGATAGTAAGATTGATGAGAACAGAATACACGTTTCTGATTCTTTCATCCTCGGAAAACTCCTTGGATGCCTGTGCATATTTATCCTGTTCCAATTGTGGAAGCTTAGCGATATCTTCGTTTGAGAGCTTTGTATCTATGCCATATTTATCTTCATATTCCTTATAGTATGACTGGAGTTCGTTAGCCTTCGAGTCATAATCCACAACATCATATATCAGCGCCATAAGTCCTGCCGCAAGCAGAATGACAATGAACAAATCAAGTATATATGCAGACAGTCTTTTGGTTATGGTTGCCTTCTGCAAATCAAATTTCATATCTTACCTCTGTGTCAAATATAATGCGTACCTTAATGATATAAGAAGAATCTACAAGAAGACATAATTATGGCTACGCATACCTATAGGATAGTATAGCACATTTTTAGACAAAAAACAAGCCCTAAAACAAAATATCTCCCCTCAAAAACATCTTTCATTTTTTTCAACAAAAAAACAAACTCTTTTTTGGTACATTTCACATTATCTATTGATTATTATATAAAAGTATGCTATAATCTTGCTTGAGAACATGTGAAAGGTCAGGAAAAATATATGCCTTTTGACGCGTGTATGCTATATTGCATCACAAACGAAATAAATAACGTAGCCGGTGGCGGTAGAATTGAAAAAATTTATCAGCCGGAACGTGATGAAATAATACTTCAAATGAGAACCCGCGAGGGTGGCAGACGCTTGCTGATCAATGCCGGATCAAACAATCCGAGAATTTCCTTTACAACAACGCAAAAGGAAAACCCTATGCAGGCGCCTATGTTTTGCATGCTACTGAGAAAGCACTTAACCGGTGCACTTCTCTCCTCTGTTGAACAAATAGGATTTGAACGAGTTGCCAAGCTTACCTTTGAAACGCGAGATGAAATGGGATTTGAGTGTAAAAAATATCTTATCGCAGAGGTTATGAGTAAATACAGCAATCTAATTTTTGCCGATGAAAGCATGAAGGTCATCGCGGCGCTTAAAACCGTCGATTTCACCACCAGCAGTCTACGACAGGTTCTTCCGGGCATGCGCTATGAGCTCCCACCTGCTCAAAACAAAAAAAATCCCCTCGTTACTTCAAAAGATGAATTTTGTGGACTTGCCGCAAGCGTGGAGGGAAACATCAAAGCTTACAAATTCATCACTACCTTCTACATGGGTATTTCGACTGCCGTTGCCAGAGAGATTGTTTATGAAGCAACGGGTGAGTTTGACTCCACACTTTCAGGTTTTAATGCACAGAAAATATACGCATGCTTCAATAGTGTTTTTGATAAGATCAAATCGGGATGCACTACTCCGTCAATAGTTTATGACAAGCAGATTCCGATAGAATTCTCATTCCTTGACTTATCTCACTACGGTTCCAGTGCGGAATATAAGCATTTCGGTTCATTATCCGATGCCCTTGACTCTTTTTACGCCGAAAGAGACAAGGAACAACGAATAAAACAAAGAGCATCCGATATTATGAAGATGCTGACAAATGCTGAATCGCGTCTGATTAAAAAAATCGGCTCCCAGGAAAAGGAGCTTGCGGACTGTGCCAAGGGCGAGGAATATAAGAAAAAAGGCGACCTTATTACTTCAAATATTTATCTTCTGAGGCGAGGCGATAAGGCGGTTGAGCTTATCGATTACGAAAGCTGGAACGAAGAAGCGTCGGATTTTGATCGAACGATAATCGAGCTTGACGAAAGACTTTCCCCTGCCGCAAACGCGCAGCGCTATTTCAAACTCTATAACAAGTCTAAAAATGCTAAGGTTGAGCTCACAAAGCAGATTGAAATAGCCAGAAAAGAGCTTGAATACATTTATTCAGTGTTCGATGCACTTGCTAAATCCGAAACAGCAATGGATCTGACCGAAATACGAGATGAGCTTTACAGAAGCGGTTATGCTTCAAAAATGAAGGGCTACGCGGCATCAAAGAAGGCTCACAAGCCGACTCCATCCGAGTTCAGGTCCACTAACGGCTACAAAATACTTTGCGGAAAGAACAATTTCCAAAACGAGTATATTACTCATCAGATAGCTGAAAAGAGTGATTATTGGTTCCATGCCAAAAACGTTGCGGGCTCACACGTTATACTTATCACTAACGGCGAGGAGCCTCCTGCAGAGGATTTCACAGATGCTTGCGAGATTGCCGCATATCACTCAAAGGCACAGGGTGGACAGCAGATCGAGGTTGATTATCTTCTTTGCAAGGGGGTCAAAAAGGTTCCCGGTGCAAAGCCCGGATTCGTTGTTTACCACAACAACTGGAGTGCATACGTTACCCCGACCGAATCAAAAATTCAATCTATGCGAATAAAAAAATAAGCGAAAACGGCAGACGAATTGTCTGCCGTTTTGAGTTATATTTTCTGTAATCTTGCGTAGGTTGCCATAAGGCGTTTTGTGCCCACTTTGTCAAACATTACCTCGTAGAGAACGTCAGCCCCCATCTGCCTTGCAGAAAGGATCTCGCCCTCACCAAAGGAGTGATGCTTAACTCTGTCTCCGGGCTTAAATGTGATCTTATTTGTCTCGGGCTTCTTTTCAAATATGGGCTTCCCGATCGTAGTATCAGCAAGAGAGGACGCTCTGCCATAGCTTTTAGCGCCGCTTGCGGTCTGTGCGCTTCTCTGCTGAGGAGTTGAAGAGGGTCTCTCGGTATAATACGTTTTAACTCCAAAGCCAGAGCCGTACATTCCTCTGCCCATATCCTCATTTTCACGCTTGGTATACTGTTCGGGAATCTCGGCAACAAAGCGTGAAAGCGGATTTGCCTGAGTCTGGCCGTAAAGAAGGCGGTGCTTTGTATACATAATGTATATCTGACTTTTTGCACGGGTCAGGGCAACGTATGCAAGACGTCGCTCCTCTTCCATATCTTCACTGCTTCCAACAACGGTTTGCATACTTGGGAAGATTCCGTCCTCAAATCCGGGGATAATTACTACGGGGAATTCAAGTCCTTTTGCGCTATGCACTGTCATAAGAACAACGGCATCGGCACTTTCGTCATATCTATCCACGTCTGCAACAAGGGCATTTTCCTCAAGGAATCCCATAAGAGTCGGCTCCTCTGTTTTGTTGACGTATTCAATGATGCTGGATTTGAATTCCTCAAGGTTATCAAGTCTATCCTTTTCCTCGGGTCCCGCGAGAATGATCATATCTCTATATCCGCTATCGTCAAGGACCGCATCAAAGAGGTCGGGAAGCGAGAGATGCTTTGACTTTACCGTAAGAGAATTTATAAGCGAAGCAAAGCCCTCAAGCGAGGATACGCTTCTTGAAAGCGCGGTGTAGCTTCTCGCATTTTCAATTACTTCAAACAGTGAGCAGCCCTGCTCTGCCGCGATCAGTGATACGGCATTTATGGTAGCTTCCCCGATCTTACGTCTGGGCTCGTTGATTATTCTGAGGAGTCTTTCTCTATCCGAGTGGTTTGCAATAAGCTGGAGATATGCGACGGCATCACGGATTTCCTTGCGATCGGTAAATCGCACTCCGCCAAGCATTCTATACGGAATAGCCGATTTTGCCAAAGCGCGCTCAATTGCATTGGACTGCGCGTTGTTTCTATAGAGAATCGCAAAATCCCTATATGCTCTCACTCCGTCGCCAACCGCCTTATTGACAGTATCGGCAATACTTCTTGCCTCGTGGTTTTTGTCCTCGAGACGGCGAATTGTGATCTTTTCTCCACGCTCTCCGTCGGTCCAGAGTCTCTTGCCCTTTCTGCCGGAGTTATTTGCAATAACAGCATTTGCGGCATCAAGGATAGTGGACGTGGATCTGTAATTCTGCTCAAGCTTGATTACCTTTGCAGACGAGAAATGCTTATCAAAGCTCAGGATATTGCCAATAGTGGCTCCTCTGAACTTATAAATAGACTGATCGTCGTCACCAACAACCATAAGATTATCAGATCCGCTTGCAAGCATCGAAGTAAGCACAAATTGCGCCTCATTGGTATCCTGATACTCATCAACACAAACGTATCTGAATTTTTTACGGTAGAATTCAAGCACGTCCGGGTTTGTCTTAAATAATTTGACGGTGTTCACTATGATATCGTCAAAGTCCATGGCGTTTGAAGCGATCATCGCCGCCTGATACTCGGCATAAATCTTCGCAATACGTGCAAGTCTGAAATCTGCCCCTACCTCAGCGGCGTAATCTTCGGGAGACAAAAGTCTATCCTTAGCGCGGCTTATGGTGGAAATAACGCTCTTAAGCGGCAACTGCTTCTCGTCGATGTTGCAACGCTTCATTGCAGCGGATATAGCCTTCTTGGTGTCATCGGCATCATAAATAGTAAATTCCTTTTTATATCCGATAAGCTCACAGTTTGCGCGCAAGATTCGCATGCAAATCGAGTGGAATGTGCCCGCCCAGATATCCTTTGAGGCTTCCTCGTCGTCAAGAGCCGCGGCAAGTCTCGCCTTGATCTCGTTTGCCGCCTTATTTGTAAAGGTAATCGCAAGCATTCTATAGGGGCGGCAGGGCTCACAGGAAAAGTCCTGGAGCATATCCTCTGCAATAGATGTATCGGGGCTTGCAAGGGCGTATTCCATCTCGTCGATATATCTCTGATCGACGTATTCGGGGATAGTCTCGTCCCAATATGCGTTTCCGTATTTAATTATAAACACGACGCGCTTTACAAGAACCGTTGTTTTTCCGCTTCCCGCTCCTGCCAGAACAAGCAACGGGCCGTTTACTGAGAAGACGGCATCGCGCTGTCTTGAATTGAGCGAGGCATAGCACTTGTCGAACAAGGCTCTTTTCAATTTTATGTAATTTTGATTGAAATCCATTTTATAGAAAATCCTCTGATTTATAGGAATGATTTGTAATTGTACTTGATCTCACCGACAATGTAGAGTATCAAGGCGCAGACAGAGACAACAAAGGCAATCTGAATTCCGCCTGTTATTATGCCTGAATAATAGAAAATTCGCGAAATCTCATAATAAGGGAGTGCAACAACACGGTAAATGCTTGAAATTGCGCTCAAAATTCCAAGAACAAAGCATACGAGTGCTCTTGTTTTGATTGATTTGCTGTGTTCTGCTATATACGAGTCGTTTTCATCGTGCTTTGCGCCGATATATTTCTTGAAAATGCCGTAGATTTCCCTTAACGCAAGATAGGTGATCGCTGCGAACAACACTCCTTTGACTACATAGAGGCAAACAAGTAGATTGTAGGAATTATAAGCGTCAAAATCCTTTATTATCGCTTCTATCGCGTATTTGGAGAAAAAGTCCTTCTCCAGAAGCCACCCTGCAACGGATACAAGCGCCCCAAGCGTAGATATAACGGCAAGTCGCACTCTTGCGTGTACATGTTTTCTAAAAAAAACAACCAAGAGGAGCGCTATCCCGTAGAAAGCAAAGTCGGGAATCAGATTCACGTTTTCGACATATAAATCAAATGAAAGGATAAACGCCGAGAGGATTGTGTAGAGCACTAAGGATAGCGATCTGCAAGTAAAGAAATCCGGCGTGTTTTCTGCCTTCTGAGTATACTTTTCACTGAGCGCATTTATAAATGGAGTATCCTTCTCTATTCGTTTGAAGTATAGCAGGATATTTACAAGCCAGATGACCGAAATTGGTGCCACAATGATAATTGCAAGAATTCGCATTATATTGACGAATTCATAGCTGCCGTTAGTCTGCAGTGTAGTAAATTCCGGCAGAGCGCAAACAACGTTTTTGATTATCAGAAATGCTACTGTTAGGGCATATAACCTTTCGGTTGCGTTCTTATCTTTTTCCCTCTTTTTGTAATATATAGCTTCTCCGCCCACGAAAATTCCGAGAGAAAGCAATCCTTCAAAGAGCGCTTTGTATCCCGGTATCATGATAACAAGCTCAAAGATTGCTAAGACAAATACAAATAAAAGCTGTCCTGTGGTCGCTTCTCCGTCTGAAAATACGTTGTCCAGCAGCAATATTGAAATAAATCTGAGTATGCTCAGCGCTATACCCATGCGAAATGCCTTAAATGCAATCGAAATTTTATCGTTGATATCAGCAAGATTTATGAGAGCGATACATAAAATCGTGTGGCCGATAAGGTCGGGCAGAGGATCGATGAGCGCGTAGCTTGGTTCAAAAAGGAAGAAAAACGCAAAAAATATAAGCGTAAATCCAACGTTTTTATTAAGCTTTCCTTGCATTGTTCTTCCCTCCTTGTTTTATTTTTTCTTTTTGTGCTTTGAGTTTTTCTTTTGGTTTCTTTTTTCTATTTTCTTTTCAAGATAAGCCTTGGTGCTTTCAATTGCCGCCTGCTCGCGTTCATCCTGCTTCTCACGAAGCTTGTTGATAAATTCGAATCTTGACGGCTTTCTTGTCATTTCCTCCTCGCCCTCAGGGCAGATCATTGCATAGCATTTGAAAATCAATGCAACGTTGAATAATGCATAGATTATTTGAAGGATCATTAAAAGCGTCAAAAAGAAGGGGCGATCGCTTGAAAAGATTGAATTTGGGATGTTTATGGCGATATAGCAGAGGTTGTATACGACTACAAACGACATATTTCTAAACGCCTTCCATCTTGTCTCCGGGTACTCGACTCTTCTTGACAGATCAGCGATACCGTATAAGAGCGTGAGATTGAAGATCAAGTAAATAACGACCTCTGCAAACGAAAAAGCGTTTGCTATAGCCCCCTCAGAAAGCCCCCACTCAAGCAAAAATGCATCGTCGATATACGCCACAGTCTCATAGAACGAGCAAAGCACCAAAAGGATATTTGCAATAATCGCGTACAGGAAGGTAGGAGCGTACTTTCTAAGCTCACTAAGTCCGAGAAACATTATAAAGCCGCCGATTAGCATTCCGGCGAAGAGATAATTACCAAGACCGAGTGTTACGATGAAGGTAATAAAATATCCGATCAATAACGGTCCAAAACCCATTATAATTCTCCGTAAATTTAGATTTATTGCTCCTTTTGACGACCGGGTGCGCCACAGCAATTCTTGTATTTCTTGCCCGATCCGCAGGGGCAAGGCATATTTCTGCCCGCACTCTGCTCGGCTGTTTTAACTCTTGTTACGTTGACGGTCTTCTTAACTTGACCTTCGAGCCCTGCATTAAGGGGATTTGCCACCTGCACACGATGAATCTGTTGTGTGGGTCTCGGCATAGCAGTAAGAATGTTACGCGCAGTCTTCTCTCTGATCTCCTCAACCATAGCGTCAAACATATCTCCGCCAATGATTCTGTATTCATTTACGGGGTTTCTGTTAGCATACGACTGAAGATTGATCTCACTCTTGAGCTCGTGCATAGCGTCAATGTGATCCATCCACGCCATATCAACGTTTCTAAGCAGAATAGATCTCTGAAGCTCAAGGAACAGATCGTGTCCAAAGAGCTCTTCCTTTGTGGCGTAAATTTCCATTGCGCGATTACAGAGAAGCTCCTCGATTTCATTCATTGAGGCATTTGCATATTCAACATCGTTTTCGCTTGACAAATAGGGCATGCTTGCGCGAAGCTCCTCAAAGAATGCTTCTGCAGAGCCATCTGTAAAGCTTGCTCTTACAAATCCCGACACTGTGGAAAGAACCATTCTTCTGATTGTATCGGCAATTCCCTCGCCGCCATCAAGAACGTCACGTCTCTGCTTATAGATGATCGAGCGCTGCTGATTCATTACGTCATCGTAAGAAAGGACGTATTTTCTGCGCTTGAAGTTGTTCGCCTCGATTCTCGCCTGCGCTCCTTCAATAGAGTTAGAGAGAATCTTTGCGTCAATAGGTGTCTTTTCGTCAAGACCCATACGGTCTACAAGTGTGATTATTCTTTCAGAGCCAAAGAGGCGCATAAGCTCATCCTCAAGAGAAAGGAAGAATCTCGACTCGCCGGGGTCACCCTGACGTCCCGATCTACCTCTGAGCTGATTATCTATTCGGCGGCTCTCGTGTCTCTCTGTTCCGAGAATATAAAGTCCACCGGCCGCTCTTACCCTCTCCGCTTCGGGTGCAATCTCTGCTTTATGCTTCTCATAAAGCTCCTTGAACATTGCTCTGGCGGCAAGGATCTCCTCGTCAGAGGTGTTTGAGGTTCCGTTTGCCTCGACTATCAACTCCTCGGGAATCTGCTTTGCACGCATTTCCTGCTTTGCAAGGAACTCGGGGTTACCGCCAAGCATAATATCGGTTCCACGTCCTGCCATATTGGTGGAGATGGTTACCGCGCCAAATTTACCTGCCTGAGCAACTATTTCGGCTTCCTTTTCGTGGAACTTTGCATTAAGGACGGTGTGCTTTATTCCCTCGCGCATAAGTCTGCGCGAAAGCTCCTCGGATTTTTCAATAGAAACGGTACCAACGAGGACAGGCTGACCCTTTTCGTTGCACTCTTTTATCTGATCCACAATCGCGCTGTATTTGCCATTTATGGACTTATATACGACGTCGGGATGATCTTTACGGATCATGGGCTTATTGGTCGGCACTTCAACAACGTCAAGTCCGTAGATCTCACGGAACTCATCCTGCTCTGTAAGTGCAGTACCCGTCATTCCCGAGAGCTTATTATACATTCTGAAGTAGTTCTGGAACGTAATGGTTGCAAGAGTCTTGTTCTCTCTTTCGATCTTTACTCCCTCTTTAGCTTCAATTGCCTGATGGAGTCCGTCCGAGAAGCGGCGGCCGTACATCATTCGACCCGTGAACTCATCAACGATGATTACACCCTTGTCGGTAACAACGTACTGACGGTCGCGGAACATTGTTCCGTGCGCTTTGATTGCCTGATTAACGTAGTGCATAAGCTCAGCGTTCTCGGGGTCAGTAAAGTTTTCAACTCCAAAGAAGGATTCTGCCTTTTTAGCTCCTCTGGGGGTAAGAATGGCGTTTCTTGCCTTCTCGTCAACGATATAGTCTGCATCTATATCATCGGTGTCCTCTTTATTGTCAACCTCTTTGAGAACAAGCTTTTTGAGTGAACGTGCAAATGTGTTTGCACGCTGATACATATCGGTGGGCGCTTCACCTGCGCCTGAAATGATCAAGGGGGTTCTCGCCTCATCGACAAGAATTGAGTCAACCTCGTCTACGATTGCAAAAACGTGGCCTCTCTGCACCATTCTCTCCTTGTAGACAACCATGTTGTCACGGAGATAATCAAATCCAAACTCGTTGTTGGTGCCGTAGGTTATGTCGGCCAGATATGCCTTCTTCTTTTCTTCGGGAGACATTCCGGGGACAACAAGACCTGTGGTAAGTCCCATAAAGCCGTAAACTCGTCCCATTTCCTCACTGTCACGGGTAGCGAGATAATCGTTAACCGTTACGATATGAACACCCTTACCTGCAAGCGCATTAAGGTACGCGGGGAGCGTTTCAACAAGAGTCTTACCTTCACCCGTCTTCATCTCGGCAATTCTGCCCTGATGCAGCAGGATTCCACCCAAGAGCTGAACGTGGAAGGGTCTCTTACCAAGCACTCGGTCAGCAGCCTCTCTTACTGCGGCAAACGCCTCGGGGAGAATATCGTCAAGAGTCTCGCCGTTTTGAAGTCTTTCCTTCAAAAGAGGTGTAGTCGCCCGGAGCTCCGAGTCGCTCATTACGGCATACTTCTCTGCAAGGTCTTCTATTTTCTTAGCTATCTTTTCAAGCTTCTTTATTTGTTTTTGACTGTAGGTTGCAAAAAGTCCCATATATAGGTCTCCATTCCGCCGAATTGTCGGCTTCGTACTTTGAAAAATCATATAACAGTTTATTATACCTTAAAATTATGCCCAAAGCAATCCCTATTTGTAAATTTTCGCAAAACACTTGAAAAATTTACACAGTTGCTATATAATTAAGCGTAAGAAAAGAGAAAAATGCAGTTTTTTCAGATTGGAGCATTATGCGACACATAAATATAGTTCTCTGCGAGCCCGAAATACCGCAGAACACAGGAAATATAGCCCGTACCTGCGCGGCAACGGGGGCTTCCCTGCACCTTATCCGTCCCCTTGGCTTTGAGATTGACAATGCAAAGCTGAAGCGCGCGGGACTTGATTATTGGGACAAGCTTGATATAAGCTTCTATGACGGTCTTGATGATTTCTATACAAAGCATCCCGGCATAACCGTTTACTATTTCTCAACCAAGGCTAAGTACAAATATTCCGACGTAAAGTACGACGGCGACGTCTACATAATGTTTGGCAAAGAGACGCGCGGTCTTCCCGAGGAGCTTTTGTATAACAATCCCGAGACCTGTGTAAGAATACCTATGCGCGACCGGCTTCGCTCGCTCAACCTTTCAAACTCGGTTGCGATTGCCGTATATGAGATCCTGCGTCAGTGGGATTTCGAGGGAATGCAGGAATCGGGCGAGCTTACAAAATTCACGTGGGATGAATGATATGATTAAGAAAAAAGTAACCGTCGCAATGAGCGGCGGAATAGACAGTGCGGTTGCGGCTCTTCTTATCAAGGAGCAGGGCTATGAAGCAACCGGAGCAACAATGAAGCTGTGCAACAAGATATTACCTGACGGCACTGATGCCGCGGCGGTAGATATCGCCGATGCTCGAGCGATATGTGAAAAGCTTAAGATGCCGCACAAGGTCTACGATCTTTCGGATGACTTTAACTCTACCGTCATAAAGGATTTTGTTAACACATATTTGCAGGGCGCGACACCTAACCCTTGCATAGTTTGCAACAAGCACCTAAAGTTTGGAAAGCTCCTTGATTTAGAGATTGCATCCGGAGCAGACTATATTGCCACCGGTCATTATGCCAATATTGAAATGGAAGAAAATGGACGTTTTCTGCTAAAAAAGGCGGCAGACCCCAAGAAGGATCAGACCTATATGCTCTGGTCGCTTACACAAAAGCAGTTATCTCACGCACTCTTCCCGCTTGGAAAAATGACCAAGCCGGAGATACGTGAAATAGGGGCGCAGAACGGCTTTGTAAACGCGCACAAGAGCGACAGCCAGGACATTTGCTTTGTGCCCGACGGAGACTATGCATCCTTTATCGAGAAAGCACTTGGAGAGAAGTTTCCACAAGGAAATTACATTGATGAGGATGGCAAAATCCTTGGCAGACACAAGGGTATGATACACTATACAATTGGTCAGCGCAAGGGACTTGGCATCTCGATGAACAAGCATATTTTTGTCACAAAAAAGAATGCCGAGGATAACACGGTGACGCTTGCGGACGAGGATAAGCTTTTCAAAACCGAGGTTGTTATTAGCAATATAAATCTTATTCCTTTTGACAAAATCGAGGGTAAGATTCGAGTTGAGGCGAAGATACGATATAGTCAATCTCAAAGCCCTGCGTATGCAGAGCAGACGGGTGATGACGAAATAACCCTTACCTTTGACACACCACAAAGAGCACCCGCCAAGGGTCAATCTGCCGTTATGTATGACGGTGATTTGGTCATCGGAGGCGGTATAATACAATAAAGAAAATGCACCGAAAACTCGGTGCATTTTTTATTATAGCATTATTGGCATATTTCTCAGGCGTCCGTCGGATATGCGCTCATTTATATTGTAGGCGTGACTCTCGAGATAGTCGGAATCGGACGAGGAAATGCCTTGTTTATGAAGCTCAGAAACTACAAGTGAGCAAAACTCCTCGACGATATTTTTAGCATGAGAGCAATCAATATTTGGGGAAGTTATCAATCCTTCGAGCATATCTGCTGTATTTCCAAGAATGCTCAAGTTTCGCATTGCACGGAAAGCCCACTTATAATACGGCATATGGGCGCGATTGAGAAGGAAGACAATCTCTATTCCCTTCTTGACGAACTCCGAGAGCGCAAGTGTCGCCGCACCCTTTTCACCGTGCGCCAAGCATCTTGAATAATTGTACTGACCGTACTGCGCAAGATAAAAGGCACAGGATGCAATTTTCTTGAGTCTGACGTCCTCGGGCATGCCGTTTTTGATCTCATTTCTGACCTTTGTAAACTCGCCAAGTGGGTCACAAAACACCTCTCCGTTGACCGCCTCTGCAAGGTAGTGCGAGGGAGTATAAAGCCAGTCCTCGAGGGTCTCAGGGGCGCCGCTTCTTCCCGTATATTGGCGGTAAAACTCCGATATAGTCAAAACACCCTTTTTCCCATTCCCGTAAAGGCTTTTTTCCTTTAGTGTAAAGCCTTCGAATTCACTTGGCAGCTTGGAATATGCGCGGAAAAGCCTGAAGCCGAATTTCTTCTCGTCCTCATCGGTTATCCAAAGGCAAAATCCCGGCTCAAAGTCGTGATCCTGTGATATTTCATCATCAAAGCCAAAGCACTCCGAGCCGTGTCCGACAAGACCTACCGCGATCCTATCCTCGTACTCGGAAAACTGCTCTTTTATCATCTTTTTGCCGATTTCCTCGTAAAATTTGCGAGATAGCTCAATTCCCTTCATATATCTCCTTAACGATAGCTTTTAGCTTCGTCTCATACTCAAAATAGCCAAAATATGCGAATGACGGATGACACTTGGAGCAGACAAAGGCGAAGTTTCCGTCGTGTGAATTTCTTTCGTCCATTAAAAGCTCCCACGCGCGCTCCATCTCTGTGTAAACGCGATCATCGAAGTTGTCAAGGTCATAATAAAGATGTGCGAGATTTATATGACTGATTGCCATTTCTCCAAAAAAATTATCCGACTTTTCGAGAATGGAGATCGCTTTGCGGCAGGCGTCCTCACATTTATCATACTCACCTATCTCCTTATATGCACTTGAAACGTTATTATAAAACGCTGCAAGCCTGAAGTCGTTATCAGATAAGGTGTTTTGATAGATTTCTCTCGCCTTGTCATAATAAGCCATCGCCGACTTAACCTCTCCAAATGCCTTCATGGTTGTGGCGCCGTTAAGATATATTGTGCCTGTAGATTCGAGGCCGCAAAGGTCAAGCTTATCGATAAGGCTAAACGTCTCTTCAACTGCGCTGAGCGCAAGCGTTTTTTCGTTTGTGCGTCTGTAAAAGCCTATCTTTTCGTTGAGTATTTCAAGGAGTCCGCGCTCATCCTTCAATCGGCGCGCCTCGGCATCCCAATAGTCAAGGATCTTGCCCGCAGCATTCAAATCATTTTTAGCAAATAAAGCGTCAATGCGCTCAAGAACTCTTGCAATCGGAACTACATCATAAGACTCTTTAGAGCAACTTTTACACTCAAAATTCTTATCCATCTAAGATTCACCGCCTCTCATTGCAACAATTATACAATAGAATGATAAAAATGTCAATAAATTGTGTAATATATATCAAAATCACTTGACTTTCGGGCTCATATATTGTATAATATATATTCAAAAACACATAAGGAGGTGGCAGATTGTTAAATTCCTTTTACGAGTCAATATCCCCGACGGCTACTGTTATTATATCAATTGCAATAATGCTGTTCTGCGGATTTGCAATGACAAGGCTTACAAAGCTTTTAAAGCTTCCAAACGTTACTGCATACATAACTGTCGGAATTCTGATCGGCCCCTTCTGCCTTGACCTCATTCCACAAAGTGTTATTGACGGGACGGATTTCCTTTCCGATATTGCGCTTGCTTTTATCGCCTTTAGCGTTGGTGAGTTCTTTAAGCTCAACACCTTAAAGAAGAACGGTGCAAAGACTGTTGTAATTACTATTTTTGAGGCAATATCGGCTTCCGCGCTTGTGTTCGCACTTACATATTTTATTCTTCGTCTCGACATAGTCCTCTGTATCGTGCTTTCTGCTCTCGCAGCGGCTACTGCGCCTACCTCAACAGCAATGACAATAAGACAGACCAAAGCCAAGGGCAATTTTGTTGATACACTTCTTCAGGTGATCGCACTTGACGATGTTCTCAGTCTTGTTGCATTCAGTATCGCTCTCTCTATAGCGGGTGCATTCCTTGCAGACGGTGCTACAATCTCTGCAGACACTGTCATTACTCCTATTGTTGTGAACATAGGAATAATGATTCTCGGCGGATTCTTCGGATTCTTCTTAAAGCTTCTTATGCCCAAGAAACGAAGTGTTGACAACCGCCTTATTATTCTTATCAGTACTTTATTCTTGTTCTGTGGACTTTGTGCCCTGCTTGACATTTCCCCCTTGCTTGGGTGTCTTGCAATGGGAATGATTTATATTAACGTCTCGGAGGACGATAAGCTTTATAAGCAAATTAATTACTTCAGCCCCCCTATAATGCTTCTCTTCTTCGTCCGCTCAGGACTTAATCTGAAGCTTGATTCACTTTTTACACCCACAAGTAACACGGGAAGCATTCCGATAATCGTTATTGCGCTTCTCTATTTTGCAATCAGAATGGTCGGAAAATACGGCGGAGCCTTCCTTGGAGCGTCGCTCATAATGGCGGATAAAAACGTTAGAAATTACGTAGGACTTGCACTAATTCCTCAGGCAGGAGTTGCTATAGGTCTTGCCGCAATGGCAGACAGAA
>JAFWXY010000168.1 GCA_017522905.1 Clostridia bacterium
ATCGTTAACCGCGAGATCCCCGTTATTGCCGACGATTACGTTGAGATCGGATTTGGTACGGGCTGCGTTAAGATCACTCCCGCACACGACCCCAACGACTTCATGGTCGGTCAGAGACACAATCTTGAGCAGATCAAGGTTATGAACGACGATGCGACTATGAACGCATATGCGGGCAAGTACGAGGGTATGGACAGATATGCCTGCCGTAAGGCTCTTGTTGCAGACCTGGAGGCAGAGGGCTATCTCGTTAAGACCGAGCCCCACGACCACAACGTCGGCACCTGCTACCGTTGCGGAACTACCGTTGAGCCTCTTACAAGCGACCAGTGGTTCGTTAAGATGAAGCCCCTTGCGGCTCCTGCTATCGAGGCGGTTGAAAACGGCTCTATCCGCTTCGTTCCCGAGAGATTCTCGAAAAACTACTTCAACTGGATGAACAACATCCTCGACTGGTGTATCTCCCGTCAGCTCTGGTGGGGACACAGAATTCCCGCCTTTTACTGCGACGAGTGCGGTCATATGGAGGTTTCCAAGACCGACATCACCACCTGCCCCAAGTGCGGCGGCGCGGTGAGACAGGAGGAGGACGTTCTTGACACCTGGTTCTCCTCTGCCCTCTGGCCCTTCTCCACTCTCGGATGGCCCGACGTGACCGAGGATCTGAAGAGATACTATCCCACAGACACGCTTGTGACGGGATATGACATCATCACCTTCTGGGTTTCCAGAATGATATTCTCAGGCCTTGAGCATATGGATGAGAAGCCCTTCTCTACCGTATTTATTCACGGTCTTGTTCGTGACGCCCAGGGACGCAAGATGTCCAAGTCGCTCGGCAACGGCATCGATCCCCTCAAGGTTATTGATGAATACGGCGCGGATGCGCTGAGATTCGCCCTTGCAACAGGTAATGCTCCCGGCAACGATATGAGATTCTCCGACGAGAAGATTGAGGCGGCGAGAAACTTTGCAAACAAGCTCTGGAACGCATCCAGATTCGTGCTTATGAACCTTACCGAGAGCGACGAGGAGCTACTTGCTCCCGCGGCAGAGAGCGATCTTACCATTGAGGACAAGTGGATCCTCTCCAAGTTCAACAGACTTGCAAAGAGTGTAAACGAAAATATAGCTAACTACGAGGTTGGCGTTGCGCTTGCCGAGATATATTCCTTCACCTGGGACACCTTCTGCGACTGGTATATCGAGATGGCGAAGAGCCGTATCTTCGAGGGCGGCGCGCCTGCTCTCACTGCGAAGAGAACCCTTGTTCGCGTTCTCTCGGGTATTCTCGGTCTGCTTCACCCCTATATGCCCTTCATCACTGAGGAGATCTACCAGGCTATTCCCCACTCCTGCGAGTCAATTATGATCTCCGAGTATCCTAAGTTTGACGAGGCTCTCGTTTACGCGGATGCCGAAGAGGACGTAGAGAGAATTATTGCCTGCATCACCGCTATCAGAACACGCAGAGCCGAGATGAACGTTCCTCCCTCAAAGAAAGCGAAGCTTTACGTTGTGACCAAGTACACCGACACCTTTACAAGAGCGGCGAAAATCCTTGAAAAGCTTGCCAGCGCGTCCGAGGTTATCCTCACCGACAACTATGAGTCAGACGACGCGGTTATGATCGCGACCGACGCGGGCAGACTTTACATTCCTCTCGCCGAGGTTATCGACTTTGAGAAGGAGCGCGCGCGTCTTACCGCCGAGATGAAGAAGAACGACGGCGAGATAGAGAGAATTGAAAGAAAGCTTGCAAACGAGGGCTTCGTAGCCAAGGCACCTGCCGCGGTTATCGAGGGTGAGAGAGCAAAGCTTAAAAAGTACCTTGAGGTAAGAGAATCGCTTACCCTTGCGCTTGAAAAGTTAAAGTAATGAACAAGATAGAAAAGAATATAGAGGAGCTTGTTGTCTTCGCGGGACAGTACGAGGACTGCGAGGCGAGCAGGCGCATAGTTATCCCCGAGGGTATTGAGGAGATCGCAGAAAATGCCTTCCGCGGCTATACCCATCTTACAGAGATAGTGCTGCCGAGATCGCTGAAAAGGATCTCTGCCTGCGCCTTTGCGGGCTGTCAGAATCTCAGACGCGTAGAGATGCGCCACGGACTTGAGGAGATTCTCGACGAGGCATTCTCCTCCTGCTCCTCGCTGACAAGTATAAATATCCCTGACAGTGTGAAGCGCATTGGCGAGGGCTGCTTTGAGGCATGCGCATGCCTGTCTAGCGTCAAGCTCTCCGAGTCGCTTGTGATCATAGGCTCGGGTGCATTTGCATACTGCTTCAACCTGGTGGACGTGACCATTCCCGATAGCTGCGTGCTGGTGGAATTCAATGCTTTTGCCAACTGCTTTTCGCTTGAGGGCGTGAAGCTTTCCTGTAATATGGGACTGATCGACGAGTCCACTTTTGAGGGTTGCAGATCGCTGAAATATGTCGATTTGCCAACTAAACTTGTCAAAATCGGTCGCAGAGCCTTCAAAGGCTGCACGTCTCTTGCAAGTATAATTCTACCGATCAGCACTTCGGTTATTGGCTTTGACGCCTTTGCCGACTGTTCGTCGCTCTCGCGTATTGCTATCCCGAAGGATCTTCGTGAGATAGAGGACTTTGACGCCTTTGGCGGTTGCGATGCCCTTACCGACATATCCTTTGGCGGAAGCCGTGAGAAGTGGGAGCAGGTCATGCGCGGCAACATCCTTACGGTGCAGAAAAGCGACTGTACGGTCAGCGCGCCGAAAATTTCATTTATGAATCTTGAATAAAGAGAGAAAAATATGATAAAGAAATACAAGTGCCTGGTTCTTGACCACGACGATACAGTGGTAAACAGCTCGGCATCCATACACTACCCCTCCTTCGTTGAGTATCTTAAAATTGCAAGACCCCATCTTGCCGACAAATACACCCTTGAGGAGTATTTTGAAAAGAATTTTCAGCCCGGTATACTTGAGCTTTTCACCGAGGAGATCGGACTTAACGAGCAGGAGCTTGCCGAGGAGGAGGTGTTTTGGCGGGAGTACGTGAAAAATCATATCCCCACAGCCTACCCGGGTATGAAGGAGATAATTGCCGAATTCAAGGCGAGAGGCGGCATTGTGGCTGTCGATTCCCACTCGGTGACCGAAAACATTGTACGCGACTATAAGGCAAACGGTCTACCCGAGCCCGATATTATTTACGGCTGGGATATTCCGAAGGAGATGAGAAAGCCCGCGCCGGGAACGCTCCTTGACCTTATGGAAAAATACTCTCTCGCGCCTGATGAGATCCTTGTGGTTGACGATCTGAAGCCCGGCTACGATATGGCAAGGGCG
>JAFWXY010000013.1 GCA_017522905.1 Clostridia bacterium
GAGGCTCTGCATCCCGAAACCAAGGTATGGGAAACCTGTACTCCCTATTTTGAAAAGCGCAATATCCATTTTTACGTAAACAAGTGCGGTTTTCAAATCGATCAATTTTGGTGTGAATATTTTCAGCCCGAACACGATATGTTCGAGGATGAAGCGCACGCCCCCGACGAGGGGCCTGATGAAATGTTCCGTTTCATCAAGGTGATGAGGCTGTAATCGCTTTTTCTTTGCTTCCTCCGACGCAAATTTTGAGGGCTGACGATTGATTTCGTCAGCCCTCTCTCTATTCAGTAAAAGAACCACGCAAAGGCTCAAAGATGGATGAGGGCACCCACTCGCGTCTAAACCGAATGCACGAGAGCCGTCTGCATACTCTCACGGTTGGATTGACAATTACGGAAGGAATACAACTCATTTCATCAGCTCATCGGTAAGGCGAATGATCTCGGGAGCGAGCTTCTTGCGCCTTGCCTTTACAATGGCATTATAGATGGGATAGGCAAGACTTGCAAGAATGCCGCCGACAACACCTATAATAATGCCGATGACCATAGCCATATCTCTGTATGACACGAAGATCTCTCCGAGATCGGTCATACAAAGGCTCATACCAAAGCCGAGAATGAGCGTACCTATAATACCAAATACAAGTGCGACCGCTTGCGCCGTATTGGTCACGCTTGCATCAAGTCGGCGCAGGCGAGCCATCTTATCCTCATCTTCGGTCGGTGCGGCATATTTTTCACGGATACGTTTCAGCTCCGCCTGCTCACGAGCCGAGTAGGTATAAGTAAATCCGCTTTTTTCTTGATTGTTATTATCCATTTTTAACCTCAGATCTTAATATTTTGAGTTTCTTTGTGCCAATGACTATCATATAAATTGCCGTTAAAACGATCATCAGCGAAATAGCACCGCCCGTTGCTCCAAGCATCCATTTCTGTGTAGTTGCCGTCATCGTTCCGTCCCCGAAGGTCGTGAGCATCGTTGATTCAAGCGTCAGCATCGACACGAGAGCTGCCGCCAAGCTGATAACCTTGGATGCCGAGTAGACGGGGCTGTTATACTTTCTGTATTTTATGACGTTGACGATCGCGGCTGTGAGTGCGGTAAAGGTGTATGCCGCCATCGCTATCGCTGTGATCATATGATACTCGAAGGTTCTGTTCCAATAGACCATAAAGAAAATGATCAGCGCAAGCGCGAGGTTCATGACAAGAAATACACATCCGCAAGTGCGGTATTTTTTGAGTTCGGTCTGCATCTTCTCTCCGGGGGCGTATTTGCTCGTGTGCCGCACCAAAAAGAAACGCATGATCGCAAGACATATATAGTACGCGCCAAGTGAGTAGAACCAAAAGGTATGGTGATAAAAGCCAAGCCACAACTGAAAGATTCCATACAATGCATTCCACGCAAGCGAGCCGAAGAGCGACACGTTTACACGCAGTCGGGCATCGTCCTGCCATCTTCTTGCATACTTGTTTTCATCCTTGAAGGTCTTGAAGAATTTGATCAAGTACGGAATCTTAAAGCACCATACTGTCAGAGTGTAAGCAGCAAGAACATATGAAATATATGCTATTACCGATTCCGTACCGATAAATACCATTGAGCCGACGAGCAGAACGGTTGCGATCGGAACGAGTAATATCATAATGGCGATATGCGGAAACAGTATAGCTTTACCGAGCTTCTTCCAATCCATTTCCATCCCTCCTGATCTTAACCGTAAAGGTCGTGCCAACACCAACAGCACTCTCTACACCGATCTCGCCCTGCATAATATCAACTACACGCTTAACAAGAGCAAGTCCGAGTCCGTTGCCCTGTGTCGCGTGCGAGGTATCGCCTTGATAGAATTTTTCAAAAATATGTGCTCCAATTTCTGCGCTCATTCCGCATCCCGTATCGCTCACCTTTACGGTAGCGAATTTTTCGTCCGCAGTAAGTATGAGCGTTACTCTGCCACCGTCCTCCGTAAACTTGAAGGCATTGGAAAACAGGTTATTCCACACGAGTGAGAGAAGCTCTGCATCGGCAGAGACGTGCACACTCTCGGCAATATCGGTTTCAATTTCGATATTCTTTCGCTCCCACGTGCTTTCATACTGCAAAAGGCTCTCGCAAAGCTGCTCTCCGAGGTCGAAATTTTCAATCTGCGGATAGATCTGCTGATTTTCAAGGCGATTAAGCTTCAAAATATTTGTCATCATATCAGCAAGACGGCGTGAGGAGTCGATAATTGCTTTTGCATACTCAATACGCTTTTCTTCCGCAAGGTCGGGGGCTTGCATGAGCGTTCCGTAGTTCTGCATCACGGCAAGCGGCGTTTTCATTTCATGGGAGACGTTGGCAATAAAATCGGTGCGCAGGGTTTCCACGCTTGAAAGCTCCTCTGCCATTGCATTGATCGATTCTCCGATTTGATTAAAGCCCTCTATGCCCGAGCCGTGCATATGCTTAACACGGACAGAAAAATCGCCGTTCATGATTCTTTGTGCGGCATCCGTGATCATTTTCACGGGTCTATCAACCATGATTCTCCGACGGATAAAATCAGTGGTTTTGAAAAGTACGGTTATAATAACAACGTTGAGGAAGGTGATCTTTGCCGCTTCTTCGATATTGTCTGAGGTATAGGTGAGCCCCGTTTCCTTTGACAATACGTTGAGGAAGAGCATCATACAGCATGAGACAACAAATCCTACCGACAGAAAGAACAGAAGGAAGCTGCTAAACTCCCGA
>JAFWXY010000014.1 GCA_017522905.1 Clostridia bacterium
ACCTTAATTCATTTAATAGCTATCCGGAATCCGTCTCGTTCGCTGGTATGCCGCAGTCTTGACGGCAAGGAGTGGGTTCCTGTAAAAACAACCACTTCTTCTATTGGTCTGTCAAGCACCAATTCGGGCAAAGGCGCGTATCTGAGCTACGGAAACGGTATGTCGTTTACAACTTCCGACGGTCTTAACTGGACAATGGTATCTACAAAGAATTATTAAAAAGGAGTAATACGTAATGGTTTCTTATATACGACCTATGATCTCCATAGGACACAGCTTCAACATGGAGCTATTCACGACGCTTCTTTCCATGCTTTTGTTCGTGGGAATGTCAATGCTTGTAGGAGCAACGCTCGTTAAGGTCATTAGAACAAAGGGCGAGACGGCTAATATGCCCCTGACGTTGACCATAGCAGCAATCGTGTCTCTTCTGCTTTTCGCTCGCTTCGGACTATCCGTTACGGCAATTCAGGGTGTATTCCTTATGTTTGTTTTGCTGTACGCCTCCATATCGGATATACACTATCACATAGTTGACGATTATATATGGGTGATCGTGTTTGCACTTGCACTGCTTAACGTAGAGAAGATAGGTATGACGTCAATGGTAGTCGGAGCACTTTGCGTATTTATTCCGCAGATGGCAATGGCTCTGTTGCCACCGCACAAGACACTTGGCGGTGCGGATATAAAGCTGTCAACGGCTCTTGCATTCCTGCTTGGCGGATGGAAAGGAATATGCGCGTATCTCTTGGGACTTATTATCGCAGTAGTGTTTATGTGTATCCATAACAAGGTTACCAAGCAGACTGAGAAAAAGCCCTTTGCTCTCGTTCCGTTCCTGTCAATAGGCGCTATGATAATGTTTCTGATTTAAAACAGAAAGGAAAGACAGTATGAAAAACAAAACAAAATCTATAGGCTCAAAGTCATTGAGCAACCGAACCATTGTCGGCATTATTTGCATTATTGCGGCGCTTGCTATCTGCTTTGGCGTAGCTCCTCTTGTAAATAAGGTGTCCGACGGTAAGACAGAGGTAGTGAGAGTCAAGGAGACTATACCGCAAGGAAGCATGATCACCGAGGACGTGGTCGAGGTCGTAAAGGTAGGAAGCTATAACGTTCCCGAAAACCTCATTACCAAGAAAGAGGATGTTGTCGGCAAATTCGCAAACGTGGATATGTATGCGGGAGACTACATCATGTCCGCCAAGATAACGTCGGATATGCATACGGCTGGTGACATTCTCGGAAGCCTTGCGGGAGATCAGAAGGTCATAAGCGTTACTATCGGCAGCTTCGCTCAAGGCGTATCGGGAAAGCTGGAAACAGGAGATATTATCTCGGTTATTGTCTATGACTCAAAGCAAGGCGGCGCCTTTACTCCCGAAGAGCTTCAGTACGTTAAGGTCATTACCTCCACTACCTCAAAGGGTATTGACAAGGCAGACGTTACTGATAACACACAGCCTGTGACTGTAACGCTTCTTGTAAATCAGACACAGGCTGAACTGCTTGCCGAATACGAAAAGACCTCGTCAATGCACTTTGCTCTCGAATATAGAGGTGAAGCAGGACAGGCACAGAAATATCTCGACGAGCAAGCGGCATATTTTGCAAAGGCAGGTGCTTGATATGGAAGAAAGGAAAGCCAAGATCATTGCCGTATGGGGTTCGCCCAACAGCGGTAAGACAACCATTGCGACAAAGCTGGCAACGGCTATCTATGACCGCTATCAGTCAACTGTAATAGTCCTTTACTGCGACCTTGAAGCTCCCGTACTTCCCATAATCTTCCCCAACGAGAAGCACGAGGACATCGGCTCTGTGGGGGTTCCGCTGTCAAAGACCGAGATCGAAGCCGAGGATATTGAGCGAAACGCGGTTACCGTCAAGAACCGAGGAAATCTCGTGTTCTTTGGATACCGCGCGGGAGATAACAAATTCACCTTCCCGAGATACGGCAGAGCTAAGGCTGAAAACCTTATTAATATACTCTGCCATAACGCCGATTACGTTATCGTGGATTGCTCAAGTAATCTCGAAAACAGCGTTCTGTCCGCAACGGCAATAGAGATGGCAGATCAGATAATCCGATTGGCTTCTCCCGACCTCAAGTGCATAAGCTACTACCTGTCGCAATTACCCGTCTATGCTGACGGCAAATACAGGCTCGGTGAGCATATCCAAGGGCTTAACACTCCAAACGCCGACGTGTTCATGCCCGTAGAAGAAGCTAAGGCGCATCTGAAGGACGTTCGGTTTACTGTACCGTTCAGTACCGCAGTCAAGGTTCAAATGCAGACAGGAAGCCTTGTAGAGCCTACGGGAGACAAAGCCTTTGACAACCGAATGCGGGAGATTGCGGAAAAGGTGGTAACCTATGGAGCGTATTAAGCTGTATGACGTCTTATCCCTTACACAGAGGTATATATCCAAATATTACGCATCGGCTCTTACAGACGAATCAAAGCGTGAGGATCTGAAGAACTATATAGAGAAATATATTCTTGATAACGGATATATGGTGGACGGAATGACGGACGAGCAGCTCATTGACCGTCTTTACTGCGAGATGGTGGAATACTCCATCCTTACTCCCTTTCTCGGCTCTCCCGACCTTGACGAGATAAACGTCAACTCCTGGGATGACGTAACGCTCACGTACTCGGACGGACACATGGAGAAGCTGGCGGAGCATTTCAACTCTCCGCAGCACGCCGTGGATATAGTCAAAAGGCTTCTGCACCACAGCGGAATGATAATCGACAACGCAACTCCCATAGCACAGGGGCATCTGCCGAATAATACCCGTATCACAGCTCTTAAAGCTCCCATCGTTGACGATGAATGCGGTATCGCGGTATCTATCCGTCTGCTCCACCCGCAGAAGATAGACAGAAAGTGCCTTATAACCAACCGAATGGCTACAGAGGAAATGGTGTCATTCTTGGAGATGTGTATCCGCTACGGCGTATCACTTGTGGTAGCCGGACGAACCTCATCGGGTAAGACAACGCTACTCAACGCACTGCTCTCAAGCATCCCCGACGATAAGCGTATATACAGCATTGAGTCGGGAGCAAGAGAGCTGTTCCTTGTAAGGCGCAACCGTTTCGGAGAGGTACAAAACAACGTGGTACACACGCTGTCCCGACCGAGCGAGAACACGGCATATAACATAACGCAAGAAAACCTTGTAGTTGCCGCCCTTCGATTCGATCCCGATATCGTTGTTGTCGGAGAAATAAGAGATGCCGAAGCAAACTCGGCAGTCGAAGCATCGCTTACAGGTCATACTGTTGTTACAACAGTACACTCAGGTCCCGCAGAATCGGCGCATGGACGAATCTCTCTGCTCTGCCAAAGGCGCTTCCAACTCGGTATGGAAGTATCCCTTGCACAATCCCGTCAGGCATTTCCTCTTGTGGTCTTCGCTCATAAGTGCGAGGATAATTCGAGAAAGATAATGGACATATCCGAGTGCGCGGTAACGCCCGAAGGCAAGACCGAGTACAGATGCCTTTACCGTTATAACATTACCAAGAATGAGTATATTGACGGAAGGCATCATATTGAGGGAGACTTCATAAAGGTGAACGAGCCGTCCGAGCATTTGCAGATGCTTCTGACGCGAAGCGGTGTGCCGCAGGATATATTGAAGCAATTTGTCAGCACAAATAAAAAAAGCGCACTGTGACACACAGCCCGCGGAATTTTCAAAAAAGTATTGACAAGCGAAGAAAATCGTAGTATAATAGGGGTACAGAGGAAAACCGATGACGGTTGCTCCCATCAAAAAGCGAATTAAGAAATAACCGCCTTATGTGGAAGTTGGGCGGTTATTTCTTTTTGTTACCAAGATCAGTCTTTCTTGAAGAAAGAAGCAATCATGATGATAAGTCCGGTAAATGCTATAAGCATCTCGAAAGTTACCATTTGGGATAACACGGTGCAAGTTTAAGTAAAACATAAGCACCACTCCTTTCATAAGATGTTGAAAGGAGCAAAGAAACATGGCTCCTTTCACAAAAATCATGACAGGAGCAACCGCCACCGTTTATGGCTTTCCTCTGGGATACATAAGTATCCACCGATTA
>JAFWXY010000015.1 GCA_017522905.1 Clostridia bacterium
CCTGAAATCATGATCCCACTCGTTGGTGAGGTTAAGGAACTCAAGTACGTTAAGGCTGTTGTTATCGCTAACGCTGACGCTGTTATCGCTGAGGCTGGCGTTGAACTCGAATACGAGGTTGGTACAATGATCGAAATCCCCAGAGCTGCTCTTACAGCTGATGAGATCGCTAAGAACGCAGACTTCTTCTGCTTCGGTACAAACGACCTCACACAGATGACATACGGCTTCTCCCGTGACGACGCAGGTAAGTTCCTTGAGGCTTACTACGATGCAAAGATCTTCGAGAACGATCCCTTTGCAAAGCTTGACACAACAGGTGTTGGTAAGCTCATGAGCATGGCGATCCAGCTCGGCAGACCCGCAAACAAGAACCTCCACGTAGGTATCTGCGGTGAGCACGGTGGTGACCCCACATCCGTTGAGTTCTGCCACCAGATCGGACTTGACTACGTATCTTGCTCTCCCTTCAGAGTACCGATCGCAAGACTCGCAGCAGCTCAGGCAGCTCTTAGATAATTAACAAATTTCTTTTGAGAAATAAATAAAAATGACCCAAGTGAGGAGAAATCCCCGCTTGGGTCATTTTTTGACGTTCGCCGCCTTAAAGCCGTAGGTCGGTGCCTTGCTCGGAACCCCCAAAGCTCATTTTATTCGCTTCGGGGAACCCCACGCGGTGCCGCCGCATCATTAATACCAGATCGTTTACAAAACAGGGGCGCGAGGGGAGTTTTTCTTCATTATTATATCTTCTCGCACAGCTCGGCGCAGATCGTTTCAAATTTTGACCAATCCATCGCCTTGCCGTAGATGTCCTCAAGCAGAAAATGATAGATCTTCGCCTTTGAGAGCGCGTGGAGCGCGCCGTCAAGCGAGCTTGCGGCAAGTCGGTCGGTGTAGCGCAGCTCGCTTCGAATATCGCGGAGCCTTTCGGGGTCAACAAAGCGCTTTGAGTTTATAAGCACCACCTCGCGGCTGTCAGATCTAAGCCTCTCGCTCTCGTACCTCTCCTGCGCGTCGGCAAGCGACACAAAAGCTACCCGCTCGCCTTCAAGAAATATTCCGTCAACACGTTGTGACGAAACAGGGTCAAATGAAACGCGCAAGGACACGTCCCGTCTGCTCAGTTGTTCTAACAGCTCTGTCAGGAATATCTCGCCAAGACCGTGAAAATCACTTATGATGTAAAGCTTTTGAGCATTGTCCTCAAATGTTGGAAGCCGCACCCTGCCGCCCATAGATACCGAATCGAGTATCGCGGGCGTGATGCTTGCCCTGCCCGGAGACAGCTCGCGGATCAGCCGCCCCACCGCGCCGCGCAGCTTGTCGTATTCAATTGCCTCGGAGAGAAAGCCCTCACTCACCGCGCGCAGATTCCCGACCGAGCGGAGATAGCTGTATGCACTTTTGTACTCCGCGCCCTTGCGCTCGGACAACGCCATAATCTCATTTTTCTGCTTTCGCAGAAGCGATACGTCCCAGCATTCGCCGAGATTTATTATCTGCTCGCGCGCACCTGGGAATTTCGGCTCACTGACGTGCGGCGAGGTACCGTCGAGAATGCCGATTGCGCCCTTTTCGCCAAAGGCGAGAACGCCGTCAAGCGAGGAGGGATCGGACGAGCAGAAATAGTACTCACAAAGAGCGCCCTGCTTCTCGGCGCGAGCGGCAAAGCGCCGCATAAGCGAGCTTTTGCCCGTCCCGGGACCACCTTTTATTATGTAGACGAAATCCGCGCGCGAAAAGACCTCCGGATAGTAGTTTTTAAAGCCCTCTGCCGAGTTAGCCGCGGCAAAATATCTGTGTTGCATTGAATATTGCCCCCAAAAAGTTGATTCCTTACATTCTATGCGGGACTTTTTCCAAATGGACACAGGAAAATGCCAAATTATCGGCAGATATTCAAATTTTGATTTGTCGGGGACTTCACGGCTATGCCTTTTTAAAGTTTTCGCCCGCCTTTTTCAAAAGGCGGCGCCGATCCAACGCGCGGAGCGTTGGTCGCCCTCCGCAGAGGGCGAAACTCCTTATCGTTCGAAAGCGCCACGAAGGGTGAATTTCGGCGTAGCCGAAAGAGGGAAACACACAAGTGGGGGTTTCCCTTTCTATACATAGGGTTACTTTTAATCGTTCTCCGCTTTTCTTTTGGCAAAAGAGGCGCAAAAGAAAAGCTAACAAAAGAAAGACGCCGCAAGGGAGATTTCGCCGCTTGCGAGCGGCGACCAACGCTCCGCGCGTTGGATGGGCGCAAGCCTTTGAAAAGGCTTGACCGAAACTTTAATGCCGCTTCGCGCTGTTTCCGTGACATCCCCGATAAATTGCAATTTAACGCACAAAAACGACAGGGTTTCCCCTGCCGTTTTCTGCTATGAAGCCGCACGCCATCACTTTCTTCCAACAATAGTGATATTGATAGGCTCAATCCCCGCAATCTCATATACAGACGCGTTGATCTGCGCAAGCTGTGCGGGTGTCAGAGTCTCGGAGCACTTGACTATTATGCTCGCAGTCTCACCGTTGATGACCGCAACGCACTTTTCAAAGCCCTTGGATATCAGCATCGATTCAATATCAGCCTCCTGCTCCATCTCAAGCGAGATCTTGGTGATCTCAGCAACCGCCTCTGCCTTGACCGCATCAGTCGCGTTCGCGTTCTCGACTACTGCGTTAAGCACCTCAAGAGCCTCGTCTCTCGCTCTCTGACGGCTTACCTGAGCAGTAGTAAAGTAACTGTCGCTGTCATTTGTGCCCGCATCGGTGCTTCCGCCGTTCGTCGGGTTCTTTGAGTTGTCAAGCTCACCGCTCATGCCGTTGTTGCCAACGTAATCGTATCCGCCGTCATTATCCGAGAAAAACATCCAGTTAAGCCACACCGCCGCACCGATAAGTACAACCGCGCACGCGATTATAAGATTTCTTTTCCCGCCCTTCATAAAAAAGTCCTTGACGGGCTGCAATTTTTCCTTAATAGACATACCTTAGTATCCTCCGTGTTATGTATTTTAGTTACGTTATAATATATTTTTCTTCTTTTCCTATTATGCCTGTCTTTCTGAAATATGAAAAATTAATCCCCCTCGCTGACGTATATCCTCGTCATAGGCAGCCCGTAAGCGTTTGACAGGAGTAGGAGCAGCTCGTTTCTTTTTTCCATACTGCCGCCCGTATGGCAAACGATCCCGATTCCCGACAAGGTGGGCAAGGTCTCGCCTAGATAAAGCGCGTGGGCATTGGACCCATTCCCGATTATCACGTACTCGTTCTTATCTGAGCCCGAGCCGCCGCTTTGCGTGTTCTGCGCGTAAAGGCTCCCACCGACCTCTGAGAAAAATACGACCGCCTCTACTCTTTCAACCCCCGAAACGCTAAGACAGATGCTCTCGATCTCGCGCTCAATCATTTCCTTGTACTCAAAAAAGCCAATAATCTGATTGCCGCCCGAGCCTTGCGCCTCGCTTTGATTTTGCTCCTCCTCGGGTAAAATAAAGCTTCCTATTATAAGTAATAGCGCGCCCACCGCCAAAATAATAATAAAAATCTTGAGTGTCCCCTTCTTTTTCATATGCGCGACTGTTCCCATAACGTCGCGCGCCTCGTTGCTTTGTGTCATTTTCCCCCTCCAATCAGCCTATAACCGTGACTATCTCGCAGTTGAAAATGCTGCCAAAATAGTCCTCAATCTCATTCGTATTTTTGAATATCGCGCCGCCGTAGAGCGTGATGAAAATCCTCTCAAGACTGCTTGTACCGCCCTCGCCACGCCGAAGATTTACCGCCACCGAGCAATTCTCTCTCGGCACAGAAAACCTGTCCTCAAGCATCTGATAAATGCCCGCTTTGAGATTTTCCACCTCGGCATCGGTGTACGCGCCACCGAGGTATTCCTCGTATCTTTCGAAGTCCGAGTCGGGAATCTCCACAATAGAGCCAATATCAAGCGATTTTACCTCATTTATAATGCTTTTTATGGGATTGATACACACCAAAACTACACACAAGCCAAAAACAAGCCTGTTATTGCGCATAATTCCACCACCCTCCCCCTCGGGTGTAAGCATTGACAGAAGCGATCCTATCACCGAAATGCACATGACCGATATTATGTACGCCTTCATCTTCCTTCACCGCCTTTATTTTGCAACGCATCCAACACATATTGTCCATTAATTTTAATTTTATAATTATTTTTAGGGATTATCCCCCACTTGTTAACCAAAAGGCGTGGCTACGGTTGCAAATATGCCAAACGCGATTATAAACACCACCGCCGAGAGCGCCGCTATCCCCTCAAGGTATCCGTAAAGCGAATCAAGCTCGCCGAGCAGCTTCGCCTCGCCCTGCGCCCCCAAGGTCGAGGCGCAAAAGCTACCGATCAGAAAAACTCCGCGCAGAAGTGCAAGCTCGATTACCGTGGGCAAAAGCATCATTATGATGATAACAATGCCAATTACTCCCACCGAGCCGCGAAGCAGCTCGACCGATGCGGCAAGCGTGCCAAGCGTGCTTGACACCGTGCCTCCCGACACGGGAATAAAGCTTGACGCGGCGAATTTCGCGCCCCTCATCGCCATATTATCCGCCTTTGAGGCAAGCAGTGTGCTGCCGCCAAGCGAGCAGGTCAGTATCATCATAACAAAGGCAAGCGAGGTCGTGTACCATTTTCTTATCATACCGCTCACAGAGCCTGTCGCAGAGCCCCCCTGCCCCTCAAAGACCAATAGCATAGAGCTGCAAAGACAAATGCAAAAAACAGGGATAACCGTCTTTGTGCAAAAGAATTGAACCACCGCGAGCGTAATGCCGAGCGTTGCACCCGTCCCAGCCGCCACCGTCAGATTTCCGCCCATCGCGTATAGCGCGGCAGACAAGGGCAAAAATCCCGCAACCGCCGAGAAAAGCCTTTCAAAATAAAGGGAAAGAGACTCGGCGCACCTGACCGCGATTCCCGAGATCGCTGTAAACGTGCATAACCTTATGCATCCCTCTACCGCGCGTGAAAGCCCCCCGACCGACGATGCAAAGGAGGAGAGTATCGCAGATAATATCACGATGCCGAGAACAATCGCCAAGGTCGGCGCGGCACTCTCAAGCCCCACGCCAAGCGCGTCTATCAACATATTCAGTATGCTTGCAGGGTTGATAAGCTCCTCCGCCGCCCCGTTTATCTCCTCCTTGCTATCAGAAAAGATCCCCTCGGGGAGCTTGTCTCTGATCTCGTCGTCGATCGAGTCGCGAAAATCCGAGTATTCCGAGGGCATAGTGCCCTGCTCCTCGGCTCGCACGGGTATCGTAAGAAGCCCAATCACAAAAAGGAAGATCGCCAATGCAAGAATGACCCTTACAATACTTTTTCTATCTTTTTTTCTTTCCATTTCAACTTATTTCAAGAAGCTCTCTGGCAAGGTCTAAAAGCTCTGACAGCAACGGCAAGGAGAGTATCAATATCTCGATCTTCGCGCCAAGCTCAACGTAATAGGCAATGCTTCCCTCGCCCGCATCGCGGCAGACGTTGGCGGTAAGGTGCGCCAATATCGATATGCCAAGCGCCTTGAGTAAGACCTCGACCGCCCGAGAAAGAGATTCTCCCACGCCAAAGCCCTCGCCAATCTCCGCTATATATTCAACTATCGGACTCATCGAAGCGACGCACACAAGAGAGAGCACCACCCCCGCGCACATTTTTGCCGTCAGGGCTATGTCGGGACTCTCGCGCCTGAGTATCAAAAGCAGCATTACCGCGATTATCGCACCGCCAAAAAGCTTCAGTATTCCCCCACTGATCAAAATCCGAACACCGAGCAAACCAGCTCAAAAAGCTTCTCAATTTCGCCGACAAGCATTATCAGAACCGCGATTATCCCCGCAATCGTGACAAGCATGGATTGCTCGTCCCTCCCCGATTTCGAGAGTATCTGCGCAGCCGCCGAGACGAGTATTCCTACCCCCGCGACCTTTAAAATTATTCCTATGTCAAGCATTTCTCTTTTCCTTTCTCTTAATTCTTACCAAAGCAGAATGATAATTCCAACACACGCGCATATCCAAAGCGCACTCCCCGCACGGCTTTTGGACTGAACCTCCGAGAAGACGCGCCGCCGCTCCTCTGAAAGCGCGGATATGTAATAGTCGCATCTGCGAAGCTGCTCGTCCTTAAATGTACTTCCAAACTCCGAAGAAAAGGATGCGACAAGCCTGAGTGGCTCCTCGTCAAGATATATCCTGCTTGCCTCCACCATTTCCTCAAGCGTATCCGCACCGTGCGGGCAGTTACAGGCGCAAAAAACCTCGAGAGGCAAAGTGGACAGAATGTCGGAGCGCGGCCGCGCAAAGCAGTCTATCTGCCCCTTTATATAAAATAGAAGCGAGATAAAACCGTCTATCGTATTCAGCTTTTTGGTCTGAAAGCGGCTGTACGACACAGCCATGACCACCCCCGAGACAGCAAAAAGCAGGCTACCAACAAGCTTTACGGTCATCATATCAAAAGCATTCGGAATGCATCGTTATATCATATAGAAATCCGCCCCTGCCGTCGCGGCGAATACTCGCGTACGCACCGAATATCCGAGCCTCGTGCAAGAGCCGAAGCCCCGTGCGCGAGAGGAGCTGAGTGATATTTTCCGCGTGCGCGCTTGCGATAAGGGGAACTCCGCAGTTATGCGAGGCAACGAGTGCCATCGCCTCCTCATAGTCTCCGATCTCGTCGCAGATTATCACCTCGGCGTTAAGACATCGCGTGGCTATCTCTATTCCCTGCCGCCGTGGGTAGCCCGAAAGCACGTCAAGACAAAGATCACTGCCCTCACTTGCAAAGGCAAGCTCGCCGCGCGTGTCGATGACTACCGTGCGTAAGGGATCCTGATCGCTATCCCACGCGCCCGAGGACAGCATCGTGGCGACCGAACGCAAAAGCGTTGTCTTGCCGATACCGGGCGGCGAATAGATAAGCACGCCGCTTGTGTATTTGAAGCCGTGCAAAAGTCGGCATATCTCTCTGCCGACAGGTCGCGTCTTATGCGGGATCCTCACCGAAAGCGAGCTTATCTCGTATATTCCGATTATCCTCTCGCCCTCACATCCCGCCCGTCCGCAAACACCGACTCTGACGCCGCCGGGTAAGGAGATATAGCCCTGATTTATCGTATCGCTGAAGGCATAGAGCGAGCCCTGACACATACCCTCAAGAATATCGGAGACCTCGCGCGGCTCAAGCACGGTATCAAGCATAATATTTCTGCCCGACACTACAAGCGAGCAGCGTCGAGACGCCCTCATTCTTATCTCCTCGATAACGGGATAGCCCGTCCGCCTTATCTCGTCGGAGAGCCTATACGGCAGAGCGCGCATCACAGCTTCAGGCAGAGGATCAACACCGGACGCTTGTCTTTTTAAATTTATCACCTGCATTCCCTGACTCCTTTCCTGCTTCAATATATTAGCGAGGGGACAAAAAAATTCCTCCCAAAGTTTGAGAGGATAAAAAAAGAACCACGACTCAAGCGAGCCGTGGGGGCGTTTCAGTATTAAACAAATTGGGGTTTATGGGGGGGCTTCATGGCTACAGCGCGAAGCGGCATTAAAGTTTCGGTCAAGCCTTTTCAAAGGCTTGCGCCCATCCAACGCGCGGAGCGTTGGTCGCCGCTCGCAAGCGGCGAAACCTCCTTATCGTTAGAAAGCGCCACGAAGGGGTGAATTTCGGCATAGCCGAAAGAGGGGGAACACACAAGTGGGGGTTCCCCTTTTGCTACATAGGCAAATCTTATTCCTTTACCCGCTTTTTTCTTTGACACAAGAGGCCCAAAGAAAAAAGCTTGGCAAAAAAGAAATGCCGCAAGAAA
>JAFWXY010000016.1 GCA_017522905.1 Clostridia bacterium
CATCAGTCAGGTTGATGATTACTTTCTTTTCCATTACACATAAAAACTCCTTTTAAAATCCGAGATTACGGGGTTTGCGTGGTACGGGACCGCGCCTCTCCGCCGAAATTTTTGATGCGTTTTTCGACAATGTGACCAAGGGATTTACCTTTCTGTATCCGTCTTAGAACGACAAAGTCGCAGCCTGCGGAAAAGGAATATTGCAAAGTGCATTCTTTCCTCTACACATCAAGCATAAATTGACATATTACATTGTATCATATTTTGCAGTACAATGCAATAGATTTTACAAAAAAATCAACCCCATATCCGCTTTTTGTACAAAATGCGACTTATATAGCCAATGCCTTTATTTCTGCGCAGACCTTGTCTATATCCTCCTCTGTATTAAAGATCGAAAACGACATGCGGGCAGCACCGCCCTCGGGTGTTCCGAGGGATTTATGCGCCAGGGGTGCGCAATGGTATCCTGTTCTGAGGCAAAAGCCCTTTTTCGAGAGTGCCGAGCCGAGGTCATCCGATCTTATGCTCTTTAAATTAAAGAGCAGGATGCTGCCTGCCGACGAGTCACCGTAAAACTCAATGTCGTCTATATCGCACAGTGAAATATAGGCTTTTCGCCACAGCGCGCGCTCATGCGCCACGATGCTGTCGATTCCTATTTCCTGTATGAATTTTATTCCTTCGCAAAGTCCGACTATTGCAGGCGTGCATAGAGTTCCTCCCTCATATCTTTCCGGGGAGATTGTTCCCATAGAGGTCTCAAGGGAATTTACCCCGTTTCCACCCTCTATAAGCGTATCAAGCAAAAGCGAATCGCGCAACACGAGCGCGCCGACGCCCTGAGGGGCATAAAGCCCTTTATGACCCGGCAGACAAAGCATATCGACATTGTCTGTCTCGAGGGATATTTCCGTGTGGCCTGCGCCCTGTGCGGCATCAACCAAAAAGAGAATACCGTGGCGGTGGCAGAGCCGTCCTATCTCGCGAATGGGCAGGGAATAGGAGCATATATTTGAGGTGTGTATTGCACAGACAAGGCGTGTATTGGGGCGAAGGCGCCTGATTATTCCCGAGAGTATTTCGTCGGTAGAAAGGGGCAGGCCGTTTTTGTGTGTTGGATAGATATCGTAGGATATCTTGCGCTCGGATTGGAGCCTGGCGATAGGGCGGAGGGTGGAGTTATGCTCCATATCGCTTATCAGCACGTGTCCGCCGCGATTCATGACTCCCTTTATGGCGAGGTTTATGGATTGAGTTGTATTTAAGGTGAAAATCACATTTTCGGGGGACGCCGAAAAGAGCGAGGCGAGGGCTTCTCTTGCGGAATAGACCGCCTCTGCGCTCTTAAGAGCCAGAGCGTGTGAGCCTCGCCCTGCGTTGCCGCAATAGTTTTCGGTGCAGTCAAAGGTGGCATCAATCACTCCGCGTGGCTTTGGGAACGTGGTTGCCGCACTGTCAAGATAAATGATATTTTTGTTCATAGGCACTCCTCTTGATATATAGATCGGGGGCTATGAGCAAAAGCCAAGCCCCCCTTTGTTTTATCTTTGAAAAGGCTCAGCGTTTATGCCGCGAGACTCTAAGATGGAAATGATGTTTCCCGATAGCTCACAGGGGTATTCGATGCCGTATATACATCCGCGGCTATCGCTCCCGCCCGAGAGCTTTTTGACGTTGACGGTGATGCCCGATTGCGACAGGGCGCGGCGCGCCTTTATCGCCATGGTCATAGAGCCTGTTGATGCGGCGCAAAGCGAGCCCGTGAAAGGTATTGATCTGCCCATTTTCCCGTCCTCATAAATAGGTTGTATGAGAGAAGACTCTCACTATATTTTATTCAAGTGGAGAAGGGATTGTTCTTCGTGCGTATCATTTGATAGGGGTGAAAAGCGGGGAGGGAAACATTTTTTACAAAATACTTGATTTTTCGCATAATATAGTTTATAATATAAAATGGTGTATAATACGAGCATTGAAAGGACGTACATATATGGGCAACAGAGTTTCAAAGGAAAACTACTATCTTGATATCGCACAGACCGTAGCGGAGAGAGCTACCTGCATGCGCCGCCATTTCGGAGCAATAATAGTCAAGGACGACGAGATCGTATCCACCGGCTACAACGGTGCGCCGAGAGGCAGACAGAACTGTACTGATATTAACTTCTGCATAAGAGATGAGCTCAAAATTCCGAGAGGCGAGAGATACGAGATGTGCCGCTCCGTCCACGCAGAGGCGAATGCGATAATCGCCGCGCCCCGTGACAGAATGCTTGGAGCAACGCTTTATATGACGTGCGTAAACCCGAAGGACGGATCGATATATTCGGGCACCTGCAGCTGCATGATGTGCAAGCGTCAGATAATCAACGCGGGAATCGATACGGTCGTAGTCAGAGATACAAAGGATGAATTCAGAGTTATTCCCGTACAAAGCTGGATAGAGGATGACGATTCGCTCTCCGGTAAGTTCGGATATTGATGGAGAAATGATGGAAAGAAAGAGAATATACCCCGAAAGATTGACCGAAAAGACGCTTGACGGCGTTGCCGAGCTTGAAAAGCTTTGTTTTTCACAGCCCTGGAGCAAAAGCAGTCTTGAGCTTCTTACAAAAGAGGGAATTGGCGTTGGAATGGTCTGCTCCTCTGACGGCAAGATCTGTGCATACGGCGGAATGATAGTTGCCGTTGACGAGGGTCAGATAACGAACATAGCGACACATCCCGATTACCGTCGCCGCGGATATGGCAGAGCGGTCGTTGAGTCGCTTATCAAGTACGCAAAAAACAATGGACTTGACTCTATCTCCCTTGAGGTAAGAGAGTCGAATAAGGCAGCGATAGAGCTTTATACCAAGCTTGGCTTCAGAGTTGAGGGAAAGCGCAAGGATTTTTATACAAGACCTGTCGAGTCCGCACTTATTATGATCTGGAGAAGCAAATAAGTTAAGAAAACTTAACACAAGGAATAATAGATGTATATTTTAGGAATGGAAAGCTCCTGCGACGAGACAAGCGCGGCTGTCGTTGAATACAAGGACGGCATATTTGAGATAAAATCAAATATTGTAGCATCGCAGATAGAGACACATAGACTTTACGGCGGAGTAGTACCCGAGATCGCAAGCCGCGCGCATATTGAGGCGATCAGCTCAATTACTACCGAGGCGCTGGGCGAGGCGGGAATAACCCTTGCCGATCTTGACTGTATCGCGGTAACGACTCATCCCGGGCTTATCGGTGCATTGCTTGTAGGTGTTAATTTTGCAAAATCTCTGGCATTTGCAAATAACATACCGCTTGTATCCGTAAATCATATCCGCGGGCATGTTTCTGCGGCGTATCTTTCCGATAAGGAATTAAAGCCGCCCTTCTTGGCACTCGTGGTATCGGGAGGACACACCTCTATTTATACCTGTGAGCGTCAGGACGAGCTTTGCGAGATCGGAACAACGCGCGATGATGCTGCGGGAGAGGCGTTTGACAAGATAGGAAGGGTAATCGGAATGCCTTATCCCGGCGGTGCGGCTCTTGACAAGCTTGCATACGAGGGAGACAAGAATGCCATAAAGCTTCCATCTCCTGCGCTTGCACACACGATAGATTTCTCGTTTAGCGGAATCAAGACCGCGGCGCTTAACTATATTAACTCTGCAACGCAAAAGGGCGAGGAGATAAACAGGGCAGACCTTGCGGCATCATATACACACACTATTGTCAAGGCTATTGTCAAACAAACCGAGACCGCGCTCAGGGAGAGCGGCATGAAGACTCTCGTGCTTGCAGGTGGAGTTGCGGCGAACTCACATCTTCGCTCTGCGCTTGAACAAATGTGTCAGAGAAACGGTGTAAGGTTCACGGTACCGCCAAGATCACTTTGTGGAGACAACGGTGCCATGATAGCCGTGTCGGGATGCTTTGAATACCTTAACGGACGCTTCGCGGATACCTCCCTGAATGCCTGCGCAAGCGACGAGATGTGATTAGAAAATTACACAAATCTACCTTTTACCTCAATTTGGCACATACTAAGCTAAATTGTTTTGTGTAAAATGACGATAACCATCTAATGAAAAACCCACAGGAGTTTCCCACAGCTGTGGAAAACTAAAAGAAAACACCCTTTTTTCGACAGAAATGTATAAAAATACACGTCTTGACCCCCGAAAACCCCTTGATACACAAGGAGTTTTGTGGATAAAGGTGTGGAAACTGTGGATAAATCGAACACTTGAGCGGTTGTGGAAAACTCAAAATGAGGGAAAAACGACGCAAAAAACGGCGAGCAAAGCCACTGTTGCTTTACCTTATGACGGTGAATGACTGATTTTTTCGTCAAATCAAACAACCCAAATAAGCTACGACCCATATTCCGCAAAGGAAAAGCGCGACCCATAAAAAATTCAACCTATGGAGATGGCCATGAACAACCAGGATAATATAATGAAAAGTCCCGATAAACAGCAAAATATATCCCCCGCAGTTATTCGAAGACTGCCGAGATACTACCGATATCTCTGCGAGCTTATCGCACGCGGACAGACCAAAATCAGCTCAAGCGAGCTTGCTAAGCTGATGAAGGTGACCGCATCTCAGATAAGACAGGATCTCAATTGCTTTGGCGGATTTGGAATGCAGGGCTACGGATACAACGTAAACTATCTTTTTGCAAAGATAAGCGACATACTCGGTGTTTCCGCAGGCTTTAACGCTGTAATCATCGGCGCGGGAGATCTTGGACGCGCGCTTGTTCATCTTTCAATGTTTGAAAAGCGCGGAGTCAATATCGTTGCGCTCTTTGATACCGACGGTGAGGCGGCAGGTAAGGATTGCGCGGGTGTACCCGTATATCCCATAGATGAGCTTGAGAACTTTTGCGCGGAAAATCGCGTTGACATCGGCGTTATCGCGTGCGATAAGAAGCACGTAAAAGCGATAGCTCAGAGATGCGTGGATCTTGGGTTCAAGGGTCTTTGGAACTACATGGGAGTTGAGTTGCCCTATTCGGACGATGAAATTGTAGTTGAAAACATCCACTTGGGTGATTCGTTGATGATCCTCAACTGCCGTATCTGCCGAAATGATACCGAGGACAAGGATTCTGAGGAAGAAAGCGACCAAAATTAATTAAAAGGGAAGCGAAAAGGTGAAATACAGAATGAATTACGGCGCATCGGTAGGAGTATTCCCGAAAAGTGCGCTTGAGGTTATTAAAAGAGCGGGCGAGAATGAGCTTAAAATATTGCTTTGCCTCTCGGCTACCGAGGGTAACGCGGATGAAAAGAAGCTCTCAAAGATGTCAGGTGTTAATGCAGAGAGTACGCGCGAGGCGCTTTCCTTCTGGAGAGGCGCGGGTATTATAGAGAATGCCGAGGGCGGCGATGCGGTTGCGGCAACCGAGGAAGCAGCTGTTGAGCCTGAGACCGTCAAGGGGGATGAAAAGCCCAAAAAGAAAAAGCTTGAGCGCTCCGCTGAGCTTCCGAACTACACCTCTGAGGAGATATCTACTCTGCTTGAGACAAGAAGAGATACCGTAACGCTTATCAATGAATGCCAGAATATAGTCGGCAAGATATTTAACGTTCATGAGATAAATATTCTTCTTGGACTTGTGGATTATCTTACGCTTGATTTTGAATACATAATGGTTCTTCTTTCTTATTGTGTATCAATAGGTAAAAAGACACTCCACTATGCCGAAAAGCTTGCGTTTGCACTTTACGACGAGGGAATATGCACTACAGATCAGCTTTCCGAGGAGCTTCGCCGCCGTGAGCTTGCCGCGCTAAATGAGGGGAAGATCAGAATCATGTTCGGAATCGGATCCAGGTCCTTTACCTCCAAGGAGAAGAAGTTTGTTGCCGCTTGGACACAGGAGATGGGATACGGTATGGATGTAATCCAAAAGGCATACGAGGTTACCGCGGATGCCACGGGCAAAGCGTCATTCCCGTATGCGAATACAATTCTTGAGCGTTGGTATGCAGCGGGGTTGCGCACCTTTGAAGAGATAGAGGAATCGTACAGGAAAGAGGACGCTTCCAAGTCGGGAGTTAATTCAACGTTTGATACAGACAGCTTCTTTGATGCGGCAATTCGCCGTGCAGAGGCAATAATGAATAGTAATAACGGGGAAGACAATGGGATTTAATAAGGAAAATTATAAGAGAATCAAGGAAGAATACGACGGTAAGTATTTAAGAGCGCAGGAGGCGGCAAGACTCCGCCGCGCCGAGGTACACGTAGCACTTCCTGAAATTGAAAAAATAGACCGAGAGCTGGCAGCTACAGGCTTTAAGATATTCGATGCGACCCTGCGCGGAGATATGTCGGGGATAGATGCTATCAATGCCGAGAACGCGGCACTTCAAGAAAGGCGCGCCGAAATTTTGAAGATCGCAGGCTTTGCCCCCGATTACACCGAGATCAAGTACGAGTGTGAGGAGTGCGGTGACACGGGTACTGTAGAGTATTCGATGTGCAAGTGCATGAGAAGGAGACTTGTTGAGGCAAGCATTGAGTCCTCGGGCATGAGCGATCTTATAAAAAGACAGAATTTTGCAAATTTCAGTCTTGAATATTACAACCAGAGCCCCGAGATTCAAAAGCGAATGACTACGATATACAATTTCCTTAAGAGCTATGCCGAGAATTTCGAGGCATCAAAGGCGGGCAATCTTGCTCTCTTTGGCGGCACGGGGCTTGGAAAGACTCATCTTTCAAGTGCGGTTGCGGGAGCGGTGATCGAAAAGGGGAATGACGTATATTACATAAGTGCGGCGAATCTTTTTGCCGATTTTGAGGAAAAGAGATTCGGAAGCTCGTCGTCCTATGAATCGACAGGAGAGATCGATCAGTATTTCACCTGCGACCTTCTTATCATTGACGATCTTGGCTCTGAGATGATAAATCAGTTTACCGTTTCTTGTCTTTACAACGTTATTAATTCAAGACTTAATCACAAAAAACCGACGATGATCAGCAGTAATCTTACTCAGGACGAGTTCAGGAAAAAGTATTGGGACAGAATCTCAAGCCGTGTGTTTGGAGAATACCTTGTTCTGCCCTTCGTCGGAAGCGACATAAGACAGAAGAAAATAAAATAATAACAAAAAGGAGCATTTCGCTCCTTTTTTGTATAAATAGAGAAAAAGCGCACAAACTACCCTTGCAAAACCAAAAAGCGAGGTATAATCAATGCAAACAATAACAAAAGAAGCAGAAATGCTTGAAAGCTTATATAAAAACGTTAAAATGGGATCGGATTCGATAATCAAGCTTATGGACAAGGTGTCTGGTGAGGAATTCAAGGCGGCACTTACAAAGCAGATCGACGGATACGAAAAGATCGCGGAGAGACTGAGAAAGCATCTTTGCTCGATGGGTCATCAGGCCAAGGAAGAAAACATTATGGTCAAGCTCTGGTCAAGTGTGGGAATGGCGCTGGAGACTATGACCGATTCGACCGACAGCCATCTCGCCCAGCTTGTAGCCGAGGGCTCATCTATGGGAATTACCGATAGCATCAAGCTCTTGCGTGACTACGAAAATACAAGCGTTTCCGAGGAGGCGCTTGCCTTCGCGCGCGAGATAATCAAGTTCGAGGAGCATAACCTCGAGGTAGCGAAGAGCTTTATTTAACAGATAAGATGATTGCGGGGAGAAACTTTTTGAGAAAAAGATATGCATCGTGAAGCAAATCTTACTCAAAACCAATTTGATGCAACCAGCTCCTTGCGTGCAAGGAGTCCGAGTTTCATCTTAACTGATTGCTCCCCGCACCCCTCTTCAAAAACTTTCAATAGAGGAAAAAGAAAACTCTGCATTTCACTGATCAGGTGGAGTGCAGAGTTTTTGTTTGTTTATTTGCTTAAATAGTTGTAAAGCTCGTTGATTGCAACGCGGTAGCCGTCAAAGCCGAGTCCCATTACCGTTTTGATTGCGGCAAGAGAGACGTAAGAGAATTTGCGGAATTCATCGCGCGAGTTGATGTCCGAGATGTGAACCTCGACCGTCGGGATCGATACCGCCTTGAGTGCATCAAGGATGGCGATTGAGGTGTGGGTGTACGCCGCGGGGTTGATTACTATACCGTCAAAGGTGCTATATGCGTTCTGGATCTTATCGACGATGGCACCCTCGTGATTTGACTGATATATTTCGTATTCAACGCCGAGCTCCTCACAGCTTTTCTCAATAAGGGAGCAAAGCGCGCTGTAATTCCGGCTTCCGTAGATCTCGGGCTCGCGCAAGCCGAGAAGATTGAGGTTAGGGCCGTTGATTATAAGAATTTTCATTTTTCCCTCCGTTCAAAAAGATATTGGCTATCGCTTCGGCACATTCATCTACCGTGGTGCAATTATCTACGGTGAAGTCTGCAAAGGTAAGATAGAGCGGATGTCTTTTTTGATACATTTCCTCGAGGTTTGCACCCTGTGAGAGCGGTCTGCCGTCTCTTGAAAGCAATTCGAGCTCGCGGCGGATAAAGAATATCGTGCCGTTTTGTCTGAGTGAGTCGAGATTTGACGCCCTTGTGACAATTCCACCGCCCGTGGAAATGATCTTACCGCTCATTTTGCCAACGTCGGCGGCAACGCGGGATTCGCATTCGCGGAAGTATTCCTCGCCTTCTGCGGCGAAAATTTCGGGTATGGAGCGTTCCTCATTTTTAACTATAAGCTCGTCCGTGTCGATAAGCTCGCGTCCTGTAGCTTCGGCGAGTGCTTTTGCGATAGTGCTTTTACCGCATCCCGGCATTCCGACAAGGATTATATTGCCTGTTTCGGCTTCGATCATGGAGCAGATCCTGTCGATCTCCGAGTTTTCTATCGCCTCGCCAAGGAAGAGCTCGCACGCTCTCTTTGCCTGTGCTACAAGCATGGAAAGGCCGTTTATATTCTTGATCCCAAGTCTCTCGGCGTCAAGCAAAAGCTTGGTCTTGGCGGGATTGTAGATCATATCCGCAACGCCCACAAGGGATGGGAAGCGGTCAAGCTCTATTGGGGAAACGAGGTTTTTCGGATACATACCGACGGGGGTGCAGTTGATTATCACCTCGGTGTCAGCGCACTTGTCGTAGACGTTTCCATAGTTGATCTCGCCCTCGCGCGAAACGAATGTGATGCTCTCGGCGCCCATATCCGCGCATACCGCTCTTGCGGTAAGGGATGCACCGCCCGTGCCGAGAATAAGCACCTTTTTGCCGCTTATCTCGATGCCGCTCCTCTCCAAAAGGTAGGAGAAGCCGAAATAGTCGGTGTTCTCGCCGCGCAAGGCTCCGCTCTCGGTTCGGATGATCGTATTGACCGAGCCGATACGCTCTGCCTCGTCGCTTTTCTCGTCAAGAAAGGGCATGACGGTTTTCTTATACGGGATGGTGACGTTCGTGGAGTCGTATTTATTGCTTCTGACAAACTCTCCGACCTCGTTTTCACTCATTTCAAAGAGGGTGTAGGAGTAGTCGCAAAGATGCGAATGTATCTGCGGAGAAAAGCTATGCGAGAGCTTCTCGCCGATAAGGCCGCATCTGATTTCTTTTTTACCAAAAATCATAATATTTCCTTTATATTATTTCGGAATACGCGCCGAGCAGTCTGTATCTCTCGCCGCGAGACTCAAGCTCGCAGAGCAATCTTTCAAGATTGTCGGAGTATACCGAAACGGTAAAGTCAAAGTAGAACATAGATTCAAAATCTCTCTCGGGAATAGGACAGGACTCAAGCTTTGTCATATTTACCCCGAGCGCGTTGAAGCAGGAAAGCACGCTGTAAAGTGCGCCGGGCTTATTGGGAGTGACAAGCATCAATGTCAGCTTGTCTGCACCGGGATATATCTCGGGCTCCTTTGAGATGCAGATGAAGCGGGTGTAGTTGTTGCCCATGTCCTGGACTGCTTCGGCAAGATTATCAAGTGAGTAGAGCTCCGCGCATGCGCGAGAGGAGAGCGCGGCAATATCGTTGCGTCCCGACTTGGCTACGGTCTGCGCCGCAACTGCGGTGTTTGGGGCTATTGTGATCTTGACGTCCTTAAGAGTGCGCATGAAGGAGGAGCACTGATTTATCGCTTGCTCGTGCGAGATTATCTCGCGGATATTCTCAATCTTGGTGCCTTTTCTTGCAAGGAGATTGTGGTCGATCTTGATTCTGACCGAGCGCACGATATTGAATTTATGCTCAAGCATAAGCTCATAGACCTTTTTGACAGATCCTGCGGTGCTGTTCTCAATGGGAAGCACTCCGTAGCGGCATTCGCCCGATTCGATTGCAGAGAACACGTCGTCAAAGGATTTATAGTAGCTTATCTCGGGGAGCTCAAAAAGCTTTTCCGTAGCTATCTGTGAGTAGGCTCCTTCGATGCCCTGGCACGCTACACGCGCACGGGCAGGGAACATAGGAGTGGTTGCCTTCAGCGAGCTCTTTATGTCAGAGTAGACGGAAGATTTCGAATTGAGCTTGGTGTACTGATAAGCTCTTGATACGTCAAGCATGGTGTGGTAGAGGGTTCTCGCGTAGCCGTCAAGCTCCTCTCCCGCCATGTCCGAGATCTTACCGAGGAGTGCTCGCTCACGAGCCGCGTCAAGCACGGGGAGGCCTCTTTCTTTTTTGTATTCGGCAACCGATGCGGCGACCTTCATTCTTTTTTTGAAGAGGTCGACCATCTCGCGGTCGATCTCGTTTATTTCTTCTCTTAAAACGTTAATATCTAATTCCATTTTCTTTTCCTGTAAATTTCAGTTCATAAGATCAATTATCGCCAAAGCCGCCGCTGCCTCGAACACCGGGACCGCGCGGGGGACGATACAGGGGTCGTGTCTGCCGCCAACAGTGATTTTTACGTTCTCCATGCGAGAGAGTGATACCGAATCCTGCTCCTTGGCAATGGAGGGGGTGGGCTTTAGCGCCGCACGGAAGATAAGGGGCATACCGCTTGTCATACCGCCTAGTATTCCGCCTGCGTTATTGGTTCGTGTTTTTATTTCGTCGCCGTCAACGTAGAAGGGGTCGTTGTTCTCGGATCCAAGCATCTCACTTGCCGCAAAGCCTGCGCCAAATTCTATTCCCTTGACAGCGGGAATGCCGAAAACGATAGAGGAGATCGCAGACTCGACTGAGTCAAACATATGCTCGCCAAGACCTTTGGGGAGACCGATGACCGCGCACTCGACGATGCCGCCGACTGAGTCGCCATTGCTTCTCGCGTGCTCGATAAGTGACTTCATCTTAGCACCTGCAGAGCCCTCAAGCACGGGGAATTTCCAATAGTGGAGAATATCAAGGTCGCGCTTGGATATATTCACTGCGTCAAAGGGGCGGTCGTAGACGGTTCCAACCGAGTAAATGTGTGCGCCGATATAGATCGAGCGTCTTGCAAGCATCTGCAAGCAAATTCCGCCCGCGATGCACATAGGCGCTGTCAAGCGGCCCGAAAAGTGTCCGCCGCCGCGAAGATCTACGGATTTGCCGTATTTCATTATTGCGGCAAAATCGGCGTGCGAGGGACGGGGAGTGTCGGCAAGAGAAGAGTAATCGCCCGATCTCTGATTCTGATTGTATATTACCGCCTCGATGTCCTCGCCTGTAGTGACGTTGTTTTCATCAAGACCTGAGAGGAAAACAGGCTCGTCAGGCTCTTTGCGTGAGGTGGAATATGGGTCGTTGCCGGGGGCGCGACGTGCCATGAATGCTTTGAGCGTATCCATATCAATCGCTTCGCCTGCAGGAATACCCGAGAGGATCATTCCGATCTTCTCATCGTGTGAGCCGCCGTATATGTCAAGCTTTATCCTTTTTCCGTATCTGTTCATAAAACATCCTTATACCGTCTCAAATCCGTCAAGGAAGGACGGATAGGACTTGTTTATAGCCTCAAATCGGCTTATTTTTACTGTACCTTCGCATACGAGCGATGCAATAGCCGCGCTCATTGCAATTCTATGGTCGTTAAAGGAGTCGACCTCTCCACCGGGCAGTGTGGGTTTTCCGCAAATTATCATGCCGTCCTCAGTAGGGCGGATGGTGGCACCAATTCCCGACAAAAGCGAGCAGATGCTCTCAATTCTGTCGCTTTCCTTTAAGCGTAGGCGGGATGCATTGTATATTCTCGTTTCGCCATCCGCTACCGACGCCGCAACCGAGAGGATAGGCACGAGGTCGGGGATATCTGCGGCATCAATATCTGTGCCGTGTAATTTCGATGGGTAGACCGTGACCTCTCTGTCGGATATGCGTATGTCTGCCCCCATTTGGATGAGTACAGAGAGGATCGCGCGGTCGCCCTGCGCGCTTGCTTTGTCGAGATTGTGGAGCGTTACGGGATTTTTACCGATAGCTCCCGCGCAGAGATAGAAAGCGGCATTTGACCAGTCCCCGCCGACTGTGAAGCATTCGGGGGAGGTGAGTCTTGGTTTGCCGTTTATATGGAATGTGTTACGTTCGGTATTGAATTTCACGTCTGCGCCAAAGGCGAGAAGGGTATTGACCGTCATAAAAATATATGGCGCGGATTCTATCTTGCCCTCAAGCGTAAGTATGCTTTCCCCGTCTGCTACCGAGAGTGCGAAAAGCATGCCGCTTATATACTGGGAGGAGACGTTAGCGGCAACCGAATAGTCGCCTGCCTTGAGCTTGCCCGAAATATTAAGGGGGCTGACTCCTTGTTCGGAAAGAGCCACGCCGTTAGATTCAAGCAGCTCGTAAAGCGGCGAGAGTGGGCGGGACGCAAGTCTGCCGCGCATAATAAATGAGCAATCCGCGCCGAGAGCTGCACAAAGAGGAAGCATGAAGCGCAGCGTGGAGCCCGATTCGTTACAGTCAAGCAGGGCTTTTTGTGAAAGAGTGTCTATTGGCTTGACCTCAAAGCCGTCGGGAACACGGCGGACTTTAGCACCAAGCGAATTAAGGCAAGATGCCGTTGCGTCGATGTCGGCATTTGTATCGGTGCATATTATTTTTGTTGCCTTATCGGAAAGAGCCGCGCAGATGAGGGCGCGATGAGCCTCGGATTTCGACGATATCGCGCGCACGCGGGTCTTTACCGTGGGATTATTAAGTATCATTTCCATTTTTAAAGTCCTGCCTTAAAAATTTCCTCAAGTGAGTCCACCGAGACCTTGTAGAGTCTTGAATCGCCTATACCGAAGGGCATAATAAGTGTGATAGAGCCGCCCTGGCGTTTTTTGTCGTTCAGTGCGACGTCTGCAAGCTCACGTGCAGAGTATGGGCAGTCGGTAGGCAATCCGTAGGAGGAAATCCGACCTATAGCCTCGTCGCAATCCTCTTTGGAAATGTGTCCGAGTGCCGCCGCCGCGCGGAGAATGATTGCCATTCCCATTGCGACTGCGGAGCCGTGCGAGATTGCAAAATCCGAGAGGGCTTCAATTGAGTGTGCCGCGGTATGACCGAGGTTCAAAAGCTGTCTTACGCCTGTATCGCGCTCATCTGCGTCAACCACGTCGCGCTTGTTGCGCACGCAGTTTTCAATAATATCCTCGATTTGGGGCATAATGGGATTTTTGAGCTTACAGAAAAGCTCTTTATCGTTGATAAGTCCGTATTTAATAACCTCTGCACAGCCGTCGGTGAAGATATCGTCGGGGAGTGTTGAGAGAGTGTCGTAATCGCAAATTACAAGCGAGGGCTGATAGAATGCGCCAACCAGGTTCTTTCCCTCGGGAATATCGATTGCCGTTTTGCCGCCGACTGATGAGTCGACCATAGCAAGAAGGGTGGTAGGAATCTGGATAAACTCAACGCCGCGCAAATACGTTGCCGCGCAGAAGCCGCAAAGGTCGCCGACAACTCCGCCGCCAAGCGCGAAGATGCAATCGGAGCGGGTTATTTTATTTTGTGCTAAGAAGGAGAGGAATGCGAGATAGTTTTCTGCGCTCTTTGAGCTCTCTCCTGCGGGGATCGTATAGGATACGGTTTCGTATCCTGCACCGGAAAGTGACTTTTCCAGCCTTGCAAGATAGAGGGGGGCGACGTTTGAGTCTGTGAGTATTGCCGCGCGACAGGGCTTTTTTACCGTTGCGCAAAGCTCGCCTGCACGGTCGAGTATTCCTTTGTCGATTATTATGTCGTAAACGCGGGACGCGTTGACTGTGACCTTTTTCATTTGTTATCTCCCGTCAATTTCTTCTTTTGCAACTCTGCCGTCGCGCAAAAGGGATACCATTTTTTTCTTGTCCTCAGTTTTAAGTGCGTCGCGGTATGCCTCAAGCGATGAGATTATTCCGTCAAGCTCGAAGAGCAGGGGCTCTCGGTTTTCAAGAAAGAGCTCCGCCCACATATTCTCGTTGAGCCAAGCCACGCGGGTCATATCCTTGTAGCTTCCCGCCGAAAATCCCTTGTGGTTCTTTGCGGTGGGGCTCTTTACGTAGGCGTTTGATACCACGTGTGCAAGCTGAGAGGTGAAGGCGATCATTCTGTCGTGCTCCTCCGCCGTTGTAAAGGAGAATCTTCCAAAGCGAGCGGGGGATAGCAGCTCCTTTATTTTTCCAAGCAAATTGATGTCGTCAAATCTCGGGGGAACTATGACCATTGGCGCGCCCTTGAACATATTGGCGCGGGAATACTTATATCCCGAATTATGTGTGCCTGCCATAGGGTGACCGCCGACGAAGGTGTAGCCATATTCGTCTGCAAGAGAAAATCCGACCGAGCAGATGTCGCTCTTTGTTCCGCAAAGATCGATTACAACGGTGTTCTTCCCGAAAAGGTGAGATTTATTTTTGAGATATTCAATCGATGCCATCGGATAGAGGGCGATGAAGATAAGATCGCACTTTTTGATGTTTTCATCGTCAAGCTCGCCGTTAAGTGTGCCGTCAAGCATAGCAAAGCTGAGTATAGAGCTGTCGCGGTCATAGCCGTAGAGCTCGAGCCCGAGAGCCTCATCGTTTGAATATTCACGGTAAGCCTTTGCCATAGAGCCGCCTATAAGACCGAGTCCGACAAATCCAACCTTCATTTTTCTCACCACCTAACAATATCAATATAATTCATTTTAACATATACAGCCGGTTTTTTCAACAAATATCGGCAAAAAATCAGAGGATACC
>JAFWXY010000017.1 GCA_017522905.1 Clostridia bacterium
ACTTGGTTCAGAATCCCGTCACTCCGACCAAAAAGAAAAGAGAGGGTTTATCCCTCTCTTTTCTTTTTGCTTGAAATTGTCACGATGAGAACCCACTCATTTGCGTAGCAAAGGATTGTTTTGCGCCGGATAGACGTAATGTCAAGATATACCTTAGCGCAAAACTTGGTTCAGAATCCCGTCACTCCGACCAAAAAGAAAAGAGAGGGTTTATCCCTCTCTTTTCTTTTTGCTTGAAATTGTCACGATGAGAACCCACTCATTTGCGTAGCAAAGGATTGTTTTTTTGTGGATTTTTTGTTTAAAACCTCTTTTCCCACTTGATAAAAGGCGAAAAATGTGTTATAATATGTCGAACTTTCAGAGAAAGGAGCATTTATCGCTTTGGAAGGATTTTACACTATAAAAGAAGCAGTTGAAAAATATATAGATGGATGCCAAGCGAAGGCGGAGATGTCGACGGGTCGCTTGATAGGCAAGGCGATCTTGGCGGGCGCGATGATCGGTATGGGCGCGGGAATCAGCAGCGTTGCCGCACACACGGTTGCTGACGTTGGTCTTGCCAGACTTGTAGCAGGTGTGGTCTTCCCCGTCGGTCTTATGATGGTTATTCTTATGGGCGCCGAGCTTTTCACCGGAGATTGCCTTTTTGGAATGAGTCTTTTTGACCGCAAGCAGAAGATTTGGAGCTTTGTAAAGCTTTTGATATTCGTTTACATTGGAAACTTTTTGGGGGCGGGACTTATTGCCTTGCTATTCTCGGCATCCGGTCAATGGGATTACTCATCGGGAATGCTTGGTGCATACACAATAAAGGTTGCGCTTGGCAAGGTGAATATCTCATTTATCCAGGGTATCATATCAGGAATCCTTTGCAACGTTTTGGTTTGCGCGGCGGTAATCATGGCTGCTTGCGCCAAGGACGTCACGGGCAAGCTGCTTTGTAGCTTTTTCGTCATTATGATGTTTGTAGTGGGAGGCTTCGAGCACTGCGTTGCAAATATGTATTACATAACCGCAGGGCTTTTAGCAAACCTTGATCCCAAATACGTGGCTTTGGCTATGGATACTTACGGTTATAGCGCGGAATACCTGGAATCCTTGAACATATGTAACTTTTTATTTACAAATCTGTTGCCCGTTACCATAGGCAACATCATAGGCGGTGTTTTTTGTGTGGGCGCGCCTGTCTACTATCTCAATCGCGCTGAAAAGACAAAATAATACTATATTTAGCTACAACAAGGGAGTGCCGATCGGCACTCCCTTTTCTATGTTCAATTAAACGAGGAGATTTCTCTCTGTCTCGGTATCGAAGAAATGCATTACCTTTGACTCAAAGGTTACGTAGATTGTCTTACCGTAAACGAGCGAGTTTCTTGTCTCGTCATCAAGCTTAACTGTGGGTATTCTGACGATAAGCTTATCGCCGTTATCCTCTACAACGTGGAGGTGAAGCTCGCTTCCCATCATCTCGTTGACAACGATCTTGCAAGGAATTGCTCCCTCCTCGCCCTCATGTGCAAGCACAAAGTGCTCGGGACGTACGCCGAGGATTATCTCGCCCGACTTAACGCCGTTAGCCGCAAGCTGCTCTGCCTTCTTACCAGTTACCTCGATCTTGGTGCCGTAAGGTGTTACGTAATACTTACCGCCCTCGCATACGAGCTGTGTCTTGAAGGTGTTCATCTTGGGCGCGCCGATAAACTCTGCAACGAAGAGGTTCAAGGGCATATCAAACACCTCTGTGGGTGTGCCGACCTGCTGGATAAAGCCGTCCTTCATAATAACGATATGGTCACCGAGTGTCATAGCCTCGGTCTGGTCGTGTGTTACGTAGATAAATGTCGTATCGATCTTCTGACGGAGCAAAATGATCTCCGCTCTCATCTGGTTACGGAGCTTTGCGTCAAGGTTGGAGAGAGGCTCATCCATAAGGAAGACCTTACTGTCTCTTACCATCGCACGTCCGATAGCAACTCTCTGTCTCTGACCGCCCGAAAGAGCTCTCGGCTTTCTTGTGAGGTACTCTGTAATACCCAATATTTCAGCCGCCTCGGTTACCTTCTGATATACGATATCGTTGGGAACGTTCTTGAGTCTCAGGCTGAACGCCATATTCTCAAATACCGAGAGGTGGGGGTAGAGCGCGTAGTTCTGGAATACCATCGCGATATTACGGTCGCGGGGCTGGAGGTCGTTTACTACTACTCCGTCGATCTCAACCGTTCCTGCGGAAATATCCTCAAGACCTGCGATCATACGGAGTGTCGTTGACTTTCCGCATCCCGAGGGACCTACGAATACGATGAATTCCTTGTCGGCAATGTCAAGGTTGAAGTCCTGAACCGCAACCGTATCCTTACCGTATATTTTCTTTACATTAGTTAGTTTTACACTTGCCATAATAAGTTCCTTCCTTCAATTAGCCTTTGACTGCGCCGCCTGTAACGCCTTCAACGTAGTATTTCTGCAACAGCAAGAATACTGTTACAACGGGTATTGCTACGATAACTCCTGCAGCACAGAACATTGTGTAGTAGGTATTCAAGTTGGTTCTTGAAAGCCACTCGTACATACCGACCGCAACGTTCATTCCCGCGCTGTTCTCGTGGATAAGATAGCTTGCCATCATAAAGTCGCCCCAAGGTGCCATAAAGCCCATGAGTATCGTATAGATAACTATCGGCTTTGAGAGGGGCATGATCACCTTGTAGAACACCTGGAAGCGTGTCGCGCCGTCTACGCGTGCCGCCTCGTCAAGGCTCTTCGGTATAGTATCAAAGAATCCCTTGGATACGTAGTATCCCATACCACTGCTTGCAAAGTAAACAATTATAAGTCCTAAGGGTGCCATGCCCTCGGTAAGTCCAAAATCCGAGAAGACCTTATAGATAAGAATCATTGTAAGGAATCCGGGGAACATTCCGAGAATAAGCATAAAGTTCATAAGTCCCTTTCTGCCCTTAAAACGGAGACGGGAGAGAACGTAGCTCATAGAAAGAATAAATATGGTCTGAAGAAGTGCGGTTGCAACTCCCATTATACCTGTGTTGATAAACCACTTTAAGAAGTCTGTTTCCTTAAAGAGTCTTACGTAGTGGTCAAATCCGAATTCCTTTGGGAAAAGATAAGGAGTCTGCATCTTTGTCTCGGTCTTGAAGGATTCAAGCACGATTCCTACGAACGGGAAAAGCCAAATAATCGTTATTGCGATAAGGATTATATATACTATTGTGTTGGAAAGGCGTCTGCTTGCGCGTGCGCCGAGTCCTGTCTTTCTGATCTGATTATCGTTCTGTTTTTTCATCACTTATAATCCTCCTCGTTCTTTGTTGACGGAATTATGTTATAAATGATAAGCGAGAGCACCGCGACAACCAAGAAGACCATAATACCTATCAAGGATGCCATATAATACTTACTCTCTGTACTTCCAAGCGTCATCTTAAAGAGCCAGGTGATAAGCAAGTCGGTATATCCGACCGATGCGCCGCCTGCCGTTCCCTTTATCGGGTTTCCTCCCGAGAGAAGGTAGATAACGTTGAAGTTGTTAAGGTTTCCTACAAAGCTTGTAAGCAGGTAGGGTCCCGTTACAAACAGCATATAAGGAAGCGTGATCTTTGTAAACTGCTGGACAGAGCTTGCTCCGTCAATCTTGGAGGACTCGTAGAGGTCCTGAGGAATGTTCATCAAAATTCCCGTTGCCATAAGCATAATGTAAGGGATACCGATCCATATGTTGATAACAATAAGGAGGATCTTAGACACCACGGGAGAATCCCAGAGGGATACAAAGCTATTTGCAGTACGCCACTCGTAGATGAACGGGATCTGGTCAAGTGCACGCCCGATAAGTCCCGAGGTCGTAAAGAGCTTGGATACGTAAAGGAGTGATACGAACTGAGGAATAGCGATGGTCATAACCAACACCGTTCTCCAGAACTTCTTGATCTTGATTCCCTTTTTGTTGATCATAATTGCAACAAACATACCAAGGAAGTAGTTTGTAAAGGTTGCGAAGAACGCCCACATAAGCGTCCATGAGAGGATCTCTCCAAAGGTAGCGCCAAGTCCGCCTGCGCTGAAGTCAAAGAGCTCGTTGAAATGCTCAAGTCCTACCCAAGAGAAGAGGTTGGAATAACCGTCGTGTGCAGCATCATAGCTTGTAAACGCGATAAGCACCATGTAGATAATGGGAAGCACGGTAAAAGCGAGGATACCTGCCAGGGGAAGCGCCAAAAGTGTCTTATGGAACTGGTCGTCAAGGAGAGATTTCATATCATCCTTGCCGCTTCTGACCTTCTTACCCTTTGCGGTAATATCCATGCAGATCGTGCACTGCTTTACCTGAAGTCTCCAGGTGTATACGAATGCAACGATGAATATGATAGTGAGAAGTCCGTAAAGCAAAACCTTTACAGAGTCGTCTCCCGGAACCCATACGTCGGTATCGTAGATCATATCATACTCGAACTTTCCCTGCACCGTACCGATCGTACTGCCTGTCTTGAACCAATTGCCCTTTGAGAGCCAGTATATACCGCCGCTTGGAACGACCATATATCCTATAAATACTATCTCGAAAAGAAGGAACAAAATACCGCGAAGGATCTGTCCGTAGTATAGATTTCCAAATCCAAAAATCAAAAACGAGAGCTTGACTGCCCAGTTTCCGTTTTTAAAGGTTCTTCCTATCTCGGCAAACTCTCCGCCGATGCCGAGAACCGCGTTTTTAAAGAACGAGACAATCGCAAGCCCTATATTCTTGAAAAATAGCGGTATGGCGCAAAGGAAGAGCTTAAAATTATAAATAAAAGCTTGAAATTTATTCAGCTTCAGATATTCTAAGTCACTTAATCTTTTCATAAATCAATATATAAACCGAGTTTATACTGACTCCTTCTTATAAATTGGAAGCGATTAAATCATAAGGCATTGTTACCATAACACAAGACATATGTCCGTCCTATGTTAGGCTAACAATGCCTCATAATCGGAAGGTGGGGGCTTGCGCCCCCATAGCCTTCTTATTGAAATTTCTTTATTTTTTAAAGAATATTACTCAACGGGAACGAGAGAAACCGTACCGCCCTGTGCGCCGTCCCATACGAGAACTACCTTGTATGTGCCGTCTGCTTCAACAACAACGTTTGCACCGTTGAACTCTACGCCGAAGTTAACGTCCCAAGATGCGCCCTGGCGAACCTTGAACTCTTCACCGGCCTTGAGCTCGAGAGGCTCGGATGTGTACGTTCCGTCGGGGCCTTCGGTCATCGGGAAATCAGTATCCCAGTTTGTGCCGCAAATGCCGCCGATTACGCCCCATGCGTTCTTAGCGTCGTCGGACATGTTAAGAACTGCATCGATTGCCTTATCGTAGTTGTCAAGTGCTGTCTGGAGATCAGATGTGGACTTAGCGTTCTTAGCGTCTGCACCGAGAACCTTTGCGATATCCCACCAAGAGCCGTGGATCTGGCCCTGAGGTACGCAGTTCTCAGAAGCTGCCTGCTTTGCAAATGCAGCGAGAGAAATGTTGGACTGAACTACCTCTGCCTTTGCAGCCTCGAGGTTGGAGGGTCCCCACTGGAACTCTTCAGCTCTCTGGAGCTGGCACTCTGCACCTGTGAGGTACTGAGCAAGGAGAGAAAGAACTGCTGCCTTCTTAGCATCGGACTGGGGCTTAACACCCATAAGCTTGTAGCCTGTGAAGCCACCGAGGTGGTATGACTTGCCGTCTACTGTGAAGGAAGGAAGATCGGTTGCGCCGAGGTTTGCACCGAAGTGCTCTTCTGCTGCGCCAGCGTTCCAGATACCTGTAACGATTGCGCCTGCATCTGTGAAGATATCAGCGTCGCTGTCGTATGCGGAGGACTGAGCAAGCTTCTGCATACCCTTCATAGCGATGAGACCTTCGGGAGAATTGAATGTATCGTCAATTGCGTTGAACTCGCCTTCGCTTGTCATTGTCCAGTTGGAGTGACAGCCTGTAGCGAAGAAGAAGGATGCGGTGTACCAAGCGTTCTCAAGTGCGTAACGAACCTTCTTGCCTGCCTTCTCGCATGCTGCGATAACTGCCTCAAGGCTCTCTGCATCTTCCTCGGAGATGATGCTTGTGTCGTAATACATGAAGTAACCGTTGTCACTGGTCATGGGGTATGCGTAAATTGTGCCTGCAACCGAAGCAGCGGATACGGAGCCCGTGTCGTTGCTGGTCTTGATGGTTTCCTGAGCTGCCTTACCGGGAGCTGCAAGAGCTGCTGCCTGAACAAGACGAGCAAGCTGGTCCTGTGCGAA
>JAFWXY010000018.1 GCA_017522905.1 Clostridia bacterium
CGGCGAGATTCGCTCGTCGCGGCGCACAACAACGCGCCACGACTTCGGAATGACGCAAGGGGTGCGCTGTCCCCGCCACTTTTAAAGCATTTGCGCTAACAAAATAGTTGCGCCACGACTTCGGAATGACGCTAAAGGAAGCGAAAATTCAACCCTCGGTAGAGTTTAGGTGATAAAACTCAATATGTTTACTATTGTAAGTTGTGTTTTGCCGTGATATAATGAAAACACAAGATAGCTATCACAAAAATCTTGGAGGATAGAACATGTTAGATCAAAAGATATTTGGCGAAAAACTTCGCAATCACAGAAAAAAGATTGGTATGACGCAGGAAGAGGTTGCAGAAAAGGTAGGTGTCTCCCCGCAAGCGATTTCAAAATGGGAGGCTGGAGATTGTTTGCCCGATTGTTTTAATCTGAAAACTATTAGTGATGTTTATAAAATCTCGGCAGATGTTCTTCTTGAAACCGAATCAAGCGGTGATCTTGATGCTGTGTCAAGTAAGATCGAGCAACTTGCGGCAGAATTCGTTTGGTCAATGGCAAACCATGACCGCTATAATCGTAATCTCCGTCAAGAGCTTGGAGAAGATCTTTGGGAAATGTGGAAGGGCATCTATTTTGCTGAGGTTGGCAACAGAGAAAAACAAGAAGAAAGTAAGAATCAAGGAAATCTTAGAATTATAGGTTCATATGGAACAAAAATTTGGGATAACAGCGGTGTGGCTTGTGTTATTAAATCATCACTTATCAATCAGCTTTCTCCCTTCGACGCAAATACGATAGAAGTAATGCAAGCACTTTGCAGTGAGGACGGACAAAAACTGATTTTGGCTCTGTGCTGTGATGTTCCAACATCAAAACAAACACTAATCGAAAAAGCCAATGTTGAAATTTCCCGTTTGAATGAGCTTTTGCTTTTATTTACCGAAAATCGAATTATTGAATTTGTTGCGGACAATCTTCCAGAAGACAGAGGATACTTGATCTGTGGTCATTGCGGTATTGCTGCGTACATGGTGTTAACAGCAATGTATATCCTCAATAAAAAGAATTATACCGTTTCACAATTTCTCATAGGATGATTGACTTTCTCGTCCCGCCTCGCGCGGGGCTTTTGGGTATATCAAAAGCCACCACAAAAGTCGTGGTGGCTGATTTCGTTTTTATTGCTTGCTTTAACCTTTATGCTTTGCCAAAAAACTCGCGCACTGCGACGATATATTTTTCGGGATCGACGGGGAATGCAATGCCGTGCCCTGCGCCCTCGATGATGACGAGCCTTTTCTTTTCGGACGCGCAGGCTTCAAAGTTTTCGCGGCTCATATCACACGGAACGAAGCCGTCGGTGTCGCCGTGAAAAAATATAACGGGCAGACGGCTTTTTTTGAGCTGCTCGACGGGCGAGGTCGCCTCGGGATCAAATCTGCCGTAAATTATCGCGCCGAGGCGCACGAAGGGGTAGAGAAGGGCGGGCGGTATTTTTATGTCGCGCATGACCTTTTTGATTATTGCCTTTGCCGAGGTGTAGCCGCAGTCGGCAAGTACGCCTATGACGTTTTCGGGCAGCTCCTCGCCCGCGCATATCATAACGGTGGACGCTCCCATTGAAACGCCGCCGATTATTATCTTTGCGTTGGGGTCGATCTCGTTTATGATATAGTCTATCCACGCGCGGCAGTCGCGGCTCTCCCTGATGCCGAAGGTGGTGGTTCTTCCCTCGCTCCTTCCGCCGCAGCGCTGATCGACTATTATAACGTTAGTGCCGACCTTGCGGCAACGTGCTATCGCGCCCGACAGATCGCGCTCGGCACTGCCCCTGTAGCCGTGCATTATAAGCTCGATGGGCGCGCCGTCAAAGAAATGATAATATCTTCCGTAAAGGCGAAGTCCGTCGAAGGACGTGATGGAGATATCGCGGTGTGGCAGGGAGCGCCCCTCCTTTATCCAGCGTATCATATCCTCATAAAACGGCTCGTAGATCTTACCATTCGGAACGTCGTACTCCTCCTTGCTTTTTTTCGGTGCGACGTAAAACACCAGCATATAGCACACAAAGGCTATTATAAGCGCAAGCAAAATGAGGCTTGACAATATTAAAGCTATATTCACAAAAATATCCATAGGCAATTCTCCTTTTGTAGAATTATATCATTTACGCTTTTGCTTTTCAAGTTTTTGGGATACAAATTATAAATTTTATTGACTTGATTTTTCGTGTGTGATATAATTTATCAAAAGGGGCGTGTCCCCAAAATATTCAGGAGAAAGAGAATGGATATCCAGAAGATAAAGACCTACATCATTATGACCGATTACGTAGAGCCTAACACGGGCAAGGACGTTTCCGATGCAATTCAGAAGGTAATTGACGAAAACCCCAACAGAACCATATATTTTCCCGACGGCGAGTACGTTCTTGCAAAGCCGATAAAGACCAGCGCGTATCCCATTGACAGCGTTTCCTTTGAGCTTGCAAACTACGCCGTGCTTAAGGCGTCCGACGATTGGAGCGATGACGAGGCTATGGTGCGCATAGGCGCGGCAGAGCCCCACAACGACATAACCACCGTCGGAAGCAACTATTGCTTCAAGGGCGGCGTTATCGACGGCAACGGCAAGGCAAAGGCGCTGGCGCTTGAGGGCTGCCGCGAGGTGCTTGTAAGCATCGTTTCCATAAAGCACGCAAAGGTCGGTATTCACATTAAGAAGGGCGTAAACAACGGCTCGTCCGACTCCGACGTAAGGGACGTTAATATCGTCGGTACGGACACCGAGGACTCCATCGGCGTTCTTGTTGAGGGCGCGGATAACACCCTTACCAATATGCGTATTTCCTCCGTTTACACAGGTGTAAAGCTCACCCGCGGCGGAAACTTCCTGCGCAATATCCATCCTCTTTACATATACGTTCCCGCACTTGAGGGTAAGTACGAGGGAAGCGTAGGCTTTGACGACGTTGCGGGCGGCAACTGGTTCGATATGTGCTACAGCGACCAGTTTGCTACGGGCTTTGCAATGGCACCCAAGACTCCCTCCATCTACAACAACTGCTTCGTTTTCTGGTACGAGGGCGACCACGTTCAGACGGGCTTCCACGCTCGCGGCAAGTTTATGTCCTCCATCAAGGGCGGCAGAGTTTGCTTCAGCACCTACGAAACCGAGAACGCCGTTCTCAAGGTCGACGAGGAGGGCGGAACGGGCGTTATCGAGTTCCCCGCGTTCAACCCCGAATGGTCGCAGGATAAGTCCTACGAGCAGTATCTGCACGGCAAGGTAAACGCCTACTCCAAAAAGCCTCTTACCGAGGTTCACTACGAGATGTGGAAGATAAGAGCGCCCGAGGAGGCAAGACGCGCCGCTGACCTTGAAAGACGCCGCGCAGAAAGAAAAAACAAGGTGCAGTAATGGGCGTAAAAGACACGATAGTTATTAAAAGCGGTTCTTGGGAGGCTGGCGTTTGCCCCCGACTTGGCGGTAATATAATCTATTTCCGCTACTGTGGCAAGGACATCTTCAATCCACTTGTAGACGAAAAGCAGCTCCAGGCTGACCCGTATCTTCAGGGCGCGCCCATTCTTCTGCCCGCAAACAGAATATACAAGGGCAAGTTCAGCTTTGAGGGCGTGGATTACACCCTTCCCATAACCGAGCCGAGAACGAACTCACACCTGCACGGTCTCGTTCACCGTCAGCCCTTTACGCTCGTTGAGTCGGGCGAGGATTTCGTAACGATGGCGTTCTCAAACAAGGGACTCGTTTATCCCTTTGATTTTGATATGAAGGTCACCTATCGCCTTGATGCCGAGGGGCTTTCGCAGGAATACGACATAGTAAACACCGATACGAAAATTATGCCCTACACCTTCTGCCTGCACTCCGCGTTCGTCGAGCCCGATAGCTTTACGCTCCCAGTTTGCAAGCGACAGGAGCACGACGAGATAGACATTCCCACGGGCAGATATCTCGACCTTACCGAGCAGGAGCGCGGCTACGTAACGGGCTCGCCCTCGAAGGGGCTTGAGATTGTCGGCTACTACGAGGCGACGGGACATACCTCCCGCGTTGGAGATTTCCTTTACACCGTTTCCGATAATTTCGATTATTGGATACTGTATAACGGTCGCGGCGTTTCGGGCTTCCTTTGCCTTGAGCCGCAGGCGGGCAAGGTCAACGGACTCAATATCGACGACGGATATAAGCTCCTCGCCCCGGGTGAGAGCGTAAGATATACCACAAGATATACTCACATATAAGACAGGAGAAAAACAATGAACTCTTACGGAAATTTTGTAAAAGAGAAGGAATTTAAGATAACCTCTCCCACACCTCCGCGTCCTCAACTCAACTATATCTGGAACTCCCGCGTGCTTTCGGGCGTTAACCAGAACGGCGGCGGCGTAGGAGCTTACGGTCAGCGCGCTCTTGCCTACATCGATCCCGACGGAAAGGGACGTTGCACCGTTATCCGCGACGGTAACCGTTATTTCTATATCAAAAACAAGGCTACGGGTACTCTCTTTAACCCAGGTCTTTATCCTACCCTCACCCCCATTGACGATTACTACTGCATCCACGGTCTTGGCTACAGCATTATCCACGGCGAGTGCGAGGGCATCAGCGCGACCGCACGCATCTATATCAACGAAAACGACCCCTGCGAGATATGGAAGGTAACGCTTGAAAACAAGACCGACAAGACCGTTGAGGCTTCGCTTTACTCCTTTGCGGATTTCGAGCTTGTGGGATATCAGCGCTACAGCGACTACAACTCCTACGTTCACGCCGAGTACGATGAGGAAAACAACCTCATTATGTGCTTCAACAAGGCTATGGAGCGTCCCCACGAGTGGTTTAACGGCTTTATCGCGTCAAGCGTTAAGCCCACCGCGTTTGAGACCTCTCGCCGCGGCTTCCTCGGTCAGTACGGCTCGATAGTTGCTCCCGAGGCTATAAAGGCTGATAAGCTTGCCGATAACTTTGCGGCTTGCGAGCAGATGTGCGGAGCAATGCAGCACGATATAGAGCTTGCTGCGGGCGAGGCAACGAGCCTTTATATACTTATCGGTGATGCCGATGAAATGACTACTGCCGCAAAGATCTGCA
>JAFWXY010000019.1 GCA_017522905.1 Clostridia bacterium
ACGAGACGGGATACATACAGGACCTTATTGATACAATTTCCTTCTGCCCCGATATTCTTATCGATGACGGCGGCGACCTGATGGCTCTTCTTCACGGAGAATACCGTGAGTACGGCAAAAATCTTATCGGCGGATGCGAGGAGACCACAACAGGCGTCCACAGACTTATGTCAAGAGAAGCTCAGGGCAAGCTTGACTACACCATGATCGACGTAAACGATGCGAATTGCAAACATTTGTTCGACAATAGATACGGTACAGGTCAGTCCACTCTCGACGGCATTATGAACTCAACAAACCTTATGATTGCAGGAAAAACCTTTGTTGTTGCAGGCTACGGCTGGTGCGGTAAGGGTCTTGCCATGAGAGCTAAGGGTATGGGCGCGGTAGTTATTGTTACCGAGATTGACCCCATCAAGGCAATCGAGGCGGTTATGGACGGATTCTCGGTTATGACTATGGACGAGGCAGCTCCTCTTGGCGATATCTTTGTAACACTCACAGGATGCTCTGATGTCATTACAAAACGCCATATTGAAAAAATGAAGGACGGGGTCCTTCTTGCCAACAGCGGTCATTTCGACGTTGAGATCAATAAGGGCGATCTTGAGGAGCTTTCAACCCGCATTTTTGATCGCAAGCCCAATATTAAAGGTTATGAAATGTCTGACGGTCGCATCATAAACCTTCTTGCAGAAGGAAGGCTTGTAAACCTCGCCGCAGGTAACGGACATCCCGCAGAAATTATGGATATGTCCTTTGCCATTCAGGCAAAATCCCTTGAATTCCTTGCAAAAAACAAGGGTAAGCTCGAAAAGAAGCTCTATGCGGTTCCCGAGGAAATCGACAGTGCAGTCGCGCTCCTTAAGCTCAAGACTATGGGAATCAATATTGACACACTTACTAAAGAACAGAAAATTTATCTTACAAAGGTAGACTAAATGGAACTCAGAACGACTGTTGCGGTAATTGGCGCGGGACACGCGGGAATTGAGGCGGCATTGGCCTCGGCAAGAATGGGGCTTGACACCATTCTTTTCACTATGTCTCTTGACAGTATCGCAAATATGCCCTGCAACCCGTCAATCGGAGGAACCGCAAAGGGACATCTTGTCTACGAAATAGATGCACTGGGCGGTGAGATGGGACGTGCCGCGGACAAGGTAACTCTTCAGTCGCGAACGCTTAATCTCGGGAAGGGCGCAGCGGTCCACTCCAAGCGAATCCAGGCTGACCGTAAAAAGTATCAGCAGATAATGAAATCAACGCTCGAAAAGACCGAGAATCTTCGACTTATTCAGGCAGAAATAACAGAAATAATTACCGAGGAAACGCCTGAAAGCCCTTATAGTAAAAGGATTACAGGCGTAAAAACACAGCTTGGCGAGATATGGCATTGCGACGCTGCAATCATATCTGCAGGCACCTTCCTTGACGGCAGAATATTTACCGGAAACGTCAATTATTCCGCAGGCCCCGACGGTCTTCTTGGCGCTAACGGTCTTACCGGCTCTCTTGTTGAAAACGGCATTAAGATCATGAGATTCAAGACAGGAACCCCCCCAAGAGTAAAGCGAAGCACCATCGATCTCTCTTCCCTTGAGGTTCAAGACGGTGAAGTTGACCTTATTCCGTTCTCCTGGTCCACCGATCCCGATGAATTCAATGATCTTGAGCAGATCCCCTGCCATATTGTCTACACAAATGCAGAAACTCACCGTATTATAAGGGAAAACATACATCGCTCGGCTATGTATTCGGGACAGATCCACGGCACGGGACCCCGTTACTGTCCTTCAATCGAGGACAAGCTCGTGCGCTTCGCCGACAAGGAAAGACACCAGCTTTTCGTTGAACCGCTTGGAGAAAACACCGAGGAAATGTATATACAAGGCTTTTCAACGTCCTTGCCGACCGACGTTCAGTACGATATGCTTCATTCACTTGACGGATTTGCAAATGCAGAGATAATGCGATATGCATACGCCATCGAATACGACTGTATTGACCCCACACAGCTGTATCCAACCCTTGAGTTCAAGCAAATTTCGGGACTTTACGGCGCCGGTCAGTTTAATGGAACCTCGGGTTATGAGGAGGCGGCGGCACAAGGTCTTGTTGCAGGAATAAATGCAACTCTGAAGATTCAGGGCAAGGCTCCCATGATACTTGAGCGTTCCAGCAGCTATATAGGCACACTTATAGATGACCTTACCACCAAAGGCACAAACGAGCCATACCGTATGATGACCTCGCGTTCGGAGTACCGTCTGCTTCTAAGACAGGACAATTCCGACGCAAGACTTACGCCCATCGGCCGCGCAGCAGGGCTTGTGTCAGACGAACAGTTCGAACACTTTGAGCACAAGCAATCCCTTATAGCAAAAGAAAAAGAGAGACTCGAATCAACTTTCCTTTCAAAGGATTCAGCAACAGAGTTTCTTGCAAAGCACGGTAAAGAGCCGGCAAAATCAGGAGTATCGTTAGCCGATTTTATTCGCCGTCCGGACTTTGATTATGAGAGCATAAGTGAAATAGATACATCTCGTCCTAAGTTGCCTAAGGGGGTAGTTTTAAGCGCTTCAACCGACATAAAGTATGCCGGATACGTAAAAAAGCAGCTCGCAGAGGTCAAAAAGCATGAAAGACTTGAAACAAAATCACTTTCGCCCGAGCTTGACTATCTCTCAATACGCGGCTTGCGAATCGAAGCGGCGCAAAAGCTTAATAAAATCAAGCCTCTGACAATCGGTCAGGCATCAAGAATCAGTGGAGTAAACCCCGCAGACGTATCGGTTTTACTGGTATATCTCGGCATAAAATGATTATGGAATATAGAGAATACAAGGAATTACTTTACAAGGCGTTCGAGCAGAACTCTCTCTCACACCTTTTGTGCGAGGAGAACAGCGAGAAGCTATACAAGTTTTCAAATATACTGGTCGAAACAAACAAAACCTTCAATTTAACAGCCATAACCGAAGAAAAAGAGGTTATTTTAAAGCACTTTGTTGATTGTGCTTCAATTTCAAAGCATATTCCAGCCAATTCAAAGCTGATAGACGTCGGATGCGGCGCAGGATTCCCGTCACTTCCGATCGCAATTTTACGAAACGACGTTACCGTAACATCTCTTGACAGTACCACGAAAAAGATTGATTTCATCAACCGCACCGCAAAGGAATTATTATTAAATAACATAGTCGCCATCAGTGCACGCGCGGAAGACTTTGCGAAAAACAACCGCGAGAAATTTGACGTCGCGACAAGCCGCGCGGTCGCAAGACTAAATATTCTTGACGAGCTCTGCTTACCCTTGGTCAAGGTTGACGGATTATTTATCGCAATGAAGTCATCAAGAGGCGAAACAGAGTTCTCCGAGGCAAAATTCGGCATTGGAAAGCTGGGCGCAAAGCTTGAATTTGTTGAAAAGAACGCCCTGAATTTCGGCGAAGCGTCAATTGAAAGAGAGACTTATATATTCAGGAAACTCCGCAAGACCCCCACACAATATCCCAGAATCTACTCGCAAATAGCAAAAAAGCCCTTGTGAGGCATGAATGTTCAACAAACAACCCCTCTCAAACAACGAGAGGGGTTGTTTGTTTCACGTGAAACAATCAAGGGAGCTCACCTCAGAAAAAGAACCGTTTCACGTGAAACAATCAAGGGAGCTTACCTCGAGAGAAGAATTGTTTCACGTGAAACAAACCAACATCAACCCGCAGCGCCAAATGTTTCACGTGAAACACTCTTTTTCGCCATTTTACGATATAATATGAATGGTAAAAACTAAAATATTTTCTAAAAGCACTTGCAAATGTGAAAATTATGTAGTATAATAATCCTACAAAACTATAAAATTATGATTGGAGAACTGTAAATTGGGAAAAATCATCTCCTTTTCTAACCAAAAAGGCGGCGTAGGAAAAACCACCTCCGCCGTAAATATAGCCGCATCTCTCGGCGTGCTTGGACACAAAGTCCTCCTTGTAGACCTTGATCCTCAGGGCAACGCCACAAGCGGAGTCGGAATCAGCAAAAAATCACTTAAAAAGTCTATACACGACGTTCTTGTCGGTAAATGTGCCGCAAAAGAAACAATTATAGACACAGAATTCGAGAATCTCAGCATAATTCCCGCGCACATCTCGCTTGCAGGCGCCGAATATAACCTTTATCAAGGAAACGGTGCCGAGAGAGTCATGAAGAATGCGCTGGATGCAATCAAGGACGAGTACGATTACATAATTATAGATTGCCCGCCCTCTCTCAGCATGCTTACGATCAATGCCATGGTTGCAAGTGACGGAATTATCATTCCAATGAAATGCGAGTTCTATTCTCTCGAAGGATTGTCTCAGCTTACCGTTACCATAAACAGAATCAAGGCAAACTTCAACAGCTCGCTTAATATCACAGGCATTCTTATAACTATGCACAGCCCCCGTTTACTCCTCTCTGTCCAGGTCATGAACGAGATGAAGAAGCACTATGCAGACAAGCTCTTTAATACACAAATCTCAAGAGGCGTAAGGGTTTCAGAGGCTCCCGGCTTTGGTGTACCGGTATACTATCACGATAAGAGATGTAAGGGTGCACGCGAGTACCTGGAGGCAGCCAAGGAGATCGCAGAGAGAATCTGATCTAAAAAATCTTCATTTCTGTATATAATATATAGTAAAAACACGACTTAAAATACATATTTCATCGTCTCTTGACGATTTTGGAGGTAAATAATGATTGGAGCCGGACTTGGAAGAAATTACTTTTCTATCCTCGAGGACAACATGTTTGAAGCAAAGAAGGACTCGGTAACCACTATCAAGGTAGGAGACATCGAGCCCAGACGTGACCAGCCAAGAAAGCAATTTGATGACGAAAGTCTGCAGCTTTTGGCTGATTCTATATCAATTCACGGCGTACTTCAGCCTATTATTGTGCGGGAAAACAAGAGTTTCCCCGACACCTATGAAATAATTGCAGGTGAAAGACGTTGGAGAGCCGCAAAAATGGCAGGAGTTTCCGAAATTCCTGTGGTCATAGTAGACGGAGACGATCTCAAGATTGCACAGATCGCCCTAGTCGAGAACGTACAGAGAGAGGATCTCAATCCTGTTGAGGAAGCATTCGCATACCAGGATCTTATTGACAAATTCGGACTTACACAGGAGCAGCTTTCAAAGGAAGTGGGCAAATCCCGTTCCGCAATAGCAAATATGCTTCGATTAACAGGTCTTCCCGAGGAGGTCTTGGAGCTTCTTCGCGATGAAAAGATCACAAGCGGACACGCCAGAACCCTTTTGGCACTTGAAAAAAATGAGCACATGGTACTCCTCGCCAACAGAATAGTTGAGGAGGATCTTTCGGTAAGACGAGTTGAAGAAATCGTAAAGAGAATCCTCACACAGAAGGACGTTCAGGAGCTCGAAACTAACCGAACAGAGACTCTCCAGAGAAGAGTTTACATAAGAGATCTCGAGAGACGCGCTATGGACAGACTCGGCAGACGTGTAAAGATCAACCAGACTGCAAAGAAGAAGACCGTGGAACTCACGTTCGATAACGATTCCGATCTAGAAGAGGTGCTCTGCCTGCTTTGCGGCGACAACTTCTTTAAGGTCAAATGATCAAAAGACGCATAAACGCCTTATAGAATATACATAATTTATGCAAAACCCTGAAAGGAAAAGACAATGCTTGATATTAATTATATAAAGGAAAACCCTGCAGAAGTCATTGACAGACTTGCAATAAAGGGAAAGGACGCCAAGGAAGAAATAGAGAAAATACTCGAGCTTGACGCCAAAAGACGCGCACTTATCACAGAAACAGAGGGGTTCAAGGCAGAGCAGAACAAGCTTACCAAGATGATCCCCATGTATAAAAAGGAAGGAAAGGATCCCTCCCCCATTTTCGCACAGTCCAAGGAGCTTGGAGCCAAGGCAAAAGCCAACGACGAGCTTATAAAGGCTGTAGAGACTGAGCTTCAGGGATACATGCTGAGCCTCCCCAATCTTCCCGACCGCGACCTTAAGCCCGGTGGAAAGGAGAACAACGAGGCGATCAGATACTTCGGTGAGCCGCACAAGTTCGATTTCCAGCCCCAAAATCACGTGGATCTCTGCACAAGCCTCGGTCTTATCGACTATGACAGAGGAACAAAGCTTTCGGGCTCCGGATTCTGGATCTACCGCGGCATGGGCGCGCGACTTGAGTGGGCGCTCCTTAATTACTTCATTGATACACACCTCGGAGACGGTTATGAGCTCATTCTCCCCCCTCATATGCTTGAATATGAGTGCGGAGTTACCGCAGGTCAGTTCCCCAAGTTCGCAGACGAGGTTTATAAGATCGAAAACCCCACAGATAACCGCCAGAGATACATGCTTCCTACCGCAGAAGCAGCTCTTGCTTCCTTGTATCGCAACGAGATTTTGACCGAAGCAGACCTTCCCAAAAAGCTTGTAAGCTATACACCTTGCTTCAGACGCGAGGCAGGCTCTTACCGCTCCGACGAGCGTGGAATGGTACGCGGACACCAATTCAACAAGGTTGAAATGTTCCAGTTCACACTACCTGAGAAGAGCGACGAGGCATTCGAGGAGCTCGTTATCAAGGCAGAAAACCTAGTCAAGGGTCTCGGATTCCACTTCAGAACAGTTAAGCTCGCCGCCGAGGACTGCTCTGCATCCATGGCAAGAACCTACGATATCGAGATAAATATCCCTTCCATGAACGGATATAAAGAGGTCAGCTCGGTTTCTAATGCTCGCGACTACCAGGCAAGACGCGGAATGATGCGTGTAAGACGTGCAGACGGTAAGATCGAGTACCTTCACACTCTCAACGGCTCAGGTCTTGCTACGTCGAGGATTCTTCCTGCCCTCGTTGAGCAGAATCAGAATGCAGACGGAAGCGTTACCGTGCCCGAGGTTCTCCGAAAGTATCTCGGCGTAGACGTTATCAAGAAATAATTTGACATACATTCGGGCATCAATTATAGTTTGATGCCCGAATATTTAAAGAAGCATAAGGAGATAGCCGTGCTAAGTAAAATGTCTGCAGGCGGAAAGAGTCTGTTTGAAGAGCTGTGGGAATATTTCGAGGAAACATATTTCTCACCCGAAATTCCCGCACTTGACAATTTTGATTTCGGCACAGGAACGTTGGTATCACTTAAAACGATCCTGGTTGGACTCACCATCGGACTTATTTTGGCCTCATTTATTACAATATACAACAAAAGATACATAGGAAGCTTTGTGCGGAAGCTTTTAGAGGAAGAGTGCCTCAGCAAAGATAGCGCCAAAACACTTGAAGAGCTTGGATACCTCAAAAATCCCGGAATCAAACAGGCTATAAAGACCGACAAGCCTCTCTCACGTTGGGTAAAATGCGTTGAGGAGGACGAGTTTTATGAGGAAATGACAAAAAAGCGCGAGGAATACGAGGCGGCGCATGCCGACGACAAGAAAGCCCCGAGCTTTAAAGAAATAAGCTTCAAGCGCAACGTGAATACAATGCATTTTTATATCCCCGAGGAAAAGAAATATGCTATAGACATCAAATACGACGCCAAGGGCGCAAACTGGGTATCATTTATACTCGTTGCGGTTGTAGCAATCGCAGTCTGCGCATTTCTTTCCTACACTCTACCCGATCTTATAAAGATGGTAGACAACTTTATTACAGTAGTTAGTAAATAAATTTGGAGATAACAGTGAATCGCCCATATATAGCCCTATCGGGGTCGCTGCCCGATGAAAAGATAACAACGATAAATAATTGTTACCTGCGTTCCATATGGAGTGCAGGAGGTATTCCTACGTTGCTTCTACCCGACACGGACAAAAACTACATAAATACCGTCTGTAAAAGCTTTGACGGCTTTTTATTCTGCGGTGGCGACGACATCGATCCAAGATATTATGACGAGGATAAAAGTCCTTACATAGGGGATATTTCCCCCACGCGCGATAGCTTCGAGGAAAAGCTGTTTCTTGCAGCATATGCAACAGGGAAGCCAATAATGGGAATATGCCGAGGACTTCAGGTAATTAACGTTTTCATGGGTGGAAGC
>JAFWXY010000020.1 GCA_017522905.1 Clostridia bacterium
ACCTCTGCTTTAGTTTCTTCTGAATAACTCTTAAACTTTTGTCCTTTCTTTGCCATAACAAAACACCTCCTATGGTACCATTATACCATAAGAGGTGTTTGCGCCTTTTTCTTTTCTGTGAACTATTTGGGGTTCACTTCACGCTGTCAAAGCCTTTAATTTTCTTAGTCTTTCTTTCCTACAAAGTTATCCTTATAGTAATCCGAGGATTTGCTTACCTCGGCATCAAGCCAATCGTATCCGACCCGACCTCCGCCGTTCTTTTCGCAAAGCGTGGGAACAGGGGAGAAGAGATTGGTACCAAGACCAAGTCGCTCGCCCTCGATCTCGAATCCCATCGCCGCCAAGGTGGTGGGGAACATATCAAGAGAGGTGAAGGTGCGGTTTGTCGTTTTGCTGTATGGCTCAACGACAGAGTTTATGATGCAGTTGTACATCGTTCTGTCGTATATCTCAAGCTCCTTGCCGATCAGTCTTGTGTCCATTCTCGGGTGGTCGCCTACGATAACGATGGTGGTGTTTTCGTAGAAATCCTGTTCCTTACACCAGTCAATGAATGCGGCAACCTGCCTGTCCTGACAGCTGATTACGTTTGCGGTCGTCTGCTCGTATTCGTCGCCGCAGAGGTTACAAATATAACCGCCCACGTGGTGCGGGTCAACCGTAAGCATTGTAAAGTTGAAGGGCTTGTCGCCGCTTGCAAGCTCGGTTATCTCGTCTTTTGCAATTCTGAAGAGTATCTCGTCCTCAAAGCCCCACCATACCTTGTAGTCGGGGGCAATATAGCCCTCTTCTCTTGCGGTGTAGAGGTCGAAGAGCTTATAGTTTCCATGTACTGTGAAGTATGTCTTTCTGCCACCGAACGCGACGTCTGAGCCGCAGAGGAACTCTTGAACGTAGCCCTTTTCTGCAAGAATGTCGCCAAGCGTTGTAAGACCGTTTACAAATGTTCCGTCCTTGCCCTGCGAGTTATTCGAGCCCTCACCAAAGACTGCAAGCGAAAAGGGAACACCTGATGTAGTGCCCATAAGCGAACCCATAGTCCAGCCTGTACCCGTAATACTTCTGAAGCCGCCAAGACCGTTGCTGTCTGAGAAGGACAGATTACTGCTTGCGAGCTCTGTCAGCTTGGGCATATAGTTTATCTCGGGCTGATTGCCGCCGTCTGCAACCGATGCATAGGTGGTCTCCATGCTCTCAAGATAAATATAGATAAGATTGCGCGCATTGCCATTCTTGTCGGTAATCCTTACAGTATCCGGGTCAACGTACTCTGTCTCGTAAATCTCGGATGACGAGAGAGTGTTTTCAAGATATTCGGGGATTTTGAAGGCGTATACCGCATATATAAGCGACGAAAGAAGGAATACAACTGTCAGTACAGCGCCGATTATTCTCATTACACGTCTCTTGGAAGTCGGCTTCCAAAGAAGGATCGCAGCCGTAACGTATAAGCCCACAAGAATGACTACGGGAGGCGTGCATGCAGAGAATATCTGTGCGAGTGTGCTATCTCCTGTTCCCTCGATGGGGGAGAGCATTGTGTAGAGAAGGTCGTTGAAGCTGATATCAAAGGTTTTCTTATACCAGCCCGCCACCGAAAGCACGACCGCGCCGCAGAGGAATATTAAACCAAATAAAACGTGGAGAAATACCTTTACAAATAACGCGATTTTCTTGGCGCGTCTCTTCGCCTTGATCTCGTTTATCTGATGCTCGGAGCGCTTTTTGCGCTTCTTGCCGTGGTTTACCTTTTTACTTACTGCCATTTGCCTTATCTCCAAATTAAAGAAGTCTGTAGGATCTGCAATTGTTAAGTCTCGAGTTGATCTCTGCCGCTGTCTTTTCATTCATGGGAGCAGTGATAACTGCCGCGCGATTACCTTCTGTGATAAAGGCTTCAATCTGACCAAAGCACTTTTCTGCCTTTTCTTTTGTAAGAGTACATTCAGCGCACTTGTCAAAGGTAAAGAATCTCTTACATGTGTATTCGTCAAAGTCAGCTACGTCGGTGTCAGCCGCCAAGGAAAATTCGGGGAGCTTTATCGAATCGTTTTTGTGCGCTACGATATCAACGATATCTGCACAAACCGCACTTGCGGTGGGGAGCTTGCCCGCACCGGGGCCGTAGAACATTACGTTTCCAACCATGTCACCGTTGAGGAGGATACCGTTGAATACGTCACTGATGCTTGAAAGGGGATTGGAGGCGGGGATAAGTCTCGGGGAGACCATTGCAAGTATCTTTCCGCCCTCAAGCCTTGAGTGACCTATAAGCTTTACGGAGTAGCCGAGCTTTCCTGCAAGCTCGACGTCCTCTGTTGTGATATTAGTGATACCCTCAACGTGTATGTCGCTCGGGGAGATCGCCTTGCCGAAAGCAAGTGCGGCAAGAATTACTATCTTACGTGCGGCGTCAAGCCCCTCAACGTCTGCCGCAGGATTTCTCTCTGCGTATCCCTTGTCCTGAGCATCCTTGAGAACCGTATCAAAATCAATTCCCTCGGTAGTCATCTTTGTAAGGATATAGTTTGTTGTACCGTTTAGTATGCCGTTGATCTCGCGGATATTGTTAGATGAAAGGTCGTTGCAGATAGGACGGATGATCGGGATTCCGCCGCCTACGCTTGCCTCAAAGAGGTAGGCTACGCCCTTTTCCTTTGCTATGGAAAGAAGCTCCGTGCCAAAGTTTGCCACAACCTCCTTATTTGAGGTTACCACGCTCTTGCCTGCAAGGAGAGCCGCCTTGGAAAAGTCGTATGCAGGGTGGGAGCCACCCATCATCTCCGCTACGATATTTACCTCAGGGTCGTTGAGTATTGTATTGAAATCGTGAATAACGAGATCGGAGAAGGGGCTGTCGGGGAATTCTCTGAGGTCAAGGATATACTTGATCTCCACCTCCTCTGAAAGCTTGTCTTCTATTATATTTTTGTTTTGTGTCAAAACCTCTGCGACGCCGCTGCCGACAACGCCGAAGCCAAGAATTGCTATCTTTGCCATTTTAAATGTCCTTTCGCGCATAAAAAAGAAATACATTTAATGATAACATATTTTTTCGAAAAAATCAACAGATTCTATTGAAAAAAAGCGCAATTTATGATAAAATATATTTTACCGGTGCAATATCGGCAAAGTAACTTCCGGAGGACATGATGGCTTCACTTGTAGGCAGTAAAAGAAACGTAAAGATATTTGTTCTTTACCTTATGCAAAATATAAATTATCCGCTTGATTACGTTACGATCAACGATATCGTAATGCAGAACGATTACGTTATGTACCTTGATTTTGCGGAGTCGTTTCATGAGATGCTTGACGCAGATCTTATCGAGGATTGCGGCAAAAACGATGCGGGCGATTCCATGTATATCGTAACAGACAAGGGCAGGATAGTCGCAACGGAGTTCCATAGCGAGATACTCACATCGCTTCTTGACAAGAGCCTTGAGTGTGCAATGCGCTACCTTGATTTTAAAAAGAGAAATATCAAGATATCTGCCAAAATCGAGAAGACGGATGATGGAAGATATGACGTAATCTGCATCATCAAGGAAAAGGACAAGGTCATTTTGCAGAACACATTGACGGTTGATACACTCAACCGCGCGCAGAGAATGGAGGAGAATTTCCGCGACCATCCCGAGAGGGTATATAAGGGTGTCATGGCTCTTATGTCGGGAAATATCAATTTTATTTTCAATTAAGAGGATTTAAGAAAAATTAAGAAATTATATTTTGTCGTCAAACTGTACAAAATTATAAAGCATTTCGCGCATCATATCATTTCGTCTGTCAAAAAACGAGTGTAAATATTAACAAAGTTTTTGACTCTTGTTTGGATGAAATGAACAAATTATGACCGCGAAATGCTTTTTTTGTCAAAAAGAACATTCTGAATTTGTGCATTATTAATATTGATAATCATCAATTTGTCATTTTGAACAATGCCGCTTGCAAAATTTGCTTGTTGACTTTAAAGCGATTTAATGATATAATTCAGTATATATTAGGGCTTTTCATAGATTTACATTGTTATTTAACCGAATGGAGAACCAAGCTAAAGTGAAACAAAAGGTTACCGAGCTTATCCTCAAGGCTCAAGGCGGAGAGGAGAGCGCATTTTCGGAGCTTAAGGATATATACCGCCCACTTATCGAGGCATCTGCCCGGAGATTTATTTCTGCTGATATGACCCTGCAGGACGGAGAGGATATTTTCCAAGAGGCATTGGTTCATTTTTGCAAAGCGGTCTGTAGCTATAATTGCGAGGCGGACGGTGTTGAGTTTGGTCTTTATGCGAAAATATGCGTAGAGCATGGACTTGTTTCATTCATCAGGATTTATAACAGACAAAACAAGCTGAGAGCGGTTTCTCTTGAGGAGGGTGTCCAATCCGTTGATAGCGGTGACAGGGACGTGCTTGAATCAATTGCCGAGAATGAAAGAACCGCGGTGCTTGTGCGACAGATAAACAGACGCCTTTCAAAATTTGAAAACAAGATTTGGTGGATGTACGTTGCGGGCATGTCGGTGTCAGCGATAGCAGAGGCAGTGGGGACAGAAAGAAAATCGGTCTCCAACGCGATATACCGTATCAGAAAAAAGCTCAAGGATGCTCTCTCGGAGCAAAATAATTTTAAATAAACCTCCTATGGAGTTTTATATACGCGCTGATAAAAGCGGGCGCGCACGCGAATACCCTTACTCATATCATTATAAGCGAGGAATTGAAAACATGTGTGAAAACGAAGTAAAAGTAGAAAATGCTGAAGAAGTCGTTTACGAGGACATAACCCTCACATGCAGAGATTGCGGCGAGGAATTCGTCTTTACGGCGGGCGAGCAGCAGTTCTATGCTGAAAAGGGCTTCAAGAATCAGCCTAAGTGCTGCAAGGCATGCCGCGACAAGAGAAAGAATGCTGAGAGAGGCGAGCGCCAGTATTTCATGGCAGTTTGCTCTGAGTGTGGCGGCGAGGCTAAGCTCACTTTCCAACCCAGCAGCGACAGACCCGTTTACTGCAGCAAGTGCTTCGAAGCAAGACGCTCTGCTCAGTAAGACTGTAATATAGGACATAAAACGAGTTTGCGCTTTTGACTTCGCTTTATTATTCAATATTTATAGTTAAAAAGACACCCCGTCTTACCGGGGTGTTTTTTTGTTATCTCAGTAGAGGCAGATCGGAGCGATATTTTTGATTATAGACACGCTCGGGCATAAGCGATGCGGCAAGGAACTCCTTTTCTTCCTTTGTAACTGTTTTTGTAAGCGCGAGCAGGGTTACGTAAATAACAATTGATAGAAGCATTTGAATTACGAGTTCTGCGCCCCCGGAAAGGAGCGACGGCATAAATATAAAAAGCAATTTGGATGTATTCGTCGCTCCGATGATGCAAAGCACGGGGAGTCCGACCTGCATAAGGGGCTTTGGGCGCATTTTAGTGACCGAAAGCATTTTTATAAGGCTTAATGTCGTGTTCATTATCTCGGTCGCGTAGATTGAGATAACGTATCCCCAAATTCCAATTTTGGGGATAAGCGTGAGGGCAAAGATGCACGCCGTCAGAGTGTCAATTATGTTTATATTCATAGAGTAGACCTGATGCCCGGAGCCCTTGAGAATGGCATCCACCGCGCTATCAATGTACATTACGGGGATAAGAGGAGCCAAAACTCTGATATACAGTGCAGTCTCCTCGTTTTTGTAAATCGACATACCAAGCTCGTGAGAGAAAAAGAGCATAATGCCCGCAACGCCGATAGAAAAGAAGAGCGATAGGCTCAACGTGCGGTATGCGGTTCGCTCAAGACGTGCAGTATCTTTTTGGGCACAGCATTCGCTTATCTCGGGGATAAGAAGACCTGCAAAGGCGGTTATAAATGCAGACGGAAAGAGAAGGAGAGGGAGAGCCATTCCGTGCAGAGCGCCGTATGACGAGAGTGCGGCGCTCCAGCTCTTTCCGCTTTTGTGTATTCCCTTGGGTATCAGGATGTGCTGAAACATTGAGAGAGCCGAGCGAATGCAGGCGCTGAAGGTTACAGGCAGAGTTATAGATAATAGCTTAGATGTAAGCCCCTCTGAGTCTACATTTTTCGATGGAGCAATACGCGATAGCTTTCTCTTATCTATCAGATAAAGTATAAAGGTGACAAGGAGCGAAAAGAATTCTGCAATTGCGCCGCCTGCAACAAGACAAAGGCAAGCCTGCTCGGTGCCAAGATCGACAAAAAAAGATAGCAGAAGCACGGTCGCGCCTATCTTGACGAATTGCGCCACAATACCGAAGGCGGCGTTGACCTTTACTCTGCGGACTGCGGTAAAATATCCCGACAGACAGGAGCATATCGCTAAAGGGGTCAAGGTAATTGCAAGCAGACGCAGAGGGCGTATCGCCCTTGCATCCCCCAAAACGCTCGAGCCGAGAAAGGGGGAGAGGGAAAAGAGAAGAATCCCCGCAACCGTTCCTGTGAGTGTGCAAACGGCAAGTGAGATCGCCACGCCTTTTTTCGCGCCCTTAGGGTCGTTTTTTGCAAGCGCATCCGAGACAAGTCGGGTCACGCCCAAATTTATTCCCGCGGTTGCAAGCGTAATTGAAAAGGCGTATATGCTGCCAAGCAGGGAAAAGAGCCCCATAGCCTCGCTTCCCGCCTTGTTTGATATGTAAATATTAAATATCACACTCACCGCACGCATTATAAGCGCGGTCAGCGTTAAGATTATCGCATTCAAAAAAAATCTTCTTGTTCTTGATGGCATTTTAGTCCCGTTTTTCCTTTTCGTACTTTGTTTTATACTATGATACAAGGAAAATTTTTATTCTGCGAATATTTGAGTCAATATATTCCTCGGCGTGGCATATTATGGTAAAAAATCAAGGAGATGCGAGAAATGAAATATATTTGCCCAATTTGCTCTTATGAATACGACCGTCGCACAGGCGATGAGGAAAACGGAATCATACCGAGAACCGATTTTGAGGATCTTCCCAACGAATGGGTATGTCCCATGTGTGGCACGGTCAAGGATGAGTTTGAGATTATAGACGAATACGAATAAGAAAAGTCGGCAGGAATTTCCTGCCGACAAAATTTTTATTCAGTTCTGAGTGCAATTACGGGGTCCTTCTTAGCCGCGCTTCTGGCGGGGATTATACCCGCGACAAGTGTGAGCGCCATACTGATAATTACGAGTATGACCGCGCCCTCCCAGGGAAGGATTGCTCTGATGTTATCAAGTCCCGTGAAGTACTGAACGATAGCTGTGATCGGGATGCAGAGGATAAGGGTAGAAAGAATACCGATCGCTCCTGCCGCAAGACCGATGATGAGTGTTTCTGCGTTGAATACGCGGGAGACGTCCTTCTTTGAGGCACCGATGGCACGGAGAATACCGATCTCCTTTGTTCTTTCAAGAACAGAGATATTTGTGATGATTCCTATCATGATAGAGGAAACAACGAGGGAGATAGCAACGAACGCGATAAGAACGTAGGAAATAGCGTTAACAATGATAGTAACGGAGGACATAAGTGAGCCGACAACGTCGGTGTACTCAAGCTTATCAGCTTCTTCCGCCTTATTATTGTAATCGGCAATGAATGCTTCAATTGATTCCTTGGATTCAAAGTCCTTTGCGAAGAAGTTGATTGAGGCGGGCCTTGCCTTTTCTGCGTCGTCAAGGGTGTCAAGCACACTCTCAAGGGTAGCATCGATCTGAGGAGCCATACCGTAGAGAGTCTCTTCAAGCTGGATGAACGCAGGGTCGTCCTTTGTCATCGTGGAGAGGATAGTGACGAAGATCTCCTTGTTTACGGTCATTGTCATAATGTCCTCGGTTATCTTCGTGTAGATGGGCTGCATTTGCTCGTCGCCTGCAAGCTCAATAAGACCCGAAAGACCGTTAAGTGCAAGATAAAGTGTTTGCGCCTCTGCCTGAGTCATACCCGCAAGAGCCGCTTTAAGCTCGTCAGCGGTCAGCTTTTTCTCGGGATCGCCCGATACTATCATGGCGATGGTGTCCACGCCTGTCTGATCTGCGGCTATTGCCTTATTAACGAGCATGGAGTATATCTCAGCCTTAGAATCAGGGCTCACCATCATAAGTGCCATAATGAGATTCTGGTCATTGACCTGAGTGATCTGCATGTATCCAAGCTGAGGATTCTTGGGAATAATATCCGTGTTGATGTAGCTGTAAATTTCCGCCATACCCTCTGCTCCGACAATGTCTGTAAGACCCGAGAGACCGTTGATCGTGAGGTACACGGACTGAATATCAAGAACAGGGAGCAAACGTGTGAGGTTGTTTTCATTAACGACGATACCGTCCGTCATGCTTGAAACGAAGGTGAATAGTCCCGAGAGCAGCTGGCTGTTTGCCTCGTTCGACTTGGCAAGCTCAAGAACAGTTTCAAGGATTTCCGCCTGCTTTTCTGTCGGGAGGAGCATATACACGCCCATAAAGGACTCAATGTCAGTTACGTTTATTCTGCCGGCGTAGTCCTCGTTGTTGAGGATCTGCTCGGTCATATACGCGTAGAACATTTCCATTGTAGCCGCATCGATTTTGTCAATGAGCTGATCAATTGTTTCGGGTGTGTAGTGTGTACGCTCAAAGCCGAGACCCGTGAGGACGTTTACCTTGGGTGTTTCCTTTTGCTGATTGATTACCTCGCTCTTTGCATTTTCGGAAAGGATGTAATCTGTAAGATCCTTTGTGTATCCGATAGCACCCGAAATAGACGTCGATGCGGCGCCGTCCTTAGGACGAATGATACCGGCAATCTTGACGTTGACACCATTTTCGGCAATGTACTTTTCCTGTTCAAATCCGGGCTTTTCGCGAAGATCGCTCCATACGTTGTAGGTCTTACCGCTTGAAGGATCTGTGTAGGTCTTGGAGGTCTTCTCAAAGAACTTTGAGGTGGTGAGGAGCTTGAACTCGATTCCCATAAGATCATCGTAGGTATAGGGATCAAGCTCGGCGGGCTCGTATTTGCCGCTCAGGAGCGCTTCCATATCCTTGTCAATATCGTTGGGATCAAGAATACCGAGCATATAGAGGGTCATCTTGCTTATCTGGTTGTTAGAGTTGACCACGAGGACTACCTCGTTGTAATCCTTTGGCCAGTCGCCTGCAATAACCTCGTATTGCTGGTCAAGTATCGTCTGGTTGTCGATCATCTCGGAGAATACGTTCATTCCCATGCTTCCCATGCTAGAGCCCATTTCCATAAGCTCACTCATGCCCGAGAAGGCACTGCCCATATGCTCAAAGATTATATCCATTCCGATCTTTCTTGCCTCAAGCGTCTCCTTGCCGTCCTCGTCCTTGACGGTCACGACGTTAAAGACCTGAAGCTCATAGTCGTAGGTGTACTGGATATCACTGACATAGTCATCGATGCTGTCATAATTTTCTTCAATATAGACCTTGAATGCTTCAAGGTTGTTTTCAATGGTCGAGCTCATCGCTCCCATCATCGTTCCGAGAGAGTCGTCAACGTATATCTTGCCCGAATCCCTGTAGTTTTCCGAATTTGAGACGTTAGTCATCGCGGAAAGCATCGCGGACATATCCTGCGTTTGCCTTTGAATGGTAAGAGGATAGGTCGAAAGTGTATCCTCCTGTACCTGTGCGATAAAGGCATTGATACCTGTTGACAGCGCGAGGATAAGCGCGATACCGATAATACCGATGCTTCCTGCAAAGCTGGTCATGATGGTGCGGCCCTTCTTTGTGCGAAGGTTGTTAAAGGAAAGGGAAAGAGCGGTGAAGAAGGACATCGAGGTCTTCCGGCTCTTTGCATCCTTCTTTACTTTCTTGGCTTTCTTTTCCTTCTTTGTCTCCTTGACCTCGCTTACCTCAACCTCTTCTGCTGCTTCGATAGCAGGGGTGTAGGGATTAGAGTCGTCAATTACAAGTCCGTCAAGAAGCTTGATTATACGTGTAGAGTAGGTGTCGGCAAGCTCGGGGTTGTGGGTTACCATGATAATGAGACGCTCCTTGGATATCTCCTTGAGTATCTCCATTATCTGCACGCTGGTTGCCGTATCAAGCGCACCCGTAGGCTCGTCTGCAAGCAGGATCTCAGGGTCGTTTACAAGCGCACGTGCTATAGCAACTCTCTGCATCTGTCCACCTGACATCTGGTTGGGCTTTTTGTGGATCTGATCTCCAAGACCTACCTTCTCAAGAGCTTCGATAGCTCTTTTTCTGCGCTCCGACTTGGAGACACCCGAAAGAGTAAGAGCCAGCTCTACGTTTGCAAGCACGGTCTGGTGGGGAATAAGATTGTAGCTTTGGAATACAAAGCCTATAGAATGGTTTCTGTAGGAGTCCCAATCCGAGTCCTTGAAGGTTTTCGTGGACTTTCCGTTGATTATCAGATCTCCGTCTGTGTAGCGGTCAAGACCGCCGATGATATTAAGTAGCGTTGTCTTACCGCATCCCGATTGACCGAGTATAGAGACGAACTCACTCTTGCGGAATTCTATACTGACTCCACGGAGAGCCTCAACGGTGGAACTGCCCGTTACATAGTGCTTTGTTATGTTAGTTAACTTTAGCAACTTGGTTTCCTCCATAAAAATTCAAACTTTTCACAAATACTATTTTATCATTTTATTGTAAACCAAATGTGAATAATTTAATAAATACCGTCGCATTTTTTCTGATTTTTATGTGATTATGTGTGCTTTTTGTGTAGTAATGTATTATTTTGGAAAAGACTTGATTTTTAGGTGCCTCGGTGATATAATTACATTGGTTATTTATTTACTGACATGTATTATCGAAAGGTTTTTTCATTTAAAATGAACGCAGTATTCAAAATTTTGAAGAAATATAGGCTTGAGTGCTTTATGGCACCGTTTTTTAAGCTGCTTGAGGCTTGCTTTGACCTGTTTGTGCCCATAGTAGTCAAGTCTATTATAGATATCGGCATTAAAAACTCCGATACGAGCTATATCGTATACGGATGTCTTATTCTCATCATGCTTGGCGTTATCGGACTTTCATGTGCAATAGTCGCACAGTATTTTGCCGCCAAGGCGGCGATAGGAACCTCCACGGGACTACGCCGTGAGCTTTTCTCGCATCTGGGCAGACTTTCATATACCGAGGCGGACAAGCTCGGTCGTGCATCTATGATAACGAGAATGACAAGTGACATAAATCAGGTGCAGACAGGCGTTAATATGACGCTCCGCCTCTTTTTGCGCTCACCGATTATAGTTTTTGGCGCGCTTATCATGGCTTGTGTCATCACGCCTATGTCGCTTCCCACCTTTTCGATCGTTATAGCCGTGCTTGCTGCTATCGTTTTCACGATAATTTTGGCAGGAATTCCTCTTTACAGACGCGTCCAGTCCCGACTTGACAGTGTTACGAGATCGGTCAGAGAAAACCTCTCGGGCGTTCGTGTTATCCGTGCCTTCAATAAGGAAGAGGGCGAGATCTCCGAGTTTATGGAGAAGAACAACGCGCATACCGACATCCAGAACTTCACAGGGAAGATCACCGCGCTTATGAACCCTTTGACCTACGTTACCGTCAACCTCGGTATCATCGCGGTAGTTTACCTTTCAAGCTTTGAGATAGATTCGGGTAATATGACACAGGGTGACCTATTTGCGCTTTATAATTATATGTCCCAGATACTCGTGGAGCTCGTAAAGCTTGCAAATACTGTCTTCACAATTACAAAGGCAGTCGCATGCGGGAAGAGAGTACAGGCGGTGCTTGATACACCCTCGGGAGTGAAGATCAGCGAGAGCACGAAGGATATTGACGAGAACGCCCCCGCTGTTGAATTTTCGGGTGTTGGACTTACATATCACGGTGCGGGCGCCCCCACGCTTGAGGGAATAAGCCTTTCCGCAAAAAAAGGAAGCACTATCGGTATTATCGGCGGTACAGGCTCGGGTAAAACCTCGCTTGTCAATATGATACCGCGATTTTACGACGCTACCGAGGGCTGTGTTAAGGTGTTTGGCAAGAATGTAAACGAATACGATCCCGAAGAGCTTCGTGAAAAGATCGGCATCGTTCCGCAAAAGGCGGTCTTGTTTAAGGGTACTATACGTTCAAATCTTTTGTGGGGCAAGGCAAATGCCACCGACGAGGAGCTTTGGGCGGCACTTGAGATCGCTCAGGCGGCGGAATTTGTAAGGGCGAAGGAGGGCGGACTTGACGCCACCGTCGAGCAGCTTGGACGCAATTTCTCGGGCGGACAGAGACAAAGACTTACCGTCGCACGTGCTATTTTGCGCCGCGCACCTATAATTATTCTTGACGACTCCGCGTCGGCGCTTGACTTTGCCACCGAGGCAAAGCTCCGTCAGGCATTGCGCTCACTTGATTATAATCCTACAGTATTTATTATTTCCCAGAGAACCTCGTCTATTGCACACGCCGACAATATAATCGTGCTTGACGGCGGCGAGGCGGTCGGCACGGGAACTCACGCAGAGCTTCTCGAGCCCTGTGAGGTATATCGCGAGATTTACAACTCTCAGTTCAAGGGAGGTGATGCGCAATGAAAAAGAACGCAAATTCACTTCCTACCGTAAAAAAGGTGCTTAAATATCTTGCAAAATACAGGATATTGTTTGCCATTTCCCTTGTTTTAGCAGTTATAATCGTAGGATTTACGCTTTATATCCCGATACTTGTCGGAGAGGCTATAGATCTCGCAATCGGCAAGGGTAACGTGGATTTTGAGCAGATTTTCGCAATACTTATTAAAATAGGTATTATTTCGGGTATAACTGCGCTCCTTCAATGGATAATGAACGTCTGTAACAACCGTATTACCTTCGGTATCGTCCGCAGACTCCGCAGAGACGCCTTCAAAAAGATACAGGAGCTTCCGCTTTCCTATATCGATTCCAACCCGATTGGAGATACCATCAGCAGAGTTATCGGCGACGTCGACCAGTTTACAGACGGACTTCTGATGGGCTTTTCACAGCTTTTCACGGGCGTTTTGACTATTCTTGGAACGCTTGCGTTTATGCTCTCAATAAATCTCAGTATTACGCTTGTTGTCGTTGTTGTAACCCCTCTTTCGCTCTTTGTTGCGGCATTTATTGCCAAGAGCACGCATTCGCTCTTCAAAAAGCAGTCCGAGACCAGAGCGGAGCAAACCGCGCTTATCGACGAGATGATCGGTGAGCATAAGACAGTTGTGGCGTTCTCGCACGAGGATGAGGCGGCAGCAGAGTTTGACGAGATCAATGCAAGACTTCAGAAATGCTCGCAGAAGGCGGTATTTTACTCCTCCTTGACTAATCCCTGTACGAGATTTGTAAACAACCTCGTTTATGCCGGAGTAGCGCTTGTAGGCGCACTTATTAGTGTGTCAAGCGGCGGCGCGGCATTGACAGTCGGAGCGCTTACCAGCCTTTTAAATTACGCAAATCAGTACACCAAGCCCTTCAATGAGATCTCGGGAGTAATTACCGAGCTCCAGAATGCGCTTACATGCGCGGGACGAGTATTCGAGCTTATAGATGCCCCCTCCGAGATACCCGATGCGCCCGATGCTCACGTGCTTCAAAACGCGGATGTTGACGGCAGAGTATGCATCGAGGACGTTGAGTTTTCTTACTCTCCCGACCGCGAGCTTATCAAGGATTTCAACCTTTCTATTGAGAACGGACAGAGAGTTGCAATCGTAGGGCCTACGGGCTGCGGCAAGACGACCGTAATTAACCTCTTGATGCGCTTCTACGGCGTCGATAGCGGCAAGATAGAGGTGTCGGGAATAGAGACAAGAGATATCACTCGCTCCTCCTTGCGCCGTTCCTTTGGAATGGTGCTGCAGGACACCTGGCTTAAAAATGCCACCATCCGTGATAATATCGCAATGGGAAAGCCCGATGCTACCGATGAGGAGATCGTGGCGGCAGCTAAGAGCGCGCATGCGCATAGCTTTATCCGTCAGTTGCCGAAGGGCTACGATACCGTTCTCGGTGAGGACGGCGGAGCATTGTCACAGGGACAAAAGCAGCTTTTGTGTATAGCAAGAGTTCTGCTTTGCCTGCCGCCCATGCTCATCCTTGACGAGGCAACGTCCTCTATAGACACACGTACAGAGATGAAGATCCAGGATGCGTTTGCAAAGATGATGCAGGGAAGAACCTCATTCATCGTCGCGCACCGTCTCTCCACAATCAAGGAAGCAGACGTTATTCTCGTTATGAATAACGGAAGAATAATTGAAAAGGGAGACCACCGAGAGCTTCTCGATCGCGGCGGCTTCTACGCAGAGCTTTGGAATAGCCAGTTTGAGTCGTAATATTTTTCAAAGGGGAGTCAATTGCTCCCCTTTGCTCTCTATATATAAATATTGTTTATCCTAAAGCGATCCCGATTATCAGAATTGGCAAGGCGGAACGGCGGGAACGTGAAAAAACAATGAATTATTTTCTGCTATTGACATATTTTTATATCTATGATATAATAGTGTTAGGATAAACATCCCAAATTTTACTGACAAAGGAGAAATAAAGCATGGAAAAGAAGAAACAAATTGTATTAAAATTGCTTATCTCCTGCCTTGCCTGCACGTTGATCTGCTCTCTATTTGCCTCATGTGTGACGAATGGCGAGGGTGAAACTGAAAGTGCAACGGAAGCTATCACGCCAACCGAAGAGAAAACCGAAGGCAAGACCGAGACCCCTACAGAGACTGAAACCGAGACAGAGAATCCCGATGTTGTCGAGGTTAAGATCCCCGAGCTTTTAGACGGCGCGCTTGATTTTACTTTCCATTTTACAGAAACGCTTTATACAACCGAGACAGAGACGTTCTGCTATTCGATTCAGTCTGACACCCCAGGCGGATATTTATGCAGAGGAGACAAATGGGCACTTTACCGCATTGACGGCGATAAAGTCACCCGGGTCGGTGAGATAACGCACGAGATCGCACTTGAATACGAGGCTCCCTCCGAGAGTGA
>JAFWXY010000021.1 GCA_017522905.1 Clostridia bacterium
CATGCCTGATAACCGTAAATAACAAAATTGCAACGAGTAAAACGTCAAAAAAAATTGCCATAATGCACCATCCTTATATTAAAGCATTCTATCAATCAAATGATATGTAGCTGCCCGATGCCGCAGAACATGCAACTACACGTCCTCCGTCAAGTGCGACGAGTCGGGAGGTATCAACGTAGACCTCGCTTGCAGTCTGTGTGCCGAGGGTGGTGCTGATGCGGATAACTTCTTTTGATTTAAGAAGGTAGAGGTATCCTTCACCAAGCTCAAGATCTCTGACGCTTCCGCTTGTTGTTGTAGAAAACACCTTGTTACATCCATTATCAAAAACAGAGATCTGCTTTTTATCCTGACCCTCTGCCTCTGAGAACAGAATGGCAAATCTGTCACCGTAAACGTCTATTCTCTCTACGTCTGAGGGGTATTCGTACTCGCCGATTACACGTCCGGCGCGTGAAAGAACCAAAGCCTTATCATCAAGGAGCAGAGCAATTCTGTCATTGCTCAAAAACTCACAAAAATACGGCACAGAGCCCGAGAACACCGTCTCGGAGATAATTTCGTTCTTTTTACAGTCAAGAACACTGACCTTAATGTGACCCATACCGTCAGACGCATTGAGCGAAACGATGGACGTGTATTTTCCGTCATCCGAGATGGCCGCCGAGATAACGCGGTCGTTCTTGCACAGCTCGCTCTTAAGCTTGAAATCGCTTCCGTAAATCTTTACGACAGAGCTGTACTTTGCAGAGCTTGTAACAATCAAGAATTCTCCGTTATCCGAGACGTCTGCAAGCGCGATGGGGTACTCGGTTCTCTCAGAATAGAGCTTGACAAAGGAATTGTAAATTGAATAGGTCTTTCGTCCCTGATCATAGATCAGTGCGTATCCACTCGAGGATGCAACACGCGGATTGACCATCTCGGAGCCCTCACTGAGGGTGACTCTGCCTGTAGAGGTAAAAAGCTTGATCTCACTGTCGCTTGCAACCAAAAGTCCGTTTTTGAAATTGCCAAAGACCTGATTTTGAACAGGTCTTGAATAGTTCAAGGATGACGGGTCCCCTCGTCAAAGGATTTAATGTAGCTTATGTCCTTGAACATATAGTAGACCTTCTCAAATGAAATGACCCCGCTGCCGAAAAGCACGGTTATCAGCAAAACCACTGTAAGCAACGCCGCAGATACGACCTTTGCAATTCCCAAGAAATATGCGATCCGCGACTCCTCAGAGCCTTCCTTGCCATTGTATGAGGAGAGATTCCTCTGTCGCTCATTGATCTTATTAAACAGCTTAAGCAATGCGATCTTGTTCCTTACGCTTCTGAAAAACAGAATCACTCGTGCCAAAAAAGATAATTCTTTATCCTTTTTCAAGTTCTCTCCTCCTTTCAGTTTTTTAGTAGATAACCTTGTTGAGATAAAGTCCGTGGGCGGCGGCGGTCATTCCCGCCCTCTCACGGTTTCCCGAAAGTATTATTTCGGGTATATCGGACGGCTGGATCTTCCCAAGTCCGACCGATATAAGCGTTCCCACCATTATCCTTACCATATTGTACAAAAATCCGTCTGCGGATACCTTGAAGGTGATAATATCACCCTCGCGTGCAACATCGGCATATACGACGTTTCTTACAGTAGACTCAACCTGTGAGCCCTGTGCCATAAATGCAGAGAAATCATGCTGACCTACAAAATGCCCCGCCGCCTCTTTCATACGGGCAATTGCATCCTCCGAAAGTGTCTGCGGAAGGTAAAGCGATCTGTTCATCTCAAATGGATCTCGCACGTTGCCGTTATATATACGGTAGACGTACTCCTTATATTTAACGTCATATCTCGGGTGAAAATCCGAATCGACGAGCGACGCCTCAAAGACCGAGATATCATCGGGCAGATGCGCCGACATGGCGCGCGGAATCTTAATGACGTCTATATCGGTGATAATATCATTCTCGCCCTTTTTTGCAACGGTTACACAAAATGTATTGGCGTGTACTCCGCTATCGGTACGGCTACACCCTGTAACGTCGCACTCATAGGAGAAAAGCTCCCTTGCGGCTCTTGTAAGCTCGCCCTGGACCGTCCTCTTATCCTTTTGCACCTGATAGCCGCAGAAATCGGTTCCAACGTACTTTAGTTTTAAAAAAAGCTTCATAGGGCACCTCACATGGAATATCCGGGTGCAAAAATATTCAGTAAAACTATTCCCGAAATAAACGCAGCCATCATCAACACGCCAATAAGATCGCGATAAGTAAAGCGAAGAACGTTGAGCTTTGTACGTCCCTTTCCGCCTCTGTAGCAACGGCAGGTCATTGCGGTTGCAAGCTCGCCTGCGCGTCTGAACGCCGAAATAAAGAGCGGAATCAAAACAGGAATAAGCGCCTTTGCACGCTTTGAGAGCGAGCCGCTTGTGAAATCCGCGCCTCTTGCCTTCTGTGCAGACATTATCTTCTCGGTTTCCTCTACAATGGTGGGAATGAAACGGAGCGCAATTGTCATCATCATTGCAAATTCGTGCACGGGAATATGCAACACCTTGAGGGGTGAGAGCAGCTGCTCAAGCGCGTCTGTCAGCTGGATGGGTGTAGTAGTATATGTCAGGAAAATACTTGTGCCGATTATCATACAGAAGATTCTGATTGCGATAAATGCGGCATTATAAATTCCCGACGAGTAGATCTGTATGATTCCCCAAGAGATAAGAAGCTCCTCGGGACTTCCCTTTGTCCAGAAGATATTGAGCACCGCGGTGAAGATCATAATGAACATTATCGCTCTTATGGAGCGCAACACGGTCTTAAGAGGAATTCGACTTATGAGAACAAGCGCGATTGCCGAGAGGAACAAAAGCACAAACGAAAATACATTATTACACAGGAAACTTACCACCATATAGACAATCGCGAGAATTATCTTCATTCTTGGGTCAAGTCTGTGCATAACCGAGCCTGACGGATAATACTGTCCGAGTGCGATAGAATTCATACTCCACCTCCGAACAAAGCCGCTAAGGCAGTTTCCGCCTCGTCAACGGTATATATATCGGGAGAAATCTCTATTCCCTTGTCGCGCAAAAGCATGACAAGTCTTGTAATCTGTGGGACACCGAGACCTATGGCCTCAAGCTCACGGGAGCGCGAGAAGACCTCCTTGCGGTTGCCGAACATTGCTACCTTGGAGTGCGAAAGAACGACAAGCTCGTCGCAATATTTCGCCATATCGTCCATGCTGTGGCTTACGATAATGACTGCCGCACCCGTGGCGTCTGCATATCTCTTTATTCCGTCAAATATTGAGTTTCTGCCCGCAGGGTCAAGTCCTGCCGCAGGCTCATCAAGTACAAGCACCTCGGGGCGCATAGCCATAACGCCTGCGATAGCCGCGCGGCGCTTCTGACCGCCCGAGAGGTCAAAGGGTGACTTTGAGAGCATATCAAAATCAAGTCCTACAAGCTCGCATGCCTCAAGCACTCTCTTCTTTATCTCGTCGGGATCCAGGCCCATGTTCTTAGGACCGAATGAAATATCCTCGATTACCGTATCCTCAAAGAGCTGGTACTCGGGATATTGCATAACAAGACCGACTCGGTATCTCACAGAGCCTATGCTCTTAGGCTTCTCCCAGATGTCCTCTCCGTCAAGCAATATTCTGCCCGACATCGGCTTTACCAAGCCGTTGAACATCTGAACAAGTGTCGATTTTCCCGAGCCTGTATGTCCTATGATACCCGTTATTGTATTTTCTTTTATTTCAATTGTAACGTCGTCAAGCGCTTTTACCTCAAATGGAGTTCCTGCGCTGTAGACAAACGACACGTTTTCAACTTTAATTTTAGACATCAGGTTTCCTCTGCCAAATGGCAATTTTATTTTAGTAATGATCTTGCAATGGTTTCCGCGCACTGCTCGGGGGTGTTGATCTCACCGTCGAGCCTGATTCCCCTCTCACGGAGCTTGATGAGAAGATCGGAGCAAAGCGGAAGGTCAAGACCGCACTCGCGGATCTTATCCGCCTTTGCAAATATCTCGCTGGGCTTTCCGTCGAGAATAATTCTGCCGTCATCGATTACGATAACTCTATCGGCTCTGACCGCCTCGTCCATATAGTGTGTGATGGTGATTATAGTCTTCCCGTCCTCACGGTTGAGCTTTTCCATGGTATTTACGACCTCGCGCCTGCCCATCGGGTCAAGCATGGCTGTTGACTCGTCAAAGATTATACAATCGGGTCTCATTGCGATAATTCCCGCGATCGCGATTCTCTGCTTCTGACCGCCCGAGAGTCGGTGTGGCTCGTGGCGAGAGTACTCGGTCATTCCGACAATGCGAAGCGCCTCGTCAACTCTTGCCCTGATCTCCTCTCTCGGAAGTCCGAGGTTTTCGGGTCCGAAGGCAACGTCCTCTTCAACTATTGTCGCAACTATCTGGTTATCGGGGTTCTGGAAGACCATTCCGACCTTTTTTCTGAGCTCGTAAACGTCGTCCTCGGTCATATTGGGAGAGCTTATCTCCATTCCGTCTATCTCGATACTGCCCTCAAAATAGTCGTAATCCTCGATAACGAGGTTCAAAAGCTTTGCAAGTGTGGATTTACCCGAGCCGTTGTGGCCGAGAACCGCGACATATTCGCCCTTCTCTATATCAAGAGAAAGGTCGCGAAGAACGCTTTCGGGATTTCCCTCGTCGTCCTTGTACGAAAAATTCAGATTTCGTATTTTAATGTAAGACACTTATATGCCTCCGTGTTTTGTTATTTGGAGAGATCCGCCGTCCAGCGTGAGCTTGCACCGCAAGGAAGAGGCGCACCCGACTCGGTAACTCTGAGTCCAAGCTCACCCGACTCGATCCTGCCGCCGTATCTCTTTTTAACCTTGAGGTCGAGAATATAGCTCATTGTCAGGGGCGAAAGTCCCGTTGTGTAAGAGTTGATAAGGAAGAACAAGGGGTCGTCGGAAAGAACCTTTGATACAAGACCGACGAACTCGTCGATAGAGTCTTCAAGCTTCCAGACCTCGCCCGAGGGTCCGCGTCCGTACGAGGGGGGATCCATAATTATACCGTCGTACTTGTTTCCGCGGCGGATCTCACGCTCCACAAATTTCTTGCAGTCATCAACTATGTATCGGATAGGTGCATTCTCAAGGCCCGAGAGTGTCGCGTTTTCCTTAGCCATGGCAACCATGCCCTTGGACGCGTCAACGTGAACGACCTGCGCTCCCGCCTTAGCCGCCGCAACGGTAGCTCCTCCGGTGTATGCAAAGAGGTTAAGCACCTTGATTGGACGTCCCGATTTCTTAATAAGCTCGGAGAACCAATCCCAGTTAGCCGCCTGCTCCGGAAAAAGTCCGGTGTGCTTGAAGCCCATCGGCTTAAGACGGAACTTAAGTCCAAGGTGATCGTAAGAAATATCCCAGGACTCGCGGGTCTTCTGCTTTATCCAGCCTCCGCCACCGTTTGAAGAGCGACGGTATATTCCGTCCGCCTTATTCCAAAGGTTGCTTCTTGCAACGTCCTTCCAAATTATCTGGGGGTCGGGACGTACAAGAATATATTTTCCCCAACGCTCAAGACGCTCTCCGTCCGATGCGTCAAGCAATTCATAATCCTTCCAATTATCACTGCACCACATATTTTAACTCTCCGTTCTCTTGTTGTAGTATTTCGCCATGCGAGATCCTGCGCTATGCGCGTGGCAGACAGCTATAGCAAGTGCGTCCGCCGTATCGTCGGGCTTCGGAGGCTCCTTAAGTCCAAGTAATCCCGTAACCATGATTATTACCTGTTTTTTCTCAGCTCTGCCGTATCCGACAACCGCTTGCTTGACCTGAAGAGGTGTATATTCTCCTATTTCCACTCCTGCAAGCTTTGCCGCAAGAATGATGATCCCTCTTGCCTCCGCAACGACGATAGCCGTCTTTGAGTTAGTGTTGAAGAACAATTCCTCAACCGCCATCTGATCGGGCTTGTACTTCTCTATTATCTCCCTCATTCCCTTGTAGACAAGCTCCAGCCTGTCCACAATAGGCATTCCCGCGGGTGTCTGTATCGAGCCATACCCGAGAGTGCGGAATTTATTTCCGTTATATTCAATTACACCCCACCCCACAATCGCGTATCCGGGGTCTATTCCAAGAATGATCATACTCTCCTCCGCAGGAAAAATTGAAAAAAGACAACAGTATCCCATTATCATATCTTATTTATTATATCACGTGTTTACTATGTTGTCAAATAAATTTTAATACAAATTCTAAAACTAATTGTAAATTTATATAAAACTCTTCAAAAACAGTTTACAAGCGCGCGCACATGTGTTATAATTTTAAATGGATTATTTTGCAAACGGAGGAAAGCTCATGCAAATTCTGAAGATAAGCGTCGGAGACATACTTGAAATGAAAAAGCCGCATCCCTGCGGTAGCAAGCATTTCAAGGTAATGCGAGTCGGAAGTGATGTTCGCATAATCTGCGAGGGCTGTGGCCGCGACATGACGCTTGACAGAATCAAGCTTGAGAAGGCCGTAAAGAAAATACTAAACAAGGAAACAACTTGATTTCCAATCAAGAAAGGATAAACAATGAAC
>JAFWXY010000022.1 GCA_017522905.1 Clostridia bacterium
ATGAACTTCCGTGCTAACACATATTACGACACCCTTATGATCAAGAATTCTAAGGAATACTTCTTCTCTGGTGCTCCTAAGTTTGCTCCCGTTGTTCCTGCTTACGGAGACGGTGAGACACCCGACTACTCCTTCGACATCAACAGCACTGATGTTTATCTTAACACCACAACTACCGATATGACCCTCGCTCCTTACTCCCTCGACGAGCTTATCAACGATTACGTTGGCTCTGAGGAGGCTATCGCAGCTCTTAAGGTTATCGCGGATGCAGCTAACGAGTACGGCTACACAAAGATCACAGCAGAGAACAAGGCTGCTGCTATGGAGCTCGTAGGTTACGCTCTTCTTCCCTTCGGTCTCGACTGGAGCACATTTGATGATGCTACCAAGGAAGAGCTCTTTAAGGAGACTCTCTTCTACATTTCCGGATACGGCGAAAAGGTCGATTGGGATACTGTTGGTATCTACTCCATCGACGATGAGAACGCTATTGTTATCTGCCTTGACAAGACCTACTCCTTCCTCACTGAGGACGGCGAGCTCTCCGTTTGGGCTCCTTACTACATGTCCGGACTCCCGCTCGTAAAGAAGGATCTCTACGATTCTTGCAGGATTGCTCCTACAAACGGCGCAACTCTCTGGAAGTCTAACTACAACTCTTCTCTCGCAACCACCGCTTCTTGGGGTCCCTACAAGCTCGTAGAGTTTGAGGCAGGCTCTCACTACAAGCTCGTTAAGAATGAGAACTGGTACGGTTACGGTATGGAAGAGTACAAGAACCAGTACAACATTACCGCTATCAACTGCCGTAAGGTTGACGAGCCTTCCACCGTTTGGATGGGCTTCCTTAACGGTACTTACGACGATGCTTCTCTCCAGAGCGAGAGCGCAGCAGAGTACCTCGACTCCAAGTACGTTTACTACACCTCTACCTCCACAGGTACATTCGGTATGCAGCTTTACTCCAACCTCGATGTACTTAAGGACAGCGAAAACAACAACGGTATCCTTGCGATCCAGGAATTCAGACACGCATTCAACCTCGCTATCAACAGAAGTGACGTTATCGAGAAGATCTGGCCCGGCACAGCAGTTCCTTGCTTCGGTCTTGTAAACGTTGCTTACTACTATGATATTGAAAATGCTCCCGAGCTTGCAGACGGCGGTCAGTACCGTAACACCAAGCAGGCTAAGGAGGGCATCCTCCGCGCTTACGGCTTCACACAGAAAGACGGCAAGTGGTCCAACGGTACTCTTAACAACCTCGAGCTTGACGAGGCTTATGAGTCACTCACAGGTTACAACCTCTCTCTCGCTAAGGAGAAGATGGCTGAAGCTGTTAAGGAGCTTACAGAGAACGCTGATAAGTACGGATACGACAGCACAAAGGACATCACTCTCGTATACGGTGCATCCGTAGATAACGATAAGCAGCACTTCAGAGCTGAATACCTCCAGGGTATCCTCAACGAGCTTGCTAAGGGCACCGTTCTTGAGGGCAAGATCAAGATCAAGTTCGATGCATCTGCAGGTTCTCAGTGGGCAGAGGCATTTAGAAGCGGTCAGACCCAGATCGGTTTCGGTTACGGTTTCTCCGGTAACGCATTTGACCCCTTCGATATCGTTGGCGCATTCGTTAACCCCGATGACTCCCTCAACTATCACATGTACTGGGATACATCTGCTATCGACATGACTCTCACAATGCCCGCAGGTGATTACAAGGGCGCAGGTGAGACTATCACCATGAGCATCCAGAACTGGTACTTCTGCCTCAACGGTCTTGCAGAGAGCGAGAACCAGGCTAAGACCTACAACTGGGATGAAGGCTATGCTCCCGCAGAGGCTAGACTTACTATTCTCTCTGCTCTCGAGCAGCGCGTAATCGCAGAGAGCCGTTCCGTAATGCTTATCGCTGACGGCGGCGGATCCTTCCTTGGCGCGAAGTTCGCATACTTCTCTGAGACCGAGCACACATTCATGGGCTTCGGTGGTATCAGATACATGGAAGTTGTTTACACTGATGCAGAGTGGGCTGAGTTCGTAGCAGCTAACAACAACGACCTTACCAACGAGTACAAGAAGTCTGAATAATTTTGAGAAAAATTATTAAGATCATTTAACTAAAAGCAAACGGCGGTGAGCCAAAGCGCTCACCGCTGATTTGTCTGTTTTTACGGACAATTTATATTTGACAATTTAACCGCAATGGAAATAGAACACACATATAATTTTCTTATTTTCAACCAATAATTATTTTTTTGGGGTAACGTGACACAAAAATTTGCGCGATTATCTGTATAGAATAAATAAAACAAAGAAAACGGGATAACGTTAAATATAGACCATCTTTTATTTGACGTTGATTTTGGATTGCGCCACCTTGAGGCGCAGGGGTTAAAAATATTTTTTGACTATTTTTGTCCCCCAAATTGAATTGGAAAACAACAAAAACAGAGGAGACAAACCTATGTATATGTTTAAATATGTGACGAAGCGTCTGGGTTTGATGTTGCTTACCTTCTTCATCATCTTTACGATGTGCTTCGTGCTTATCAAGCTTCTCCCTATACCTACCAATGCGCTCCCCGGACAAGATCCCGAGATCGTAATGAGAACCCTTGAGGGAAGAGGCTGGATCACCAACATTCAAAAAGGAGAAAACGGTGTTTATTCCTATGATAGAGTTCCGATTCTTATCCAGTACGGAAACTATCTTAGCAGAATTTTCACAAAGGGCGACTTCGGTATCGCAACGACCTACGGTGAGTACCTTAATATGAATCTGTGGGACGTTTTTGTCAGCCACCTTCCTCCTACGATATTGATCAATATTTACTCAACCCTGATCGGTGTTCCGATCGGTCTAGGATTGGGTATTTTGGCTGCGCTTAAAAAGAATAAGTGGCAGGATCAGGTCATTAATATCTTTATTATTCTCTTGATTTCGGTTCCCTCAATAGTTCTGGCTCTTATGCTTCAGTACGTATTCTGCTTTAAGCTGGGCTGGTTCCCGCTGACCATGTCGACAAGTGACGAATACTTTACCTGGGAAGTTTTCCGTTCGATGCTTCCTGCTGTGTTTGCGCTTTGTCTCGGTTCTATTGCGGGATATGCGCGTTACACACGTGCGGAGCTTTCAGAGGTATTGACAGGTGAGTTTATGCTCCTTGCGAGAACAAAGGGTCTTACCAAGAGACAGGCTATCTACCGTCATGCTATGAGAAACTCCATGGTCGTTATATTCCCCTCTATCCTCAGTGAGTTTATCGGTGTTCTTTCCGGTTCGCTTATTATTGAGAAGATGTTTGGAATCAACGGTGTTGGAGGACTCTACCTGAACTCTATCACCTTCCAGGACTATGACTTCTTTATGCTTTTGTCGGGATTCTATACCTTGGTCAGCTTGACTGCAGGTATCGTTATCGATATAAGCTACGGTTTCATTGATCCGAGAATCAGAATGGGGGCTAAATAATATGGCAGAGTACAATATGAATAATATCCCCGCAGATAAGTTTAAATTTGCGTCGGGCAGAGATATCAGCCATGATAGTAAATTTGACACCAAGCCCGTAAGCTATTTCCAGGGTGCCTTCCGCCGTTTCGCTAAGAACAAGGGCGCGGTCGTTGGCGGTGTCGTCATTATGATCTTAATTCTCTTCGCCATTATTGCGCCCTTTTTCACGCCTTTCCGCCCCGCATATTACGATATGTCCTACGCTTATGTAACTCCTAAGCTCGATCTGTTTGCTGAAAACGACATCGATTTCTGGGACGGATGCAAGCAGAAGGATACCAACACTGTCGGTTATCTCAAGGATCTTGCTCTCGCTCAGGAAACCGGACGCGAGGTCATCAAGAACGGTGAGTACGTAAAGAGCGAGCAGGGTAACTACACCTACCGCTACGATACCTATTACGGCGTTGGATTCGGTAAGTATAAGATCATTTCCGTTGAGGAATACCAGAATATTCAGGCATATCAGGACAAAACGGGAAGACGCGTTCTTTATCCTATTGTCAAGGTCTCCGACAGACCTACTCTTGAAAAGAATAAGTACGATGCTAACATCTACTATAAGACGGAGGATCCCAAGGCGTCCATTATCCGCCCCAAGCTTAACAACAAGGGAGAGATAATCCCCAACTACTGGATGTACGAGGCTGCTTCCCCCTCGGGTACTATCGCTGAGTACAATTCTATCAGAATTGAGGGCGAGGACGGTATAACGCAAAACGGTACTAAGTATTACTACGCTTACGGAAGACTTGTCGACGGAGGCGTTGAGGTAAGAGCAGAGTACTACGAGTACTATACCTACCAGCATACTCAGGTTTTGAAGGATGGAATCAGTGAGCCTTCATTCCTCTTCGGTACTACAGATACGGGTAAGGATATCTTTGCTTGCCTTGCGTACGGTGCAAGATTCTCCTTCGTATTTGCAACTGTCGTTGCGGCAGTTAATTTCATCGTCGGTGTTATCTGGGGATCTATCTCCGGTTACTTTGGCGGAAAGATCGACCTTTGTATGGAAAGATTCTCCGAGATACTCGGTTCGGTTCCTACAATGATCGTTATTACTCTTCTCAAGTATCATATGGGTGCGACGAGCCAGGCGCTTGTTCTGTTCATCGCATTCTTTGCGACGGGATGGATAGGCATAGCGGGACGAACCCGTATGCAGTTCTATCGATTCAAGAATCAGGAATACGTTCTTGCAGCAAGAACTCTTGGTGCAAGTGATACGAGAATCATGTTCAAGCATATTTTCCCGAACGGTCTCGGTACCATCGTTACAAGCGTTGCATTGATTATCCCCTCGATGATCTATTCCGAGACGAGTTTGTCTTACCTCGGTATTATCAACCTTGAGGCAGGTAACACCACCAGCGTTGGTACTCTTATCGCTGCAGGACAGAAGTCCATTATGGCGGGCGCGGGCTTTGTGGCTCTCTTCCCCTGCCTGTTCCTCGTTCTGCTTATGCTCAGCTTTAACTTGTTCGGTAACGGCTTGCGCGACGCGTTCAACCCGTCACTCAGAGGTTCGGAGGATTAAGTATGAGTAAAGAAATTAAATTATCAGTTAATAATCTGAAGGTCAGCTTCCGTACCGATGCGGGAAAGGTGCAGGCGGTACGCGATATTTCCTTTGATCTTTACAAGGGAGAGACTCTTGCGATCGTTGGTGAGTCGGGATCGGGTAAGTCGGTTACCTCAAAGGCGATCATGGGTATTTCTGCCGTCAACTCTATTTACGAGGGCGGAGAGATCCTCTACGACGGACAGGACCTCTTGCGTATTCCCGAGGAGGAGATGCACAAGCTTCGCGGAGATAAGGTTGCTATGATATTCCAGGATCCGCTTTCTTCTCTTAACCCTATTATGCGAATCGGCCGACAGATCACCGAGGCGATGCTCCTTAAGAACAAGGCGAACCGTCAGGAGGGACGTACTGCGTTCAACACAATGCTTTCCACTCTCTCCGAGACAATGAAGAAGGCATTTGCCGAGGGCGGTGAGAAGGAAGTTTCCACCGCTGAAATCGAACGCTTCATCAAGACGTTTGACGATTTTAACATTCAGGCAATCAAGCTTGAAAATAGCTATAACGAATCCCGCACAGCAGCTGAGGAATTGATCACCATTATTGAGGATCTCCTCTTCCTTAGCGAGAAAAAGCAGAAGGTAGACGTTATTGCTACACTTAAGCTCGTTGGCGGTCATCTCAAGTCTATGACCGACAAGTATTTTGTAACGGGATATGAGGCGGTTCTTGCGTCGCACGTTTCTGCGCTTGAGAACGTTAAGAAGATTGAGAAGGCTAAGGTTTCTGCGCTTGACACAGCAAAGAAGCTCGTTGCAGGCAATGCGGCTAAAAAGGAGGTTTCCTCCGAGACTGTTGCGGCGCTTCGCGAGATTCAGAACACCGCAAAGGAGATGATCGCACGCCCCAAGTACGACTTCTTCAGAATAGGTTACTACGTTTACAAGAACCCCAATACCGATCTCAGCAAGATACCTGCTACCGAGGCAAATGAGATGGCATATCAGTTCCTTACCGACGACTTTATGTCCTCGTTTATCATATATGAAAAGATCGCGGTTCAGTATTCTGTAAATAAGAGCCTTGAGAGCAAGAAGAAGGCTATCGACGAGCTTCAGGCTGCAATTGACTTCTTCAAGGCAGGAAGCTTTACTGCCGCAGAGGCACATGCGCTTTGCAAGAGCCTTGACAAGAGCGTTCGTGATTCGATCGATCCCTTGGCTGTTGTTAAAGACAGCGTAGCCTACACCTTCGGTGGCGCACTTGCCAGAGAAATCGAGAAGTACTTCTTTTACGTTAAGAACAACCCCAAGGAAGAGGCAAGATTTGCAGCTCAGACTGCAAAGAGAGAGGCTCTTCTTGCAAAGGGTAAGACCGGTAAGGCAGTAAGCTGGAAGATCGTTCCTAAGTCGGTTGTAGAGCTTGACGAGCAGATCCGAATCATCGTTTCTGTTCTTTCTCGCGTAATGAACAAGTTCCAGGCGGACCTTGACAATGCTGAATATTTCGATGCTGACAAGCGCTGCATCGAGATCATTGACTATCTCAAGGAGAAGGCTTCTCAGGTCGTATACAAGCTTACTAAACGTATTGCGAAGGAAAGAGCTATCAAGCTTATGGAGGAGGTTGGTATTCCCGAGGCGAGATTGCGTTACAGACAGTATCCCTTTGAGTTCTCGGGTGGTATGCGTCAGCGTATCGTTATTGCGATTGCGCTTTCCGCTAACCCTGATATCCTTATTTGTGACGAGCCTACAACGGCACTTGACGTTACAATTCAGGCTCAGATCCTTGAGCTTATCAATCGCCTTAAGCGCGAGCGTGATCTTTCGATCATATTTATCACGCACGACCTTGGCGTTGTTGCAAACATGGCTGACAGAATCGCGGTTATGTATGCGGGCAAAATAGTAGAGTACGGTACTGCGGAGGAAGTGTTCTACAATCCTCAGCATCCTTATACATGGGCTCTTCTTTCGTCCATGCCCGATCTTGATACAAACGAGAAGCTGGATGCTATCCCCGGTACACCTCCCAACATGATCTATCCTCCCGTAGGAGACGCGTTTGCGGAGAGAAATAAGTATGCTCTGGAGATAGACTACGAGATGCAGCCTCCTATGTTTGAGGTTTCGCCTACTCACTATGCGGCTACATGGCTGCTTCACCCTAATGCACCTAAGGTAGAAATGCCTAAGATTATTACAGACCGTATCAACCGAATGAAGGAGAAGGGAGGCAATTATGGAGAATAATAACGACGTATTGTTAAAAGTTGACCATCTTTGCCAGTATTTCCGTATGGGGCGAAAGGACCTCAAGGCGGTTGATGACGTAAGCTTTGAGATCAAGAAGGGCGAGGCCTTCGGTCTCGTTGGTGAGTCCGGATGCGGTAAGACCACTACAGGACGCTCGATCATCAAGCTGTACAACATTACCTCCGGTAACGTGTACTTCAAGGGCCAGAGAATCGGCGCAGGAACCAGGTCCTATAAGGATGCAATAAAGAATGCTCGTAACGAGCTTAAGGCGTTTGCCAAGGAATGCAAGGAAGAGGGAACTGACGAGGCTAAGGCTAAGCTTCAGAAAAAGACCGAAGAGGTCCAGGCGTTTATAGCCGAGCAGAAGAAGGAGATGGCAAGCGCCATCCGCGATCAGAAGCACTGCGATAAGGAGCTTGTAACAAAGATCCAGATGATATTCCAGGATCCTATCGCATCTCTCGATCCCCGTATGACAGTGCGCGATATTATCGCGGAGGGACTTGTTATCAACGGCATGACCGACAAGGAGCTTATCAACCGTAAGGTTTACGATATCCTTGAGACGGTCGGACTCGTTCGCGAGCATGCGGACCGTTATCCTCACGAGTTCTCGGGTGGTCAGCGTCAGCGTATCGGTATTGCGAGAGCGGTTGTTATGCAGCCTGAAATGATCATCGCGGACGAGCCTATCTCCGCACTCGACGTATCTATTCAGGCACAGGTAATCAACCTGCTTAATGACCTCAGAGATAGCATGGGACTTACAATTTTGTTTATTGCACACGACCTTTCTGTCGTTAAGTACTTCTCTGACAGAATCGGCGTAATGTACTTTGGTAAGCTGGTTGAGCTTGCCGATTCCGATGAGCTCTTCAAGCATCCCTTGCATCCTTACACAAAGTCCTTGCTTTCTGCAATTCCTCTTCCTGACCCGGTATATGAAAAGCAGAGAACAAGAATTACCTACAATCCTCTGGCAGAGCATGATTACTCTGTGGATCAGCCCTCTTTCCGTGAGATCACTCCCGGACACTTCGTTTACTGTAACGACGCTGAAGAGGCAAAGTACAGAGAGATGGTAAAATAAGAGACGGACGGTTAACATTCGATGAAACAGGAAAACAAAGCGTTATTGATAAAGTATATCATCTGTTTTGTTATTGCTTCTCTTATTACGGTTGGCGTGTTTTGGGCTAAAGGCTTTTTCGTTCATTCTATTGGTGTAAACGTGCAGATATTGGCCGACGGATTTACCGTTTCGGGAATACTTGTAACGTTGTTTGCGGGAATGCTGTTTATCAGCGGTGAGGGCGCACTTCTGGGAATTGGATTTATCGCAAAAAGCGTTATTCTGACCTTTATTCCCGGGGGAAGAGCGAGACACGAAAAGTATGCCGATTACCGTGAAAGGAAGCTTCAGGAGATGAAAAAATCGACCGATCACTGTATTCTTTTTACAGGATTGGTGTTCCTCATCATCGGAATTATCTTTAACGTTATCTGGTATATTAATTTTTACAATATAGTATAATTCATTTTTGACTTGGCAAATAAAAAAGACACCCACGCAGTTGTCGTGGGTGTCTTTTTGTCTTTTATCAAACTTTAGGAAGCTTATTATCAAACCTTAGGAAGCTTATCAAAAGCCTTTTGGATCTCTTCATCGGTGGGCTTGTAGTCCTTCATAACACCGTTGTGGAATTTTTCGTAGGACATCATATCAAAGTATCCTGTACCGGTAAGGCCGAAGACGATGGTTTTCTCCTCGCCTGTCTCGCGGCATTCCTTGGCGATATCAAGGGCAACCTTAATAGCATGCGAGGATTCGGGAGCGGGGAGTATTCCCTCGACCCGTGCAAATTCCTCTGCGGCTGCAAATACCTCTGTCTGCTTTACAGTAGTAGCCTCCATAAGTCCGTCGGCGTAAAGCTGGGAGAGAGTGGAGTTCATTCCGTGGTAACGGAGGCCTCCCGCGTGTGTTGCAGCAGGCATAAAGGACGAGCCGAGCGTGTACATTTTAGAGAGGGGACAAACCATTCCCGTGTCGCAATAGTCGTAGGCGTACTTTCCTCGAGTAAAGCTCGGGCAGGATTCGGGCTCAACTGCGATGATGCGATAGTCGGCTTCGCCGCGGATCTTTTCGCCCATAAAGGGAGCGATAAGGCCGCCGAGGTTGGAGCCTCCGCCTGCACATCCGATAATGACGTCGGGCTTTATGCCGTATTTATCAAGGGCAATCTTGGTCTCAAGACCGATTATTGACTGATGGAGCATTACCTGATTGAGTACGCTTCCGAGAACGTAGCGGTAGCCCTCCATGCTTGTTGCTTTTTCAACCGCCTCTGAAATGGCACATCCAAGGCTTCCGACGGTGTCGGGGTGCTCTGCGAGGATCTTGCGGCCAACCTCCGTCTCGGTTGAAGGAGAGGGGGTTACAGATGCACCGTAGGTTCTCATCACCTCGCGGCGATGGGGCTTTTGCTCGTAGGAGCATTTGACCATGTATACCTTACAGTCAAGGCCGAGATATGAGCAAGCCATGGAAAGGGCAGTACCCCATTGTCCTGCGCCGGTTTCGGTGGTGACTCCGACAAGTCCTTGATTTTTAGCGTAATATGCTTGAGCGATAGCGGAATTCAGCTTGTGGCTTCCGCTTGTGTTGTTTCCTTCAAACTTGTAGTAGATCTTGGCGGGTGTGACGAGCTTTTCCTCAAGACAATAAGCTCTTACAAGGGGAGCGGGACGGTACATTTTATAAAAGCTTCTTATCTCCTCGGGGATGGGGAAATAGGGAGTTGTGTCGTCAAGCTCCTGCGCGATGAGCTCATCGCAGAAAACGCCTGCGAGATCGTCCGCTGTCATTTCCTTATGTGTTACGGGGTCAAGCAGAGGCGCGGGCTTGTTTTTCATATCCGCGCGGAGATTATACCACTCGCGTGGCATTTCGTTTTCTTCTATGTATATTTTATAGGGTATCTGTTTATCTTGCATATATGTTGCCTCACTATGAAATATATGTTATAAATTATAGCACTTTGGGGATAGAATGTCAACGGATTTCGGCAAAAAAACTTTAGCTTGCTAAAACGTTTTTGAAGCCGTGAGCATCATTTGGCTAACTTGTCAAAAAATGACGATAATGCACGTTGATTACTTGACAGAATTTTTAAAATAGTGTACAATGAATATGTATAAAAAATGAAAGGGGTTTTTCTTTATGGAGAACATGGACAAGAAATATGAGGCGCTGTTCACACCATGGAAGATAGGCAATGTCGAGATTAAAAACCGCATTGTTATGTGTCCTATGGGCGGAACCTCGCTTTTCGGTTGGTTTGAGCTTGGAGGCTGCCATTTCGACAAGGAGGCGGCAAAGCTCTTCCTTGAGAGAGCAAACAATAATGTAGGACTTATCATCCCTGGAATTGCACCGTTGCGCGATACCTTCTTTGGTAAGTGGCTCTGGCAGAATCCGAAAATGTTTGAGGAGCTCAAGGAGTTTATGGACGAGATACATAAGACCGGGGCAAAGCTTTTTGTTCAACTTACCGCGGGAATGGGACGCTCCTGGGCTATTACCGAGCTTATTGCTCCCCTTCACAAAAATAAATTTACGCGTGCAATTCTGAAGCCTATTATTGACACGTCGCACGAGCTTGCATCCCCCAGCCCTCAGCCCTCTCGCTGGGCGCACGATATTGAGTGTCCCGAGATGACAAAGGAGCAGATCCACGAGATCATCGAGGCTTTTGCAAAAACCGCAAAGCTCTGCCGTGATGCAGGTGTTGACGGTGTAGAGGTACACGCGGTTCACGAGGGTTATCTTCTTGACCAGTTTGCAATTGAGTTCTTCAACAAGCGTGAGGACGAGTACGGCGGAAGCTTTGAAAATCGCTATCGCTTTGTTGCCGAGGTCGTTAAGGCTATCAAGGAGGCGTGCGGAGAGGACTATCCCGTATCTCTCCGTTACTCTGTAGAATCTAAGATGAAGGGCTTCTGCTATGGCGCGATGCCCGGCGAGGACTACGTTGAGGTCGGCAGAAATATGGAGGAATCCGAGAAGGCGGCTAAGTATCTCGAGGATGCGGGCTACGATATGCTCAATGCCGACAACGGAACCTACGATTCCTGGTACTGGGCTCATCCCCCGATGTATATGCCCGAGAACTGTAACCTTGAGGACGTTGCTCACATTAAGAAATTTGTTAATATCCCCGTCGTTTGTGCGGGAAGATTGGATGCCGAGGTTGGTGCCAATGCCGTTGCAGAGGGCAAGATCGACGGCGTTGGTGTTGCGCGCCAGTTCCTGGTTGACCCTGAGTGGATCACCAAGCTGATTGAGGACAGAGTAGAGGACATCAAGCCCTGTATCTGCTGTCACGCGGGATGCTTTAATTTCTCGTCCTCCAAGGGACACGCTAATACTCAGGATCTTAAGGATACTATGGGACTTGCGCGCTGTGCGCTCAACCCCGAGACAATGCAGTCCAAGAAGTATAGCGTAAAGCCCGCAAAGAAGTCGAAGAAGGTTGCGGTTATCGGTGGCGGTATCGGCGGTATGGAGGCGGCAATCCTCTGTGCTAAGCGCGGACACAAGGTAACTCTCTTTGAGAAGACCGACAAGCTTGGCGGTGTGTTCATCGCGGCGGCGGCTCCTTCTTATAAGGAAAAGGACAAGGCGCTTATTGCGTGGTATATCCGAGAGATCGCTAAATATCCCGTTGAGATAAAGCTCAACCACGAGGTCAAGAACGTCAAGGAGCTTGATGCTGACGAGGTAATTATCGCTACAGGTGCTCGCGCAAGAAGAATCCCGATCAAGGGCGTAGAGAAGTCAGTAGAGGCAGTTGATTTCTTGCTTGGCAACAAGACAGTTGGCGAGAAGGTAACGGTAATTGGCGGCGGACTTACGGGATGTGAGATCGCATACGAACTCTACCTTCAGGGCAAGCAGCCCACTATCGTTGAGATGATGGACGACCTTGTAACAACTCCCGGTATCTGTCTTGCTAATACAAGCTATCTCCGTGATTTCTTTAAGACGAACAAGGTGCCTGTTCACCTTGAAACTCGCGTTAAAGAGATCGGTGAGGGCTACGTGACCGTTACTCACAAGGACGGCAGTGAAGAGAAGATAGATGCAGATTCCGTAATTCTTTCGGTTGGATATAATCCTGCTCCTCTTGAGAAGAAGTCGGCACACGTTCACGTGATTGGTGACGCGGCGGCGGTTGGTAACCTCCGTACCGTTATCTGGGGCGCTTGGGACGTAGCGATGAAGATCTAAGAGGGAACAAGGGGATGCATATGCATCGTGAGGTTGAACTGAATCTCAGCCAACCTGATGCAACCGGCTCCTTGCGATGCAAGGAGTCCGAGTCGTTTTTCAAGGCGAGCGTTCCCCAAGCTCATTCAAAAACTTTCAATAGAAAGGGATAATATATTATGATTTTGAATAAAGAACAGCAAGAAATACTTGACGGCGCAAAGGGCGAAACTCTTGCCAAGGTAATGAAAACCTTGGTTATGTACGGTGACGCGTTCGGTGCCGAGAAGATGGTTCCCGTAACAAGCGAGTACAACCATCTTGTAACCTCATTTGGTCTTAAGATGATGACGCCCGTGTTTGAACTTATGCAGCAGCTCATCGACGCGGGTGCTATATCACAGCAGAAATTCTCTGTGGACCCCCGTCCTCTTGATAAGAACGTTCCTGCAAACTTTTTGCAGAACCTTGTATTCAACAAGTTTATGTATGCTACTCAGGAGAGCTACGAAAAGCAGCTCCGCGAGCTCGGTCTTATGGACGAGGATGCCTTCACCTGCACCTGCTATCTTGACGAGGTTGGTAACAAGCCTAAGAAGGGTGACGTTCTTTCCTGGGCGGAGTCAAGCGCGGTCGTTTACGCGAACTCTGTGCTTGGTGCGAGATGTAACAGAAATTCCGGAATTATGGATATAATGGGCTCTATCGTTGGTTACGTTCCTTATTTTGGCCTTCTTACCGACGAGGGCAGACGCGCTACTTGGGTAGTAAAGATCGAGACCGAGAAAAAGCCCGAGGCACAGCTTCTGGGCTCCGCTATCGGTATGAAGGTAATGGAGGACGTTCCCTACGTTTACGGACTTGACAAGTGGATAGGTAACGAGCTTAACGAGAGCGCTTGCACATATCTCAAGGACTTCGGTGCGGCAACCGCATCTAACGGCGCGGTTGGACTTTACCATATTGACGGACTTACCCCCGAGGCGGTAGAGCTTGGCGACAAGCTTATTGCAGAGGGTGCGAGAGTTTACGTTATTGACGACGCCGAGCTTGAAAGAGTAAAGGCCGGCTACCCTGTAATGTGGAAGAAGGAGAATGCAAAGCCCAAGCTCTGCTTTATGGGATGTCCCCATATGACTCTTGAGCAGCTCAAGAGCTGGACTGACAGAATCGAGGCGGGACTCAAAGCATCCGGCAACAAGAAGGTGCTTATTCCTACCGTATTTACCGCATCGGTTGCGGTTCTCCGCGAATTTAACAAGACCGAGTATGCAGAGAGACTTAAGGCAACAGGTGTTATCACCTCGTATATTTGTCCTCTTATGTATATGAACAATCCGCTTTGCAAGTCGATGCCTGTAATTACATCGTCCAATAAGCTCAGAACCTACACAACAGCAAGATATTATACCGACGACGAGATACTCGCGGCGCTTACGAAAGGGGGCAACAAATAATGAGAGAATTTAAAGGAAGAGTGGTAACTCCCGGTAACGTTACCGCAGAGGCGGTCGTAACACACGGCGGCTTTAACACCCTTGCATCTCTTCAGGGCGCGCTCCAGTTCGGAGACAAGACGGCGACCTGTAAGGACCAGAACAACCCCGATCTCTTTGGCAAGCCCACGGCGGGCAAGGCGCTTTGCCTTCCCATGACTATCGGCTCTACCACGGGCGGACTTGTGCTTTACTGCGCGTGCGCTATGCACCGCCAGCCTGCCTGCATGCTCTTCTCAGAGCATATCGACTCGCTTGCGGCGGCGGGAGCAATACTCGCCGACGTGTGGGTAGACGGCGTGACGATGCCCGTAATAGACTGCCTTGGCGCGGAATTTCTTGATTACGTTAAGGACGGAATGACCGTAACCGTTAAGGACGACGGTGTGGTAGTCGTAGAATAAAATAATAAAAAGAGCGGTTTTTGTTGAAATCGCTCTTTTTTTGTTCTGAAAATGTAAATATTAAACAATTGACAGTCAAAGTGAAAAGTGGTAAAATAAAAGTGAAGATAAATGTGAAAGGAAGTGTATTTATGAGCTTGAAAATTTTTGAGTACGATAAATATCTTTTGCCGTTTGAGGAGGATCTTGAGCTTCGAATGGAGAAATATGAGAAGAAGCTTGGCGAGCTTTTACGCGACGGCGAAACGCTTTGCTCCTTTGCAAACGGACACGAATATTTCGGCTTTCACAGAACGGCGTCGGGCTGGGTGTACCGTGAGTGGGCGCCTGCAGCAGACGGAATGTATCTCACGGGAGATATGGTCAATTGGGATATGACTGCGCTTAGAATGAGCCGCATAGAAAACGGTGTTTTTGAGGTCTATCTTGAGGGTGAGAATGCCCTTTGGAACGGTTGCCACGTCCAGGCGATAGTTGAAAAGGACGGTCAGCTTTTGCGCCGCGTTCCCACGTATATCAACCGCGTGGAGCAGGACAAGGACACCTATCTTTGGTGCGGAGTTATCGTTGACGAGCCCGAGTATAAGTGGCAGAAAAAGAGCTTCACTCCAAAGAAGGACTTGTTTATCTACGAGTGCCATATCGGCATGGCGCAGGAGCGAGAGGGAATAGGCAGCTATAATGAGTTCCGTGAGAATATCCTCCCCCGTATCAAATCGCTTGGATATAACACGATACAGATAATGGCTGTAATGGAGCATCCCTATTACGCGTCCTTTGGCTATCAGGTGGCATCCTTCTTTGCCGCGTCCTCTAAATACGGCACTCCATACGAGCTTAAAATGCTTGTGGACGAGGCGCACAAAATGGGAATAGCCGTACTTCTTGACCTTGTACATTCACACGCGGTAGGCAATGAGGGTGACGGACTTAATATGTTCGACGGAACGGTATATCAGTATTTCCACGAGGGTGGCAGAGGAGACCATAGCGCGTGGGGAACAAAGCTCTTTAACTACGATAAGAACGAGGTCATTCATTTCCTTCTGTCAAATCTCAAGTATTGGCTTGAGGAGTTCCATTTTGACGGATTCCGCTTTGACGGTGTTACAAGCATGATCTATCACGATCACGGCCTTGGGACTGCATTTACCGAATATTCAAAGTATTTTTCGCTTAATACCGATACCGAGGCGATTACCTATCTTCAGCTTGCAAACAAGCTGATAAGAGAGGTAAACCCGAAGGCTATTACTATTGCAGAGGATATGTCGGCTATGCCCGGAATGTGCTTGCCTATAGAGGATGGCGGTGTTGGATTTGACTACCGTCTTGCAATGGGTATTCCCGATCTTTGGGTGAGATATATCAGGGAAAGACGCGACGAGGATTGGAACGTCTGGCAGATATGGGCGGAGCTTACCTCCCGCCGTCCTATGGAGAAGTATATAGGATATGCCGAGTCGCATGACCAGGCGCTTGTTGGCGATAAGACGATTATTTTCCGTCTTTGCGACAGTGAGATGTATTCAAGCATGTCAAAGGACAGTCAGAGCTATATCATAGAGCGCGGAATAGCGCTTCATAAGCTTATAAGACTTGTGTCGCTTTCTCTTGGCGGCGAGGGTTATCTCAACTTCATGGGCAACGAGTTCGGACACCCCGAATGGATAGATTTTCCGCGCGAGGGCAACGGATGGAGTCATTTCTACTGCCGCCGTCAGTGGCATCTCGTTGATGACGCGCGACTGAGATATAAGGATCTCAATGAGTTTGACCGCGCGATGATAAGCCTTGCGACAGATAAGAGAATTTTCAGAAGAGCGCCCAAGGTGCTTCATATGGAGGAAGCAGATCAGATAATGAACTATGAGAGGGGCGGAGTTGTATTCGTGCTTAACTTCAACCCGACTCGGTGGTTTGATAATTACCTTGTAAGAGTTCCGAGGGCGGGCAAGTATAAGGTGATACTTTCAAGTGATGATTCAAGCTTTGGCGGATACGACCGTATATCAAAGGAATATATCTACGAGGCAAGGAAGGTAGGCAAGGAATGGGTATTCCCGATATTCCTGCCGCAGAGATGCGCGATGTGCCTTGAGAGAATAAAAGAATAAAAATCAAGCCTCCGTCCTTGTGACGGAGGCTTAGCTATGCCCTGTTATTTTAACCGATGTTGATTTTTCTCTGCCGGATTATCGGAGGATTGTTTTCCTGACAGATCCAGAAAAGTTGAATATCAGAAATCTGCCCTTTAAGGAGTAGAGAAATCTGAGCCTCTTATTTATTGGTGTGGATACCGTTTTGATAAAATCATCGTAGTCGTCCGTCATATCGTCGTCCTTGCCTGTCAGAGCAAATATTCTTGAGAAGAACGGAGATCCGAAGCCTATATCGTCATCGTCGCGGTAGCCGAGAACGAAAATTATCTTATCTGCAATAATATCCTCTATTGCCAAAAGCGTTTGATCGGGAGTCATTTTTTTGTTGCCCGTTACGTCTGAGAAATTGCCTACGGACAAGGAGCAGCCCACCTCGGTCACGGTAACCGTGATTGGGAACGAGGGAAGGGATGGATTCTTGATTATCAGCTCGCAAAAGCTATCGCCGTGCTTATCTGTGTCATAGATCACGTCGCGTTCAAATCGACGGCTATGGGAAAGGAGATATTCACTTACCTGTTCTACGGTCATTTTTTGTTTTCTCCCTTCTCGCCAACAAGGTAGCGCTCGTAGTAGAATAGATATTGCTGTGCTATACCCGCGTATCTGCCAAGAGATTCGGGCGTGAAATCAGGCTCGAAATATTTTGCCATTACCTTCTTTATCCAAACGTCGATCGGGAATGCATCGTGTCGCGCAAATCCGAAGAGAAGCGCGCACGCGGCGACCTTGGGTCCAACGCCTTTAATTTGGCAGAGAATATCAGCGCACTCTGAAGTAGAGTTAGTTGAGCTTAATGCATCGAGTTCAATATCTCTCTTTTGAACGCGCTCTGCCGCATCAAAGATATATTTCGCGCGGAATCCGGTTTTAAGCCCGAAGAGCCCATCTACTCCAAGGGGAATGATCTCCTCGGGAGTCGGGAAGGAGTAAAAATTTCCCTCGTTTCCGATATGCGCGTCTGCAATATGCCCTGACATAAGACTTATGTCAATCCGCCTTCCGCATTTTTGAGAGAGGGCGGCGATTATCTTCTTGATGCGGGGGATATTATTGTTTTGTGAGATAATGAAGGAGCATACCGCCTCCCAGGGCTCCTGATACAAGATTCTGATACCACCTGCGGTGGTTACAGCCTCTTGGAGCGTAGAATTTGGGGAGATGGATAAAATATCTCGGTTTATCTCGTCGTAGTCGCAATCAAGCGCAAGGTATCTTTTAAAAAACTCCTCGTATTCCGACAAGGTGATGTTGTATACGTAGACAGTCGAGTCGTCCTGAGCCACTGATATATATTTCCCGTGCGCGCAGCCTGCAAATTCATTTTCGTGCTCGGATGTGCTTACTCTGTCAAAGCGAAAGCTCTGACCGCAGTCAAAGACCTTAGACACGTCAAAAAGCGAGACGTTCTCGATCTTAACGCATGAAAGAGAGCCGATTTGAAGCTCTGTCGCGCTGTGTTTATGTATGGTCATGAAATAAAATCTCCGTGTTAATAAAATCCTCTTGAAATAATGCTTAATTTATGATAAAATAAAATGTATGCTATTTATATTATACTATCGTTAATGCGATATTTCAAGATTATTTTACAAGTTATTTAGGATAAATTCGGGAGAAAATTATGGAACAGATATATACTATACCCGTCAACGAGGCATTTGAGAAAAGCGCCGCCGATAAATCCTGCGGATGCCCCTTTTGCACGCTTTACAATAAGCTTGAGGGGGACGAGCTTGATTTGATTTTGGGCGCATCCATGATGGAGCCCGACGTGAGAATCAAGACAAATGAAAGGGGATTTTGCCGCACCCATTACGACATGATGTTCGTTCGCAAGAACCGTCTTGGTATGGCGCTCACGCTTGAAAGCCACCTTGACGATCTTACCCGAGAGCTTAAGGACGGCGGACTTTCGGGAGGTACGGGTAAAAAGCCTATGGCAAGAATTGAAAAGCTGGAGGGCTCCTGCTACGTATGCGAGAGAATCGAGTTCAATTTTCGGCATATGGTTGAAACCGCTATCCTTCTTTGGCAGAACGACGAGAATTTTCCCGAAAAGCTTAAATCCCAGCCCTATTTCTGCTTGCCTCACTATAGGATGATGCTTAAATATGCCCAACAGAGGCTTAACAAAAAGGAGCTCAAGGCATTTGTTGCCGATTGTGAGGAGATACAGAACAAATACATTGAGGAGCTTAAGGGTGACGTCAGCTGGTTCTGCAAGAAGTTTGATTACAGATATGATGCCGAGCCTTGGTATAACTCCAAGGACGCGGTAGAGCGCTCCATGAAATTCTTGCGCTCTGATATACATAAGGATGAGAAGAGAAAATGATAGATCTGCTTGATTTACATAAACAGTTTATACTGACACATATAAAAGAGGGAGACACCGTTGTGGATTTCACAATGGGTAACGGACACGATACCGAGTTTCTTTCCAAGACGGTTGGCGAGAGCGGACACGTTTATGCCTTCGATATTCAGCAGTCGGCTGTTGATTCTACTGCAAAGAACCTCAAGGAGGCAGGATGCCCCGAGAACTACACGCTTATCTGTGATTCACACCATAACGTAAAGAAGTATGTGGAAGGTCCTATCAAGGCGGGAATGTTCAATCTCGGTTGGCTCCCCGGCGGAGATAAGACGATAACCACCATGCGCGAGACGACAATGCCCGCGGTTGAGGCGGCAATTGATCTTCTTGGCAGTGATGCGATACTTAACATCGCCGTTTATCCCGGTCACCCCGAGGGCGACCTTGAGGGCAAGATGCTTGAGGAGTATTTCGAGACTCTCAGTCGCTTCAAGGTCTGCGTGACCAAGGTCAAGATCGTTAACAGCGCGACCTCACCCTACTTTTTTATGATCGAAACTAAGAAAAAGGCCTAAGGAAAATGAAGAAAAGAATTATTTCGCTTATTTTGATGCTCGCTGCGCTTCTCTCGCTTGCATTGCTTGTCGCGTGCAAGGATGGAGAGGTGAGGGATGATGAATACCTTGTCCTTGTTAATAAGGAGAATGCAGTGGGGGCAGATTACCTGCCCGAGGGGCTTGTTGATATTGATACTGCGTATACCACGGGCGGCAAGTCGATACAGCTTAACGAAACAGCCCTCAAGGCTCTTATAGAGATGCTTGACGCTATGAAGGAGGACGGAATAACAAACGTCTCCATTACAAGCGCATACCGTACCTACGAATATCAGAAGAAGCTTTTTGACGGATATATTGCCGCAGAATCAGCCGCGCATCCGACTTGGAGTGACGAGAAGG
>JAFWXY010000023.1 GCA_017522905.1 Clostridia bacterium
CCGGGTGTACCTATTATCAGCTTATACGTAGGCTTCAATGTCTCCACGTCAAACTCGCAGGATGCATTACAAACGCCGCTTGTGTCAAGCGCGTACGCCTTCAATTCCGCATAGTGAGTCGTCGCGGCACACATAGCTCCCTTGCCCCTTACGTTGTCTATGATAGACACCGCAAGTGCCGCTCCCTCTACAGGGTCTGTTCCTACTCCAAGCTCGTCAAAAAGCACGAGCGAACGGTCGGATACCTTATCCATAAAGGAAACTATATTCACCATATGTGATGAAAAGGTTGAAAGCGACTGCTCTATGCTCTGCTCGTCACCAATGTCAACAAGCACGTTCTTACACACCGAGATTGTACTTCCCTCATCCGCCGGAATATGAAGACCCGCCTGCGCCATCAGGGTAAATAATCCAAGTGTCTTCAGCGTTACAGTCTTACCTCCCGTGTTGGGGCCTGTAATTATCATAGTGTCGTATCCGTCACCGAGAATGACGTTGATGGGTACGACCTTTTGCTTGTCTATAAGGGGGTGTCTTGCCCTTTTAAGCAGGATGAGCTTTTCCTCTGTGACAATTGGAGCCGAGCCGTTCATCGCATAGGACATCTGCGCGCATGCAAATGCAAATGCAAGCTCGGTAATATTTCTGTAATTGAGCCAGACAGCATCGGAATACTCTGAAACACTCACCGAAAGCTCTGCAAGTATTCTCTCGATCTCGTGCTCCTCCTTGGACTCAAGAACGCGAAGCTCGTTGTTAGCCTCTACGACCGCTACAGGTTCTACGAATATTGTAGCACCAGAGGATGAGGTGTCGTGAATAAGTCCCTTGACCTCGTTTTTGCACTCTGCCTTAACGGGAATGACGTATCTGCCATTTCTCGTGGTAACGATATTTTCCTGGAGATACTTTGAGTGTGAGCCGCCCTGAATATATTTCTGGAGCGTCTCCTTTATTTTGCTGTTTGTTATTCTGATCTGTCTGCGGATATTTGCAAGCGTTGCAGACGCCTCGTCCGCAATAAGCTCCTCTGAGATTATGGATCTTGTTATCTTATCCTCGAGTGTTCTGTTTGGCATAAGCCTGTCAAACATCTCGTCAAGCACTGTGTCAAAGAGATGGTTTCCGTGGCAATAGTCAATAAGCGTTCTTGAGGTGCGAAGAACCGCCGCTATCGCCAAGAGCTCGCCCGGGGTCAGTATTGCGCCCTTGTTTGCCCTCTCGCAGGACTCGGACACGTCGCGCACGCCGCCAAACGTAGGCATGCCCTTGGCATCACAAAGTCTTTTTGCATCGGTAGTTCTCCTCTGCCTTAAGAGAACTGTATCTATGTCAGATTGCGGCATGAGCATTCTTGCCATGGATTTTGAGCCCTCTGTGGGCGCAAAGGATGCAAGCAGATCACAGATCTTGTCAAATTCAAGTGAGTGAATCGTCTTTTCGCTAAAGCTCATATTCATCCCCCCTTCGTTTGGTGCTATGCTTTAGTTGTTTGTTTTCTTTATTTGTTCTGCAATATTCTCGGCATAAAGTCCTGCCGCGCACAAATAGGTTTGCCCCGTCTCACGGCTTACAAACGCATCGTCTGTCGCCATCACGGTATATTTTATGCCGTCAAGGTATCCCCTATTTCTCATAACGTCACTGAGCATCATTCCAAATCCGCCTACTCTTATCTCCTCTTCAACAAAGGTGAGGTTCTTGACACCTGAACCCTTTATGACATTGAATATCTCCTCTGCCAAGAAATCATAGGGGGCGATATATTCGCACAGGATGACTCCGCAATTCTTTCCTTCTTTCTCAAGGATAGCTTTTGCGTGAAGGCACTCGTTTACGATTCTGCCATGTGTTATTATTATATTTTCAGGCGTGTTCTGATTGTCATAATCGGTCTTTATGCCGATACTGTCATAATTCGCATCAGCGTAAAACGCCTTGATTACCGCCTCGTTTTCGCTACCCGACGGATACCTGATGGCAGAAACACTGTCATCGTTTACCGCTATCTCAAGCGATTTTGCAAGACCCTTATATGTTACGGGCGTGTATATTTTCACTCCGGGAATGTGCGAGAGAAAGGCTACGTCGAAAATTCCGTGGTGAGTTGCTCCATCCGAGTTGTTAAACCCTGCGCGGTCTATTGCCAATACTACGGGCAATTTTTGAAGCGCCGCATCGTGGATTATCTGGTCGTATCCTCTCTGCAAAAATGTTGAATATACCGCAAAAACAGGCTTCATTGAGTTTGCCGCGAGGGCTGATGCAAATGTAACCGCATGCTCCTCTGCAATTCCCACGTCAAAAAATCTATTTGGATACCTTTTTGCAAAGCTATCAATACCTGTTCCCGTGCTCATAGCCGCAGTGATAGCACAGACCTTTTCATCCTTTTCGGCAAGTTCGCACAATGCCGAGCCAAGCTCTAACGAATAGGAGCTTGCTTCCTCCGAGCCTTTGAAAGGCGAGATACCGTGATATATGTGAGGAGACTCCTCTGCGGGCTTATATCCCTTACCCTTTTGGGTCTTCAAGTGAATAAGGACATTCTCGCCCGCACGCTTTGCTGCGCCCAAGAGCTCTTCTACACTCTCATAGTCGTTTCCGTCTGCGGGGCCGAGATAATAAAGTCCCATGTCCTCAAAGTAATTACTTCCGTAAAGCGAGTTCTTGATTGACTTTTTTATCCCCCTTATAAACTTGAACAATCCATTACCGATAAGCGGAATCTTTTTAACAAAAGATACTGTCAATCGCTTTGCCTTTAGATATCCGCTGCGCTTTCTGATTCGCGCAATACTGCTTGCAAAGCGTCCTATATTCTTCGAGATAGACATCTCGTTTTCATTGAGGATAATTATAAGCTTCTTTATACCCTTGTCGCAGTTGTTGAGCGCCTCGTGTATCATTCCGCCGGTAAAGGCTCCGTCTCCAAGGACGACTACAGTATAGGCATCACTGCCCATAATTCTATCCGCCTCTGCAAAACCAAGACCTGCAGAAAGGCTTGTGGAGCTATGTCCTGCGCCGAAGCAATCATACTCACTCTCCTGCCTGTTGGTAAAGCCGGTGATCCCTCCGCTCTGCCTTAACGTATCGAATTCCTTATACCTGCCCGTAAGTAGCTTATGGGTATAGCTCTGGTGTCCAACGTCAAAAATTATATGATCACGCGGGCAATCAAATACTCGGTGAATCGCAACGGTCAATTCCACCACACCGAGATTGGACGCCATATGCCCGCCGTTCTTTTGAGTGGTCGTTACAATGCAATCTCTTATTTCATCGCAAAGCGGCTTTATTTCATTTTTGCCAAGAGTCTTTAATTCGTCGGGAGAATTTACTCTTCCGAGATACTTGTATTCTTTTTTCAAGGGAAGAATTCTCCTTTCAATAATTATCTCAAGGCCAATCTAAGCCGTTTTTAATTATATCACTTTCCCATCGTATTGTAAAGGGTTTTTAATAAAAATGCCTGTTGCGGATAAAAAACGGCATCGGGCGAATTACTCGCCCGATGCCGCGTTATTTTTCAAAAATAAAGAATTACTTCTCTACCTTCTTGTATTCAACCAATCCGATCTTGATGCCGTTCTCGGTCTCTTCAAATGTGAACGTACCGCCTTCAACACCTTCTGCCTCATCATCCCAAGTGAATGTGATCTCGTTCTCGTTGATCTCGTACTTACCCTCAACGGTCTTGGACTCAACCTGTCCTAAGATATTTGTCGACTTAACAGTAGCTTCTACCTTGCTTCCCTTAAAGCTGTAGATAACCTCGATCTGGCCTATGCCAAGATTCATCTCTGCACCGTACTCGCCGGAAAGTGTCTTGCCGCAAGAAACGAGGGCCATGCATACTACAACTGCCAAAAGTGTAAATGCCATTACTTTGATAATAGATTTTTTCATGAAAAAATCCCTCCTTACAATGTTTGTACTTTAATTATGCCATATTACCAGACGTTTGTCAAGTGTTTTTGCACTTAATTGAAATATTTAATATTTCTTAATATTTTTTGTCTTATACAAACCCTTTACCGCCAAAATCAACATTCCTGCCACGTATGCTACACAAATATATGCAAAAAGATTACCTATATACACATAGAGCGTGTTTTCGCTTTTCAAAGACACCTCGGATACGACATATCCACGCTCAAGTGCGCCAAGCTCCTCCTTCACATTGCCCATAGGGTCGATTATTGAAGAAATGCCTGTATTTGCAGATCTTACTACATATTTTCCGCTTTCTATTGCACGCAATCTTGCCTGACCGTTATGCATGTCAAGCGCGGCAGAGTCCGAAAACCAAGAGTCGTTAGTAGAGATTGCTATGATCTCTGCGCCATTTCTTACAGCATCGAGAATAACGTCCTCATATATTGAATCAAAGCAAAGTCCGCAACCGATTTTAGCAATATCAGAATATATTACCTCACTGCTCTTTCCGGGTGAGAGATCATCCTCAAGCATACCAATATTGGCAAGCGGTGGGAAAATAAACGTAACGAACTCGCGCAACGGCACGAATTCTCCAAAAGGAACAAGTCTTTGCTTGGAATATACCGTTTCGCCGAAGCTTCCGTCGGGCTTGACCTCGATCATCGAGTTTCGGTTAAGACCGCTGTCCTCGTCCTCTGTAAAGGCAGAAAGTATGATGGTAATATTGTTACGCTTGGCAAGGCCTGTGACAAAATCCATAAGCTCATCGTCATCAAAAATCTGATACGGAAGCGCAGTCTCGGGCCATACGATTATCTCTGCCCCATCCCCTGCCGCACTCTCTGTAAGAGAGGCGTAGACGTTCATTATGCTTTGTCTGCTGCTACCGCTCCATTTTTCACCTGATGCAAAATTCCCCTGCGCCGCCGCGACGGTTATTTTTTGATCCGAGTCACTGTAAATGAAGGTTACCAGCGAACCAAGTGCTAAATTTACCGCGAAAAGCGATACCGCAAGAGCAACGGCAAGCCTGCGAAATCCACATTTGTCTATTGCAATAGCAAATAGAAAATTAACCTCCACAATGACAAAGGTAACAAAATATGAGCCGAACAACGCCGAGCTTCTGACCATGACCGTTGTATCTACCTGGCCAAGAGGCAGTCTTGCCCACGGCACTCCCCACCAGCCTATTGTCTGCCAAAGCTCAAATATCACCCACAACGCCGCCGCGCAAAAGGGCCTTATTATACAATGCTTTTCGCAAAGCTTACTTCGGGTGATAAATCCGAACAACGGAAAAACAAGTGCGGTCTGCGCCGCCTGGAAAAGTCCAAGCCCAAAGCAGGCTATCAGTACGACACCGAGTGATGCCGCCTCCGAGAGCCCCGCGAAATCAAGAGGGTACATATAGAAAAACCAGTGGAATGATAATGCGTAATATGCTCCGAAAAAGAGCACTCCCATTCCGTACAGGCTTTTAAGCTTTACTCCCCTGTCATATGCATATCGCATCAAAATAATTGCCGCGGGAATAATTGAAACCCACTGGAAAAATCCAAGGAAGGTAAAAATCAATGGGAGAGAGGTCAAAAGACCGCTCAAGATAAGCCATAACGGCATTTTTATCTTGGAATATAAGTCCTTCATTCTCTCTCCTCCTATTTATTTATTTTCTTGTATTATTTTCTGCACCTTTTCCGCAGAGCCCTGATAGTTCTCAAGGAACCATACGTTCTTCGGGTTCAATGCAACCTGCTTTCCCTTAAGGTAGCCAAGTGCGCCTTCTTCGTTGACAAAATCGAATATCAGTCTGTATGAGTAAAGCGCCTGATATTTATATCCCGCGCTCTTATCATCGCGGTTAACACCGTACTTTCCGTCGCCAAGCAATGAATGCCCGATATGAGCCATATGTGCCCTTATCTGGTGGGTTCTTCCCGTAACAAGCTCAACCTCCACAAGAGAGGTGTCTTTGTTTTCGGAAATCACCCTGTATTTGGTTATGATATTCTTGTAGCCATCCTTTGCCCTGTCGGATATTGTGACAAGATTTGTCGCGCTGTTCTTTTTGAGATAGCCCGTCAGGGTTGCGGATTTTTTGTTAAGCCTTCCGTGGACCGCGCAGAGATAAAACTTACGTATCTCGTCAAGCTTTATCTTCTCGTTCATCACGCGCAACGCCTCCGCGTTCTTTGCGGCAATCACTATACCGCCCGTGTTTCTGTCAATTCTGTTACATAGCGCGGGAGCAAAGGATTGCTCATCCTCCGGGTCGTACTCTCCCTTTTGGTAAAGGTACGCCTTTATATGCATTATAAGCGTATTGTCCTTTGCACTGTCGTCCTCATGTACAAGCACGCCGGGGCGCTTGTTGCACAAAATTATGTTTTCATCCTCGTAAACTATATCAAGCTTTGGAACGATGCGCGAGAGCGCGCCGTCGTCCCTTTCGGGCGAGTCGAAAAATTCTTCTCTGATAAAGAGCTGGATCTCGTCGCCCTCCTGCAGAATATACTTCTGCTCACCGCGCTTGCGGTTTACCTTTATCTTCTTAGTTCTTATGTACTTATACATAAGAGACATGGGCAGACCTTTAACCGCCTTTGAAAGGAATTTGTCAAGTCTCTGCCCTGCGTCATTCTTTTTTATTTTAAGTATTTGCACTTTTTTACTGCCTTATCTCACAATGTGCCGAAGATTCTGTCACCTGCGTCTCCAAGGCCCGGAACGATATATGCATGATCGTTAAGCCTTTCGTCAAGTGCAGCGGTAAAGATATCAACGTCGGGATGGTCCGCTTGAACCTTTGCAACACCCTCCGGAGCGGCAACAAGGCACATAAACTTGATGTGTGTGCAACCGTGCTCCTTAAGCTTTGTAAGCGCATCACTCGCAGAGCCGCCCGTTGCAAGCATGGGGTCAACAAGAATAACTATTCTCCGGTCAATATCACTGGGAAGCTTGCAGTAATAGGTTACGGGAAGGTGTGTCTCAGGGTCGCGGTAAAGACCGATGTGTCCAACCTTGGCAACGGGAACAAGGTCAAGGAGGCCGTCAACCATACCTATTCCCGCTCTGAGGATCGGTACGATAGCGAGCTTTTTACCCGAAATAGTATATGCCTGTGTTCTCTCTACGGGTGTGTCTATTGTAATCTTTTCGAGGGGTAGGTCGCGTGTGAGCTCATATCCCATCAGCATTGCGATCTCATTGAGCAGCTCGCGGAAATCCTTGGAGCCTGTCTTCTTGTTTCTCATGATAGAGAGCTTGTGTGCAATAAGGGGATGATCTACTACATGAAGCTTACTCATATTCTTACGTCCTTTCAATTTCACATAAATTGATATATTAATTATACTCTATTATATCAACTTTTTCAAGTCTTTTTTCAAAAACCGACATATATTTATTTTTCTCTTTACAAACGAGCCGTTTTGTGATAAAATAATACAGTAATGCGCAGGAAAGGAGGCCGAATAATGGAAAGAAAAACCGTTCGCATAACGACCCTCGGCTGCAAGGTCAATCAGTATGAATCTGAGGCTATAGCAGAGGCTCTTGAGGCCCGCGGATTTGAAATACTCAAAGACACACAGGCGTGCGACGCTTATATCATCAATACCTGTACGGTAACTGCAGAATCCGACAGAAAGGCAAGGCAGATGATCAGGCGAATGATTGCTAGAAACCCCGATGCTTTTATTCTTGTAACGGGCTGTTATTCGCAGGTCTCCCCCGAAGCCGTCGCATCAATTGAGGGCGTGGATTACGTTTGCGGAAGCTCAAACAAAATGAGTGTCGTAGACAAGCTCTCCTCCCTTGTAGAAAAAGGCAAACCTACCTCTGCCGAAATATGCGTTCCTCCGCTTGATAATGCAAAGTTTGAGTGCATGTCGATTACCAGATTCGACAGAACTCGCGCCTACGTAAAAATCGAGGACGGATGCGAATCAAAGTGTACCTACTGCACTATTCCCGCTGCGCGCGGACAGATACGCTCCAAGCCCTTCAATGACGTTATTGATGAGGTCAAGGAGCTTATAACCGGAGGATGCGCCGAGGTAGTTTTAACAGGAATTGAAACCGGCTCATACGGAGCTGACCTTGAAGAAGGACAGGATCTTGCAAATCTGCTTTGTGAAATAGATAAGCTTGAAGGAATCGGGCGAGTCAGACTCGGATCTCTTGACCCGACGGTAATTAAGCCCGCATTCGTAGAAAAAATAAAGGATCTTAAGTCCTTAGCTCCCCATTTTCATCTCTCCTTGCAAAGCGGAAGCGACAAGGTGCTTGCTTCAATGAAGCGAAAGTACAACTCTCGTCAGGCTATGCAGAGCATTGAGAGACTGAGAGAGGCTATCCCCGATGTCAAGTTTACAACGGATATCATCACCGGATTCCCCGGAGAGAGTGATGAGGACTTTGAGGCGAGCTGTGATTTTGTCCGCAAGGCGGAGTTTCTAATGGTGCATGCCTTCCCCTATTCAAAAAGAAAAGGCACTCCTGCCGCCGAGATGAAGGGTCAGATCCCGGAGGATATAAAGAAGCAAAGAGTCCACCTTCTCACAGAGATCTGCCGAGAGGTGCGCTCAGACATGTTTGATAGGATCATAAGTGAGGGCAAGCCGCAAAAGGTGCTTTTTGAGACCTTTGACGGCGAGTACGTCACAGGTCACACCGCTGACTTCATTGAGGTCAAGGTCAAGAGCCCTGTGGCTATGCACGGAGAAATTGCGATCGTCAAGCTTGTATCCCACAATACGGAATGTTGCGAGGGCATATTTATCAAAAAATAATTTTACAATTTTTTAATTTTTTTTGCAAAAGCTATTGCAATTTTATAAAAAGTATGATATAATATGCGAGTTGCATAATGTTTATTATTTAGAATTTATAGACGCAAGCGTTTCAAGGAGGTAAATTATCATGGCAAAGTGCAGTGTTTGTGGAAAAGGCGTTGTTTTCGGACAGAATGTTTCTCACTCTAACCGCAAGACAAACAGAACTTGGAAGCCTAACATTCGTAAGGTAAAAGCAGTTGTTGACGGTACACCCAAGACCGTTGCAGTTTGCTCTCGTTGCCTTCGTTCGGGCAAGGTTAACCGCGCTTAATTTTTAAGTGGTTAACATCCATAATTTACACATAGGGTGCATTTGAACAATGCACCCTGTAAATTTTTTTGCGGAAAATTTTAGGAGAAACACGAGATGTACGCTCTTATCGACTGTCGCACAAACGACACTTCCCTCTCTGCTATCAGAGCTCTGGGACACACTCCCATACTTATGCCCCCCGCATCATACCTTGACGCGGCCGTAGCCTCACATACCGATATGCTTTTGTTTATCGGATTCGGGAGGCTTTTTTGTCATGCAAGGTATTATGAGGAGCAAAAGGAGCTTATCGACACTATCATTTCTCTCTCGTCTCTTGAATTGACACTCTCGTATGAGGAAACATCAAATAAATATCCGCACGACGTTCTTTTTAACGCGTGTCTTGTCACAAATAGCCTTATATGTAATGAGAAAAGCGTATCAAAACTTATTCTCAACGCAGCAAGAGATGCAGGATGCCAAATAATAAGCGTTACTCAGGGGTACACCAAATGCTCAATTTGTCCCGTATCGGACAACGCGATAATCACCGCTGACAAGTCAATTGCATCGGCTTGTGAAAACGTAGGAATTGAGGTGCTTCTTATAAGCGAGGGGGACGTTTGTCTGCCTCCTTACAATTTCGGCTTTATCGGTGGAGCTTCGGGCATTCTTGGCGACACTGTGTTTTTCTGCGGCTCGCTTGATACACATAAGGATGGCAAAGCTATTTGCGATTTCTGTCAAAAGCACAAAAAAATCGCCCTATCGCTCTCGTCGGAGTGTTTGCAGGACGTTGGAAGTATATTTTTTGTTGGTGAAGAAATGGAAGAATCAAAAAGATATTGGAATGAAAAGTATTGGGTAAGACACATGCGCGACGATGATCTCGACCATATCGAGGACGCATGGGTTGATAAATATGACGGGATAATTTCGGCTAAATCAGGCAAGCTCCTTGACCTTGGATGCGGCGTTGGTCAATACTCGAAATACTTTTACGATAAGGGCTTTTCGGTTACAAGCGCAGACATCTCCGAGCGCGCGCTGGCATATCTTTCAAGCAAGTACCACGGCATCGACACCGTCCGTGCAGATATGACAAAGCCACTCCCCTTTGCCGATAAATCCTTTGACGTGGTGTTTGCAAATTTATCGATCCACTTCTTCTCGGAGGGGGATACCCGCTCGCTTATTGCTGAAATCAAAAGAGTTTTAAAGGACGACGGCATTTTCGTGGGCTCCTGCAACTCAAGCCGAGCATATAAATACATCGCCGACTGTTCGACTGTTCTTGAGGAGGGCTTTTACCGAGAGAACGAGGGCAGAACGGTAAGGCTCTTTGATAAGGCGCAGTTTGAACGCTTCTTTGCAGATTGGCAGGAAATCATTTTGGTTGAGACCGAAACGGTGCGCTTCAATAAATCCAAAAACATGTGGGAATTTATATACAAAAAATAATAAAATATTCCACGTAGAATAACCATCTTCGTTTTTTCAAAAACCTTTCTCATAAAGGTTTTTGAAAAGGGGTGCGGGGGAGAACTTTTTGCAAAAAGTTTTCCCCCGCATTTCTTATTCAATTAAATCAATAATTCTCAGCGTGGATCTCGAAGTAGCTCTGAGGATGTGCGCATGTGGGGCAGATCTCAGGAGCCTGTGTTCCAACTACGAGGTGACCGCAGTTGCGGCACTCCCAAACCTTGACCTCACTCTTCTTGAATACCTCTGCAGTCTCAACGTTGTTGAGAAGTGCGCGGTATCTCTCCTCGTGGTGCTTCTCAATTGCAGCTACAAGGCGGAACTTAGTAGCGAGCTCATGGAAGCCCTCCTTCTCTGCTGTCTCTGCAAAGCCGGCGTACATATCTGTCCACTCGTAGTTCTCGCCGTTTGCAGCGGAAACGAGGTTCTCTGCTGTGTTGCCAATTCCGTCAAGCTCCTTGAACCAGAGCTTTGCATGCTCCTTCTCGTTGTCAGCTGTCTTAAGGAAGAGAGCTGCAATCTGCTCGTATCCTTCTTTCTTTGCTTTAGATGCGAAATATGTGTACTTGTTTCTCGCCTCGCTCTCGCCTGCGAAAGCAGCCATAAGGTTCTTTTCTGTCTGTGTTCCAGCGTATTTGCTCATTTTATTTATCCTCCATAATATAGATACTGTGGAATATTATTCCCTTAATCTTATTTTATCATACATTTTTTTGTTTGTCTATATATTTTTTAAAAAATTTTCGGGCGAATAAAAACAAAAACCGCCGAGTAATCTCGGCGGTTATGTTATAACGTAAATTAGTCAGTGATGTAAGGAAGAAGTGCTACCTGACGAGCTCTCTTAATTGCTGTGTTGAGCTCTCTCTGGTGTACTGCACATGCTCCCGAAACTCTTCTGGGAAGAATTTTGCCGCGCTCGCTAATGAACTTGCGAAGCTTTGCAGAATCCTTGTAATCGATAAAGGAAACCTTATCAGCGCAGAAGATACATACTTTCTTTCTCTTTGCACGCATAGCGGGGCGTGCAGGACGAGTGTTCTCTGTTCTCTCCATCTTATGAAATCCTCCAATAATTAATAATCAGTGACGACTCTGTCTTCTCAGAAAGGAAGATCGTCGTCGGTCTTTATCTCCTCAAACTTAGGTGCGTTGGGTGTAGAAAAAGCGGGTGCTGCGAAAGCATCGTCTCCACCTGCAAAGCCTGAGGACTCTGAACGGCTGTCTACAAACATAACTTCATCTGCAACGATGTCTGTTCTGTAATGCTTAACGTTCTGCTGGTCTGTCCAGGTGCTGTTCTGAATTGTACCTACAACGCAAATGGAAGAGCCCTTCTTGAAGTAACGGGATACAAACTCTGCAGTCTGTCTCCATGCGGTTACGTTAAAGAAATCGGTCTCGCTCTGCTGTGTAGCGTTCTTTGAAAAACGGCGGTTTACTGCGATGCTAAAGGAAACAACAGCGATGCCGCTCTGTGTCTGCTTGAGCTCGGGATCCGCGGTAAGTCTACCACCAAGAATGACCTTGTTAAAGTTAAAATTTGCCATAATTATTCTCCTAATTGAAAATTACTCGGCGTCTGCTACTGTTTCTTCAACAGCTACTGTCTCTTCAACTGCTTCTACAACAGGCTCCTCAACAGCAACTACAACCTCGTGGTCAAGCTTTACTGTCATGGAACGCATGATAGACTCGTCGATATTGAAAAGACGATCAAGTTCTGCAAGGAAATCAGGAGCGCACTTGTGAGTTACAACGGTGTAGTAACCCTCGGGCATATCGTTGATGGGATATGCAAGACGACGCTTGCCCCACTCGTTAACCGAGATTACCTCTCCGTTGGAAGCTATCAAGCCTGTGAACTTCGCAACAGTTGCCTGTGTTGCCTCTTCACCGTTTGTTACATCGGTGATGAACAGAGTTTCATAAGAATTGAATACGTTTTCCATGTTTTATACCTCCCTATGGACTTTATATCGACCGCGCTGTGTCTATTTTGCGCGGTAGAGAGCCGACTTTTGCATCTAAAGTCGTACCAAGGTGATATTATATCATATATATTATTTATTGTCAATAGATTAGGCAAACAAATTGTAAACTTTTTATTAAATTCCCAAAAAGCTCTTTGTAAATATCCAAATGCCTATAACAATGAGGATTACGCCGCCAAGTATTCCTGCCTTGCCAGCAAGCTTTGTTCCCGTCTTTTTTCCAAAGAACACGCCTGTAAGACAAATCATAAAGGTCACAAGCGCAATAACAACTGCCGCCACGATAGCACCGAAGAGATCATACTCTGTAAAGTTAAGACCTGCGGAAAGAGCGTCGATAGAGGTTGCGATGCCCTGCACAATCAAAGCGCCTATTGTAAGCGAGGTACATCCGCACTCGCACTCACAATCCTTATTCTTGATTCCCTCATAAAGCATCTTTCCGCCTATAAAGCCAAGCAATACAAGAGCTATCCAAGGAATAAACACCTTAAACGCTTCAAAATATGACAGCACAGTGGTAATGAGAATCCATCCTATAAAGGGCATTAGTGCCTGAAAGAATGCGAAAAGACCTGCGATGGTGCACATTTTACGCATCTTCATGCAGGGCTCATTAAGTCCGTTTGCAAGAGATACGGAAAAAGCGTCTATAGCCAGCGCAACACCCAGAAGAATATTTTCCGCAAAAAACATAAAATCGAACATTTTAACGCTCCTTTAAAAAAAATCGGTATGTAGCCATACCGAAGTCAAAACAAAATAAAAAGACTCCATGCACGGCAAAAACCCTGCATGAGTCTCGTGAATTAAAGCAAGCCAGACCAAAATATCTCCGGTCAGTATGTTGACTTGCTCCGCATATGCGGTCACTACTCCCTCACACGACGTATATTTTATCACCTTGTCCGAAATTTGTCAATAGCTTTTTGAAATATATTTATCCAATAATAAATAGTTATTGACTTATCAAAAATTGTATGATAGAATTATATTAATAAGTAAAATATACTATCGAAAGGCAGGAAAAACAGCATGGACTACAAGGTTGAACTTTTAAAATATCCCACCGAGGAGGACTGGATGCTGACAAAGCTCTGCACTCTCAATACAGTTGGTAAAACGAGCACCAAGCTCCCGACAGCAGAGTGGAGACACAAGCTTCTTCTCTCAGAGCATAGCCCTATACGTACACTCAATTTCTGCATTAAGATGACTGTTCCCTATTACGTATCGGTACACTTCTGCCGTCACTTTATCGGTGTAACACACTTTGTGCAAAGCCAGAGAAATGACCGCCAGGATAACTACGACAGAACAAAGGCACCCCAGGACTCCCCCGTTTCCCACATGATGTACATAAACGCGCAGGAGCTTATGTTTATGGCTCGCCGCCGTCTTTGCATGCAGGCAGACCCTGCTACCAGAGCCGTTATGGAGGAGATAAAGAGACTTGTTGAGGAAAATTGCCCCGAGTTCGTTGGCACTCTCGAGCCTATGTGCTCTTACCGCGGAGGCAGATGCACCGAGTTTACCCCCTGCGGACTTAACAAAAAATATATTGCAAAATAATCAAGGTAAAAGCTAAGGCGCGCCGCAAGGCGCGCCTTTGATTTTTCTTCTATTTAACACCCTGTCATGATCTCGATGATCTTTTTGTCTGTCTCTCTCATTCCCTCTTTACCAAGGGCGTAGATATTGCGAATGGTGTTTTCAACTCCCTTTACAACAAGCCCCTCACCACCAAAGAACTGACAGCCGTCGCAGTACATTTCGTATCCCATGATGCCCGCGTCTACCGACATTGATATTTTAGCCGCGCAGGATGCCTTTGCCCCGTCGCAGATAATTCCGCTTGATATAGCAAGCGCGTTTACTATCGTGTGATTTACCGCGTGGATCTCGCCAGAAAGAAGATACGCAATTCCCGCGCCCGCGCCTGCTCCCGCACTTACTGCGCCGCAATAAGCCGAAAGACGACCGATACCGCTCTTTAAGTGGAGAGTTACAAGATTTGAAAGCACAAGCGCGCGATAAAGCTCTTCCTCGCTCTTATTATAATGCTCTGCATACGTGATAACGGGAAGGCTTGCAGTCATTCCCTGATTTC
>JAFWXY010000024.1 GCA_017522905.1 Clostridia bacterium
ATAAACAGCAAGCTTTGATTCATTATATACTTCCGTGAATGAAGCAGAACAAGCGCGAATCTGCGCCGCAGTTTCACTAATCGTCATCAGATGTTCGGTGATGATACTTTGCGAATTACGCATGAATTCGAGTATATTTGAGTAACTATGTTTTATAAATCCGATCTCTTCCTCATTGTAGGAAAATACAAAATCACGCAAAACACCTTTTGAGCTCCACCTGTCCGTAAGTAAGCGTAATTGCTCTACAAGCATTTCCTTTATCTCGTGCGAGGATTCAGTTGCGGTTTGCGCTTCCGATGATATTTGTACATAGTTCAGCTCAATGTCGGAAAGTCTGCGACATAAATCGCTATCTGAACGTATATGTCGCATATATTCATCGATAATTACGAGAGAAGTCTCGTCGAGCGGTATCAGGCAAATATTCTCGCTGACCAATCTATGGGATATAATTCGTATTGTTTCCTCTGAGATCATGTCAATTCTCCGTATTTAAAATTTGAGGCTGAAGCCAATGGCTGCAGCCTCAAATTTGCGGCATAGCCGCTTATCTGATATCAACGGTTACTTTCTTGCCTGTGGAGGCAGAGGCAGCTTTGACAACGGTTCTGATTGCTTTTGCAATCTTGCCGCCGCGGCCGATAACCATACCCATTTCGTCGGGAGCAACGCTGAGTGTAAACTCAATGTTGTTTCCGTTTTCGTTTCGTACGACCTTAACCTCGTCGGGAGTGTCAACGATCGCACTGACGATGTCTACAAGAAGCTTTTCGAGATCCATCTTGCACCACTCAATTACTCAGTGATGCCGGCCTTCTTCAAAAGAGCCTTAACGGTCTCGGTGGGCTGTACACCCTTGGAGAGCCAATCCTTAGCCTTGTCAGCGTCGATCTTGATCTCAGAATTTCCGAGGGGGTTGTAGTAGCCGATCTCATCGATGAAGCGGCCGCCTCTGGGGCTGCGCTCGTCAGCAACGATTACACGATAGAAGGGCTGCTTCTTTGTGCCCGCTCTGCGAAGTCTCATTTTTACCATTTTTGTTTTTCTCCTTTTTATTATGTGAAAAAATAATTTTTTATATGAATCCCATCAGAAGGGGAATTTCATTCGTTTACTGCGGCGTTTGCCGCCCATTGAGGTGAACTGCTTCATCATCTTTTTGACCTGCTCAAACTGCTTGAGCAGTCTGTTGACCTCTTCTACAGAGGTGCCGCTTCCGGCTGCAATTCTGCGCTTGCGGGATGAATTGAGGATATCGGGCTTGGCTCGTTCTCTTGGAGTCATCGACTTGATAATCGCTTCGACTCGTCCCATTGCTTTTTCATCGATCTGAGCATCCTTGAGAGCGGAAGTGTTGACACCTGGCATCATGCCAAGCAACTGCTCCATACTGCCCATATTTCTGATCTGCTCGAACTGTTCGAGATAATCATCAAGAGTGAAGGTCTGCTCGCGCATCTTCTTTTCAAGTTCTGCAGCCTTCTTATCGTCGTAAGCAGCTTCAGCTTTTTCAATAAGCGAGAGAACGTCGCCCATACCGAGTATTCGGCTTGCCATACGGTCGGGATGGAATGGCTCGATCGCATCGATCTTTTCTCCGACACCTATGAACTTGATGGGCTTGCCTGTTACGTATCTGACAGAAAGAGCTGCACCACCACGAGTATCTCCGTCAAGTTTTGTGAGAATAACGCCTGTAATATCAAGAAGATTATTGAAATGCTCTGCTACGTTGACAGAGTCCTGACCGATCATTGCATCAATTGTGAGAAGTATTTCGGTAGGCTCAACAGACTCCCTGATTGAACGAAGTTCCTCCATAAGAACCTCGTCGATATGGAGACGACCAGCTGTATCGATAAATACCATATCGCAGAAATTATCCTTGGCGTACTTCATTGCCTCTGTGGCGATAAGCACGGGGGATTTGTCGTTGCCGAGGGTGAAAACGGGGATACCCGTGGCCTCGCCGAGTATCTGCAGCTGCTTGATCGCGGCAGGACGGTAGATATCGCACGCTACGAGCAGAGGACGCTTGCCCTGCTTTTTGTACATGGAAGCGAGCTTTGCGGCGTGCGTGGTCTTACCCGCACCCTGAAGACCTACCATCATAACTACCGTGGGCGGCTGAGATGATATCTGAAGCTTGGATTGACTTCCGCCCATTATGGCGGTAAGCTCCTCGTTAACTATTTTTACTATCTGCTGAGCGGGGAGCAGCGACTCAAGAACGTCAGAGCCAACTGCACGCTCGGTTACTGTTTTGACAAATTCACGAACTACCTTAAAATTTACATCAGCCTCAAGGAGCGCAAGCTTTATTTCGCGCATTCCCGCGCGAACGTCAGCCTCGGTAAGCTTACCCTTGCTCTTGAAGCGTTTGAAGGCGGCGGACAATTTATCACTAAGACTTTGGAACATGACCGTTTACCTCCTTATCAAAAACTTGTTATCAGCTTTTTATTTCTTGCCGTATCTTGCGTATAAGCTCTTTGACCTCACCGTCGGAAAGCAAGCCTTCCGCCCTTTCGGCGCAGGACTCGATAACGCGAAATTTTCTTGCCGCGCCAAGCTTTTCTTCATACTGCAAAAGCTCGTCACCCGCCTTTTTTATAAGCTCCCTTGCGCCTTGGCGCGTGATGGAGAGTGCGGCGGATATCTCGGACAGCGACATATCCTCGTTATAATACATATCAAGCAGAGCGCGGCGGCGCTCGGTTAAAAGCTCGCCGTAAAAATCAAGAAGTACACTGACTAACAGGTTCTTTGCCAAAATCTCACCGCCTTTGGTGTAAACCAAAA
>JAFWXY010000025.1 GCA_017522905.1 Clostridia bacterium
ACCTACAACAGCCTCAGCCATCTTCTTAAGAACAAACGCTATATCGGCATATATTTATACAAAGGAGTTGAAACGCCCGGTGGAATGCCGCGTATTATGGACGACGACTTATTCTATCGGGTACAAGCACTTATGAACAAGAACAAATCCGCACCCGCGCGGACTCGCGGTGAAAACGAATATCTATTGACAACCAAGCTTTTCTGCGGTCATTGCAAGGAAATGATGGTCGGCTACGGCGGCACGGGCAAGTCGGGCAGACAGTACCATTATTACAAATGCAAGAACTCTCGCAAAAACAAATGCGATAAGAAGGTTGTCGGTAAGGAGTATATCGAAAACCGCGTAATCGAGGTATGTCTGCAAATGCTGACTGACGATAAGATACGCTATATCGCCAAGCGGGTTGCGGAGGAATGTAACAAGAGTCCCGACAATCTTTCGATAAAGGAAATCAAGAAGGCAATCAAAGAGGTCGATACTGCCATTGAGAACCTTTGGAAAGGTATTGAGCAAGGACAAGCGGTGGATATGCTGACCGAGCGCCTTAACCGCCGTCAAGCTGAGAAAGCGGAATTGGAAGCGCAGCTCGCTATTGAGAACAACAAGAAGATCTGTCTGACCGAAGCGCAAATATACGCTTTCCTCGATTTTATCTGCGAAATGCCGATGGACGACCTCAATAAGCGCAGAGCTCTCATAAACATCTTCGTACACTCGGTCTATCTGTACGATGACCATTTCACTATAATCATCAACGCAAGCAAGAAGCCTTTGAGCATCGACAATATCCCGCTTGACGAGATTGAAGAAGCTTTTGAAGGCGAAAATGAAGGTAAGGAGGGGTGTTCGTCTATGACGACACCTGCTCCACCAAAATTAAAAGGACGCCTTAATGGCGTCCTTTTAATTTTGCTGTAGCCTCAGCGAATTAGAACCCCCTACCAGCGCCGTACGGGCGCTTGGTATTGCACGTGCGCACGAAAACATCCCATTTGAAACGAATTTTGCGCACGTGAGGGTTCTAATTCCCCGAAGTCACCCTTTAGTGATATAATCAGTCTTAAATAATCCCCCCTACCAACTGCGTAGCAGTTTGGTATTGGACGTGCGCACGAAAACATCCCATTTGAAACGAATTTCGCGCACGTGAGGGTTCTAATTCCCCGAAGCACCTCTTAGTGATACAATGTATCCTCGCACAATCATGCCAAGAAAAACACCAACAAAAACTCCCCTTTGTCGGTGTTTTCTTTATTTTATCAATTTCTCATTGAGAAATCAACAGTGCATTGTATTATAACAACGTCAAATCAAATCCGCCCGAGAAAACCGCCCCTGCGGCTGCCGAGCAAAGTGCCGCTACGATATATCCCACTATAGTTCTTATCCTTCTCATCGGCGACTCCTCAAGCCTTGTGACCTTGGAGTCGATCCTCTCTACCTGCTCTGCCACGTTTTTCTGCTGTGTTGCAAGCACCTCAAGCGCGGTCACCATTTTATGTAACAGCTCCCCGTTCTTCTCAAGGTCATCTATGCGGTGCGAGTTTGACTTTGAGCGCTGAGTATTCTCTGCGATCGCCTTTACGATCTCATCATTTGTCATACATCAGGCTTCCCTTCCCTCTGAATTTTCTTATTATATTCTTCCTCGGTGATCTCGTAAAAATCTGCCTCACTCACACCCTCGGCAAGATATATATGTCTGCCGTATATCTCACCGTTTGTGAGAATTTTGCCCTCATCGGCGTATATTATCCTTCTTAATTTCATATTTCCTCTCCTTTACACAAGTGCAATATTCCAATGTCCCGTGATGTTTAACCAATCGATCCACGATTCACTCATTTCTCCGTCATTCGCGCCCTCGGTTCTTTCATAAGCCTTATTAACCGCGTCCTTGGATAATCTGATCGTCAAGCCGCTTGTGTTTATCGACAGATTATTCATAATACTCTCAATGCTCGCCCTTGACAGCTTTTTACAATCACTCAGATCCATGCCATTCACCGTTATTTCGGAGCATATATTAAGTGTTTCAAGTTCACTGCACCCCCTAAACGTATTTGAAAAATCAGTATTGATCGGAGGATAAAATTCGCTTATTTCCTTCAAGCTCTCACACCAAGCAAACGTTGAAGCAGCACCGTTAAAGTCGGCAGTGCAAGAACGCATATCGATCTTTTTCAGCTTTATAACGTCACTCGAAAAAAACGTAGAGACCATAGAGTTGCATTTTGAAAAATCCAGTTTGTCAGTATAGAGATTATCTCCTACCTTGGTAAGAGCAAACGTGTACGTCGCTTTAATTACATTCCCAAATGAATACTTCGGAACAAAGGGTTTGTCCCACCTTGTATCCCGAAATACGTAATCATAATTAGTTCTCTCTCCACCGGCTTGCATGCTATACCAAAAAAGATCGTCGGCATGCACTCTGCCTGCTTCAAATCCCGCGTTGAAGAGCTGAGTTGAGTTCTCGCTCGCCCGTCTTAATTTCTCGGTCACAATAGCAACCGTATCTGCATTCAGTTCACTCATGATGCACCTCCTGCCATATTGATATACTCCTCCTGAATCAGGAGCAAATTATCAAGCCCCTCAAGCAAAGCCTCGGTCACCCGAAATCTGAGGGCCTCGTTAGCTATACGCGCCTCCTCGTTTTGCTGTCTCTGAAGCTCGTCTGCCTGTCTTAAAAGCTCGTTATTATTTCGGCCACCCTCTTGGTTTGCTCGTGACAGCTCGGCGGATACCCTGAGCTTTTCCTCGCTGATCCTGTCATTTTCCTTGCGCTTTCTCTCAAGCTCGTTTGCCTTGCGCTCTTCCTCATTAACCTCGCGTATCTCCTCCGTCAGGTTGAGATCGGCAAGCTTTTGCATCATATTGTTAAACGCCGTTTGGCTTTCCTCGTCCTCCTCAACCTCGCTTCCGAGATAAAGTCCCTCGGCAACGTAGAGCGTAAATGGATCGGTACCAAGTCTGTCACCCGTATTAGTATACAAGGAAAGACTCATCTTGACCTCGCCCGCAACTCCGACAGGCCACGCGGTTAGATCGTACGTAACCTCACCAATTCCGCTTATCTCGGCAGGAAATGACGAGCTTTTGCCATCGGGACGAAGAACGTTTATCGCCGCCAATGCACCCGAATTCGAGTGAATGGGAAATATTTCACCGTCGTTGAAGAGTGAAATAACCAACTGCCTGCAATTCATATCGCACTGTGTTGCATAAACTACGCGAACGTTGTTCCTTTTCTGAAAATCCAAGGCTATGTATTTTTTTATCTTTTGCATTTCGTTTCCTTTCTTTTTTATTGGGGGCTCCCCGTCGCTCTCCCCACGCGCACCCCTTTTGCTATATTATAATACATTTGTTCTATTTTGTAAACCTCATAGCGCGCAAAAAGGGCGGTGGAATTTCCACCGCCCTTTTTGATATATTGACCTATAGACTAAATGCTATTTATCAGTCTTCCTTTTTTCTGAAGGAAACGAATCCGGCCGCCATTACAGCAACTATAACCGCTACGCCTGCGCCAACAACAGAACCGCATCCCTTGTCAGTTGTGGTCTCTTCAACTGTAGGAGCCTCTGTAGGAGCCTCTGTGGGAGCCTCTGTGGGAGCCTCTGTCTCGTCCTCAACTGCTTTTACTGCGGTGATGTGTGTGTTAACACCGTTGTACCAGTATACGAAGCCTGTAATATCAACCTCATCGCCTGCCTTGAGGGTTGCAAACGCCTTGTATACGTCTGTCTCGGGATCTGTGAGATATCTCTCTACGCAGAAGCTAAAGGAGTTATCTCCCTGCTTAACTGTTACGTAAATATCATCACCGGGCTCACCGTTCTTGTACTCGATCTTATCAATTGTAAGACCCTTGAATATTGCATACTCGTTCTGGTGCTTGATAAGCTCCTCTTCGTTTGCAAGAACGTCTGTAAGGTCAGCGGGTGTTGCAACGTAGGTATCAGCCTCGTCAGCGAAGATAAAGGTTGCGTCAGCAATCTCAACCTCGCCTGCCCACTCGTCCTTGTATCCGGTTACAACGATCTTTGTTCCGGGAACAAGCTTAGCAGCATCCTCTTCGGTGCAGTACATCTCATATGCGAGATATCCGCCTGTCTTATCCTGAAGATAAGCAGTGATCTTGTTGGACCACCAGGACTGTGTTGCCTGAACGTATGCCTCAACTACAACGGGAGCGTCAAACTCAGCAGCTACGTACTCGTCGTGAGTCATAACACCCTGAACAAGATCAACGTTTGTGATGTGTGTGTTAACACCGTTGTACCAGTAAACGAAGCCTGTGATATCAACGATAGATCCAACCTTGATGTCGGCAAACGCCTTGTATACGTCGGTGTTAGGATCTGTGAGGTATCTCTCTACGCAGAAGCTAAAGGAATTTGCGCCCTGCTTAACTGTTACGTAGATATCGTCACCGGGCTCACCGTTCTTGTACTCGATCTTCTCAACTACAAGATTCTTGAAGATAGCACGCTCGTTCTGGTGCTTGAGAAGCTCCTCTTCGTTTGCAAGAACCTCGGTAAGGTCAGCTGCCTCTGCAATATAAGGCTCTGCGCCCTCAACGAATGTAAAGGTTGCGTCAACGATCTCAACCTCGCC
>JAFWXY010000026.1 GCA_017522905.1 Clostridia bacterium
ACAGCGCGAAGCGGCATTAAAGTTTCGGTCAAGCCTTTTCAAAGGCTTGCGCCCATCCAACGCGCGGAGCGTTGGTCGCCGCTCGCAAGCGGCGAAACTCCTTATCGTTAGAAAGCGCCACGAAGGGGTGAATTTCGGCATAGCCGAAAGAGGGGGAACACACAAGTGGGGGTTCCCCTTTCTCTACATGATGTTATTTTAAATCGTTCTCCGCTTTTCTTTTGGCAAAAGAGGCGCAAAAGAAAAGCTAACAAAAGAAAGACGCCGCATGCGCACCACGGCGTCGCAGTGGGTGCCACTACTCCGCCTGTGCGGGAGGTTTCGCCCTCTGCGGAGGGCGACCGCCGCGCTCGGCGGCCGAGCCAAGCCTTTTGAAAAAGGCTTGAGCGAAAACTTTTCAAAGACAACGCCGTGGAGTCCCCGACAAATCAAAATTTGAAACGCGCCCATCCTCCGCGCTTTTGCATAAACTTGTTGACAAATCAACAAAATTATGCTATAATACAAACGTTGACTTGTCAACAAGCCCAACCTTAGAGATTGAAAGGAGATTTTTATGCAAGACGGAATGATAGAGCGCTTTGAAGGCTTCACCTCCGGAATCAACGGAATATACAGATATATTTTAAAGATCGAGCGCGAGGAGATGGAAAAATACGGATACCGCGGCTCCTATGCCCTCTATCTTGCGATAATGTCTCATTTTCCCGAGGGTATCACCGCCACAAGGCTCGGCGAGCTCTCCGACAGGGACAAGGCGGGAATCTCCCGCACCCTTGCCGAAATGGAGGAAAACGGACTTGTAGAGCGCCAGACAAACAAAAATAATTTCTACCGTGCAAAGCTTGTCCTCACTCCAAAGGGTAAAGAGGTTGCAGATTTCGTCCGCGAAAAGGCAATATCTGCCGTTAGCGAGGCAGGAGCGGGTATATCAGACGAGGATAGACGCGTATTTTACGACTGCCTTTTCACGATCGCATCAAATCTCAGAAAGATCAGTAATCACGGCTTGCGCAAATAAATAAAAATCCCCTTGCCAATCGGCAAGGGGTAATTTTATGCTCAGTTATGCTTATAAAGCTTTGCAAGGCCGCCTTCGCTTGTCTCACGGTAAATGTGTGAGAGGTCTACGCCCGTTTGATACATGGTCTCGACCACGATATCAAACGATATCTTACGGGTGTCGGTAAGGAAGTTTGCAAGAGAAAGCGCGTTTATCGCTCTCATCGCCGCTACCGCGTTTCTCTCAATGCAGGGTATCTGAACAAGTCCGCAAATGGGGTCGCAGGTAAGGCCCAGATGGTGCTCAAGCGACATCTCCGCCGCGTATTCTATCTGGTCGATTCCCATATAGAACAGCTCTGCCAAAGCCGCTGCAGCCATAGAGCATGCGGTACCAATCTCTGCCTGACATCCGCACTCCGCGCCGCTGACAGAAGCATTTGTCGCAACTATATTACCTATAAGTCCCGCAACGGCAAGCGCGCGGAAGATATCGTCCTCTGTAAAGGAGTTCTTTTCCTCCATATACTTGAGCACCGCGGGAAGCACTCCGCAGGAGCCGCAGGTGGGCGCGGTGACTATCCTGCCGCAGTCCGCGTTCTGCTCGCTAACCGCAAATGCATAGGCGCATACAAGTCTGTTCTCTCTTGTCTGGGGGCTTTCGTCTATGTGGCGCTGATTGTAAAGCTTCTGCGCCTTTCTTTGAAGCTCAAGACCTCCGGGGAGTGTTCCCGTGTGGATCAGTCCCTCGCGTATAGAGTTTGACATAGTGTGCCAGACCTCACCGAGAAAGTGCTTGAAATCCGCATCCTCGTGCTCAAAAACATAGTCGGAAAGTCTTATGTTTCTCGACTTGCATATTTCCGCGATCTCCGTAAAGCTCTTTTCGCTATATACCTCATCGTCGGGAACACCGTCGCCGTCCTCGTCTATCATCTCGTCGCCAACGATAACTATCTCGCCGCCGCCGACCGATAAGACCGTCATTTCCGCGATCCTTTCGCCTGCCCGGTATCCCTCAAGCACAAGTGTGTTGGGGTGCTCAAGCTTTACGTCGTCGTTTGTGTTGAATATGATCTCGGTGTCAAGTCCCGAAAGCTCTTCCTTGATTACACGGTCGGTTCCGTGTCCCTCGCCCGTCTTGGCAAGAGATCCGTAAAGCGTAACGGTAACGCTATCACACTCAGGGTTTCTCTTTCTGAATTCTCTTGCGGCGAAAGCGGGACCCATTGTGTGTGAGCTTGAGGGGCCAACGCCTATTTTAAAAAGATTGCGTACGGATTTCATATCTGTCCCATCCTTTTTTCTTTATTAGGGAAGCTTTTTATATGATAAGTATATCACTATTTTTTTATCATTTTATGAACAAAACCCAAAAGATAGCGACTGATTTTGTCAGTCGCTATCTTTTTATTATTTTTCGTCAAGGAAAATAACTATCTTTCTGTTATTTTCGCTTCCGATAGAGTTTGTGGAAACTCCGTCAATGCCCTGGATCTCAGAGTGAATGATTCTTCTTTCATAAGGATTCATAGGCTCGAGCATAACGCTCTTCTTCTGCTTCAATACTCTGTCTGCCATTCTTCTTGCAAGCTGGCGGAGAGTTGCTTCTCTCTTTGCACGGTAGCCCTCTGCATCAACAGAGATCTTTACGTAGGGGGGCTTTACACCGTCTACTCTCTTGTTGGCCGCGAGGTTTGCAAGATACTGAAGGCTGTCGAGTGTGTCGCCGTGGTGACCGATAAGCACGCCTGCGCCCTCGCCCTGAATGTCGATGAGCTTAGCGTCCTTGGATCCATCTGCGTCCTTGAGCTCAACTGTTACGTCAAGACCCATATCTTTTACAAGCTGGTTAATAAAGTTAAGTGCGAAGATCTCGCCCTTATAGATTCTCTTTGCGCTGATCTTTGCGGGTGTCGCGCCGATTCCGAACAGCCCCTTCTTGGGCTCCTCAACGACCGTGTACTCTACCTCATCTGCACAGCTTGCGCCAAGCTCGGCAACAGCGGCGAGAACGGCATCCTCAACGGTCTTGCCTGTTACGATTATTTCATTATTCACGATTGTTTCTCCTATTGTTGTTTTACACACTTAGTCTTTGTTCTTCTTAGTTGTCTTATCGCTCTCATCCTTGAGAGAAGCACCCTTTGTCATATCGTTCTTGGCGATCTTCTCCCGGTGAGGAGTCTCGACTGCCTCGGCTTCAACAACCTTGGGGCAGTAATTACCCTTCTCGTCGTAGTCCTCGTCGTCGATGTGGTGGAGTGAACGAACTGTTCCCGCTCTTTCCGACTTAACTATCTTCTTGGGGGGATTCTTGCCGTACATTTCCTTTTCGGCTGCCTTGTAATCCTCTTCTGTAAACTTAGGAAGGGGCATAACGCGGCTCATAATAAACTGCTTAGCTACACCGAGAATGCTCTTGAACACCCAGTATACACCAACTGCCGCAGGAACGATGAAGGTCATCCAAACGCTCATGAGGGGCATTGTAAAGTCCATCATGTTGTTGGAGCAAGCCTGCTGACGAGCATCAACGCTCTGAGTGGGCTGGAACTGGAGCTTTCTGTTTATCTTCATGGATGCGAAGTAAACAACGAACGTCAATACGGGAAGAAGGAGCAGCCACGCGTTTACTGTTGTGAAGTCGAACGAGGGTGTAAGGCCGAGATTGAGCGGTCCTACGGTGAAGTTGGCGGGGATGGCGCTGATTCTCTCGATCTCAGCGAATACCTCTGCGCCGTTCTGGCAATAATCCTTGATTCCGACAAACGCCTCTGCGCCGTATTCCTTGAGTCGGCTGAATATTTCGATAGAGCCGTTTGTGGAGGAGATCTTTCCTCCGAGTGTGCCTGCGTTTGCATTGATGTAGCCGTAGAGAACGCTGATGAGGTCTCTTGAGCCACCGCATACGTACTGTATCGGGTCAACAACGAGCCAATAAAGCACGA
>JAFWXY010000027.1 GCA_017522905.1 Clostridia bacterium
ACACACGACATCACGTTGGTCGATGGCTCTCCGCTTGTAAAAATAACAGGTGAAACAAGCTTCACGGTTAACTCCTTTCACCATCAGGCTATAAATAGCCTTTCCGCAAAATTAACCGCGGATGCCTACAGCACTAATGACAAATATATCGAAGCGTTTCACGAAGATGGGCACAAATTTCTATACGCCTATCAGTGGCATCCTGAGTTAATGTATCAATCAAGTGAGATTTCACAGAAGATATTTAAAGCGTTTGTTGATGCTTGTAAAGAAAAATAGGGTTTCCAGGCAATTAAAGGATTTAAAAATCAAACATTGGGCTATTTATAGCTCAATACAAGACAAAAAAGGATAAGCTCCTTCGAGCTTATCCTTTTCTTTTTCTATAGCAAATTTATTAGTGAATCTGTGTTCCCTCGGGAACCATATCGTCAACAAAGATAACCTTGCATCCGCATGCATTGTTAGATGCAGCGAGAAGCATACCGTTGCTGTTTACACCCGTGATACGTGTGGGCGTGAGGTTAGCGATTACAATGATCTTCTTGCCGACAAGCTCCTCGGGCTTGTAGTCATGCTTAATGCTCGAAACAATCACGCGCTCGCCAATTCCGTCATTAAGGGTGAGCTTGTAGCAGGAGTGAGACTTTCTGATCTCCTGGCACTTAACTATCTTGCACACGCGAAGGTCGAGCTTGGAGAAATCATCCATTGTGGCATACTCTTCCTTAATCGGCTGTACGGGATCGGGCTCACCGTAGGTCTTTTCTTCAACCACAGGGTTAGCGTCAGCCAAAGCCTTTGCGTTGATCGCCTTTTCCTCATCGGTCTCAGCATGTGAGAAATCAAGAAGGTGAACGAATCTGTCCTTTTCAACTGCATAGAGGAAGAGATAGAGTCTGGGGCCCTGTTCCTTATCTATAAGAAGCTTATAAACAGTCTTGAAGAACTTACCCTGAATTCCCTTGAGCTCCTTCTGATCGATGATCTCGGGGAATATGCGCTTAGGAATAGCGTAGAGCTCTGCGTTAAGGTCATCAAGGGTGTACTCGCCCTTTGCCATATAAGAGTAAAGGGAAGAGATCATTTCCTTTTCCTTGTCGTTAAGCTCGTTCCAAACCTCAAAGTTACGTGTGGCGCGGATCTTGTTCACCTGTTCGGGAGCGCACTGCTCAAGCCAGAACTTAGCTCTGTCAAGTCTGTCCTTGAACTGCTCGTACTTATAAGGAGTACCGATCTTTTCAAATACAGTCTCAAGCATGGGAACGTTGAAGTCAACGATAGATCCAAGCTGAACGAGAAGTCCCATAGGAACCGTCTCAAGCTTTCTGCCCTCAATTACACAGTTGTTCATAACAGCGGCATTGTACTCGCTTGCGTTTCCGGAGATATATTCGTTGTACATCTTATCAAACTCAAAGTACTGACGGAGGATTCCGTCGTCAAAGCAGAAATCAAACGCTTTGACCGGCTCTGTCTTGGAATAGAGCCAGAGAATGATCTCGGGCTGGTAGAGCTTCAGAAGAAGCTCGGGGGTCATATTAAGACCCGAAGAAGAGGACATCTTGCCCGCAACGCCCTTGATACCGATAAATTCATAGCCCTGATAAATAGGAGCCTCGTGATTGTATATCTTCTTAGCAATTACCTTGGAGTTGTTGTAGGAGCCTGTGGGCGCGGAGTGATCCTTTCCGCCCGGCTCAAAGTCGACCTGCTCGTACTTCCAACGCATCGCCCAGTCTACCTTCCAACCAAGCTTGCAGTTGTAGTTTTCAAGGAAGTTGAACTTTCCGTGGTATCCGCAACGGCAGGTAAACTCTGCCTCCGTGGAGTCCTCGGAGATAGACGTGATCTTGGTAAAATCAGTGTGGCACTCGGGACAGAAGATGCTGACAGGGTAGTACTCCGCCTTCTCTTTGTCGTGGATCTCACGGCGCTCCTCCTCGGTCTTTGTCATATCCTTGGTCTTGAAGGAATCAAGGATCTCAAAGATCTCATCTCTTCTTCTGAGAGCCTCAAGGAGATCTGCGTTATATTTGCCCGAGCGGTACATTTCTGCCTGATACCGGCACTCAAACTTAATGCCGAAGGGCTTGATTGCATTGAGGAACTCCTCCTCAAAGTGCTTAGCGTATGTCTCGTGGCATCCGAACGGGTCGGGAATATCGACATAGGGGCAACCGATGTACTTGTCGTATGTGTCGCCAACAACCGCCTGAACGTTTGCGGGAATCTTACGGCAACGGTCAAACTCATCCCAAGAAATGATGAGCTTAGCCTTCTTACCCTTCTTTTCAAGAGCCTTGCAAACAAAGAGAGGTGTTGCAATATCTCTGAAATTTCCTATATGAACACTACCCGAGGGAGAGATTCCCGCCGCGCAGACAAACTCTTCCTTTTCGGGATGCTTTTGTATCAGTCTTTCAGCAATTTCTTCTGACCAGTGCATTTTTTATCCTTCTTTCAGTAAAATAACTTAAAATCCACGATATTCTATCACATTTTCTTTCGGTTGTCAATAGAAATCCGAGTAAATAGCTTTTATTTATGTTTTATAGATCAGTCTTCATTTTCTGAAGACATATTTTTCTTTCTTTTCACTACAAGCAGAGCGATTAGTCCGCCAAGCGCCGCAAGTATTACCGCCACTACGATGATGATTATCACAGTCTCGGTACCAGACGCCGAAACACCGTAAAGTGAAACATCGACTATTTCAGCGCTTGCATCATCATCTCCATCGGGAATAAAGCAGATGGCAAGAGTGATCTCGTCAGAATTGTCCACTCCTTTTGTAAACTCGGAAATATCGAAATAATAGGTGTTCTTTCCGTTAAGCGTTTTGCACTCACCGACAAACGTATAGGTTTGTGCTCCTGTGCTTTCGTTTCTCAAAAGAACACAAAGCGTGCGCTCTGATGCAGAATTGATAGTAACACCGATATATCCAGAGCTGACAATATTTTTTGCAGGAATATTACCTGCCATGATTCCACCGTGAGAGGATTCAAGGTCCGCCTCAATCAACCAAGTGACTTCATTTTCACCAAGCATTCCCTGATAATTAGAAACATCTCCAACGACCGCAAAGTCAGATAAGGCTACAGGAAAAACCTTTTTCTGCTTTTCTGCCTGCTCTTTTATTTCGGTAGCGGCATTCTGAACGTATTTCAGATTGTTGGTAGTATACCCCTCAAAGTTTGGAACGTACGCACCGCCAAGTCGGTCAGTGTAGTCAGCAAGCTGAGAATTCATGCTGCTTCCGCACATCATATACGCAAAGTAGAGATCCCCCCTTGAGTATGCTCGTCCGTAAATCTCTCCCGAGTATACAAATGCATCAAATCCGTTTTCTGCGGCGGTGTAATAAGCAAGAGTGTAGTAAGCCGCACTGTTCTTGGAGTCCTTGACATTGGAAAGGTCAAGTCCGTCTATTATCATCTCTCTTTTCTCGCTCTTGTATCTCATTTCGCTCTTATCAACGAAATCAGAGAACTCCGAGAGGTTGATTGCGCCAATCTTAGAATAATTATACCCCTCATCCTTAAGAAGCGCGGTAAGATCATCTCCGTCGCCAAGATTTAGCGCTATCGCATAATTATAATCGCCACAAGCCCTTGCAGAGCTTGCAAAATGCGATAAGAACGCCTGCGCACCTATAATGCCGCTCTGTCCGTCGGATTTCCACGAATTATCAACAGGAACGTATATCTTAGCCGACGAGTTTACACTTTTAAGAACGTTATTTGCCATTCTCGCCCAGCATGAATATATTCTTTCAAATTCCTCAGCCTCAAGCACGCTGCTATAAGAATATTCTCCATATCTGTTCACTCTGTCTCCGATTATATAGTCAGTTGCAGAATATCTCGATGCAAGGAAGGCATAAAACGATTTTGTCAATCTCACGCCCTCGTCCGAGCTTAAGTCCGGGAGCATCTGCCTGAGATTTTTATTATTCTCAGTCTTTAGATACTCCGTGCGGATATATACGCGTGTACCCGACATAAATGCATCGGAAAACAAACCGTCAAGACGCTCAACCTCATCCCGATCATAGAAATATGTGATGTTTTCGTAATTGAATCTGATCGCATCAACATCGAACTCGGTAAGAATAATATCTGCCATATTGACTTCCACGATCACATGCTCCGTACCAATCACCGATGCTCCCACGACATCATTGCCGGCAAGCCCCTTTATTCCGGACGTATATGCGGGGCCCTCATTCTTTTGTGCTACAGCCTCGGGGTTCGTTATGTATGCAAAATCTGTCAGCGCGGAGTATTTTTCGCCGTTTTTCTCCGCCAATACGAATGCGCACGCAATTCGCGACGTACCGATGCCGTCAACAAGTGAAACCTTAAAGCTCATTGACTTCTTCGCCTTAGCTTCAGCAACGACCTCTGCCCCCTTTAGCGATCCGTCGGGTTGCATTCCGTCAACCGCCAGGATATAGACCGTATCCTTGGAGTGATCGGAGGCGTAGGTCTCATCAAGATTAGCCTTTATAGTTACGGTATCATCCTTTATTTCAACGGATGAGATCCCGGTAACGTATTCCTTCTCCTCGCAGGACACAAAGGCGAACGAGGAAAGCAGCATCACCGCGATAAGGGCTATACACAATAAAATTCTTTGTTTTTTCATTTCTATCTCCAAGCTTTTATTTTTTCACTCTCGGAACGCGAGCCGAGATAAGACATAAGCATTCGTATTCTATGGTTTCCGCAAGTGTGGCAAGAGATCGCAGACCTTCGGGCGTATCCCCGAAGAGTATTACGCGGTCGCCGACCTTGACCTCAAGTCCCGTGACGTCTATCATGCACTGATCCATACAGATCCTGCCGACAATTTTCGCCTTGAATTTGCCATTTTTAGTCAGAACGTTTACTTCCGCACCCGAATACTTACGTAAAAACCCGTCGGCATAGCCTATCGGAAGGGTTGCAATCGTTGTGTCGGCATTTGCAACGAACGCACCGCCGTAGCCTACCGAGCTTCCCGCAGGCGCGGTATGGACGTGAGCTATAACGGTTGAAAGCGACATAACAGGCAAAAGACCTATATTTTCAAAGTGCTCCGAGGGGTAAACTCCGTAAAGTGCGATACCGAGACGTACGCCGTCAAGATGGAATTCGGGGAAGCGGAGCGTTGCCGCGCTATTACACGCATGAGTAAAGAGCCTAATGCCGCGCAAGGAAAGAATTTTGCATATCTCGGCAAAGCATTTCGCTTGATTTCTTGTAAAGCTGCCTTCCGCTAGAGTATCATCTGCCAAGCCGTCACTTTTTGAAAAATGGGTGAATATTCCTTCAACTATAAGTCCCTCGAGTCGGGTTATCTGCTCGATCTCGTCCGCGGCAGATGAGCAAAGGCGCTCATCGGTGGCACAAACCCCGATTCGGTTCATTCCCGTGTCAACCGCAACGTGAACTCGAAGCTTGCAATTCTTCTCTATTGCCGCACGCGATAAATTTTCTGCGTGCGTTAAGCTCACCGCGGTCTGGATTATGTTGTTTTGCGATAAAAACTGAACGTCGGAGGGGTCGGTGTAGCCGAGAATCAGCACGTCTGCGTCCTTACCCTCTCTGCGGCAGAGCTTACGGACCGAGGTCGCCTCCTCGGTACAGGAGACGGCAAAGAAGTCGCATCCCAAGGAAAGCAGCACGGGTACGCAGATCTCAGAGGTGTGTCCATAGGCATCTGCCTTTACGACAGAAATAGGTCGACTACCCTTTGACATGTCGGAAAGGAGAGTATAGTTAGTGCGCAAAGCATCGGTATCTACAACGCAAAAGTTTCTTCTTGTGTCGGTCTTCGGCATGGTATCGTAAAGATAACTGGGCTGCATATTCGTCTCCTTTCTCGTATTTTAGTCATATCATAATTAACCATTATAATTATATCACGGAGAGTGCAAGATTGCAATAAAATTTTAGGCGAATTTAAAATATTTTTCTTGTGTCGCTGACATATAAATCTGCACAGCGGCATAAAATCAAGCAATAGAGACAAACTAAACTAAAACGGGGGTGTTTTCTTGAAATCCAACATTGCAACGGCGGCATTTTTGCTTTTATGTATCCTTGTGTTCGGCTTTGGCATGAATTCCTGCGGCGGAGCGGCAACTAAAGATAGATTCGCGTATACAGACCGCAATTTTGATGCAAAGATAAGCGGAAATATTGACGGCAAGGAATTTTCGGTAATACTGAAAAATCGACCGAACGCGGCAGAGGACGAATGTGCGACTGTTTTATCATTTGAATCACCCGCGTCACTCAACGGGCTCGTGTTGTCACGAGACACAGAAGGAATATGTGAGGCAAGGCTTTACGAGCTTATTTTGCAGGATTTCAAGGCGGATGGGCTCTTCGAGCCTTTTTTGTCGCTTTTATATTCGGGAGAAATATCGTCTGTAAAAAAAACCGAAAAGGGAGATACCGTCATTCGCGTAAATGACGCGACCTTCGACCTTGAATATACATTCCCCGAGGGGTATGAATATCCGTACAGCATCAAAGGAAATGTGGGGGGCAGAGAAATCGAGCTTTTTATAAAAAGGCTTGATTTTATCTTTTGAAGGATAAAATATCTCCGCAACAAAGAAAAAAATGGAATTAATCATTGACAACCCGCCCACCACAAGGTATAATGTATATATATTTATGCCTATCAAGGGGGATATTTAAATGGAAATGACAAGAAAGCAGGAGCTTGCGGTTATCGCCGAAAAGATAAGACTCGGTGTAATCGAAGCTACACACGCGGCAGGCTCGGGACATCCCGGCGGCTCGCTCTCAATTGCAGATATTTTGGCGTACCTCTATTTTGAGGAAATGAACGTCAACGTTGAAAATGCCAAGGATGAGAACAGAGACAGATTCGTCCTCTCCAAGGGACATACTGCTCCCGCACTTTATTCGGCACTTGCACTCAAGGGCTTCTTCCCTGTAGAAGAGCTTTTGACTCTCCGTAAGAATGATAGCCGTCTTCAGGGTCACCCTGATATGAAGGGTATTCCCGGAGTAGATATGACAACGGGCTCTCTCGGTCTCGGTATCTCGGCTGCTTGCGGAATGGCGCTTGCCGGCAAGCTCAATAACAAGGACTACAGAGTTTACACGATCCTCGGCGACGGTGAAAGCGAGGAGGGTCAGGTTTGGGAAGCATCTATGTTTGCTAACCACTATAAGCTTGACAACCTCTGCGTTATCATCGACTCCAACGGTCTCCAGATCGACGGCCCCGTAGCAGAGATCATCGGCCCCGCTCCCTTCGAGCCCAAGCTCGCGGCGTTCGGATACAACGTTATTACCATAGACGGACACGATCTTGACCAGATCGAGGCGGCATTCCGCGCAGCACGCGAGTGCAAGGACAGACCTACCGCAATCGTTGCAAACACGGTTAAGGGTAAGGGCGTTTCCTTCATGGAAAACAAGGTAAATTGGCACGGTGCGGCTCCTAAGGATGCCGACTATCTCGTGGCAGTTGAAGAAATCAAGGCAAGAATTGGAGGTTAAGATCATGGCAGAGAAGATAGCAACAAGAGAAACTTACGGAAATGCTTTGGTCGAGCTTGCCGATAAGTATGATTTCGTGGTACTTGATGCAGACCTTGCAGAAGCTACCAAGACAATTAAGTTTAAGAAAGCATATCCCGAGAGATTTTTCGACTGTGGAATTGCAGAAGGCAATATGATGAGCGTTGCTGCAGGTCTTGCGGCGGCAGGCAAGATGGCATTCGTATCCAGCTTTGCAATGTTCGCGGCAGGCAGAGCGTTTGAGCAGGCAAGAAACAGCGTCTGCTACCCCCACCTCAACGTAAAGATAGGCGCAACTCACGCGGGAATCACCGTTGGTGAGGACGGCGCAACACACCAGTGCATCGAGGACCTCACACTTATGAGATCTATCCCCGGAATGACAGTTGTCAACCCCTGCGATGCAGTTGAGGCTCGCGCGGCAGTTGAGGCGGCTATGCAGACGTACGGTCCCTTCTATCTCCGCTTTGGAAGATTCGCTTGTCCCGTTCTCAACGATGCAGAGAGCTATAAGTTCGAGCTTGGTAAGGGCGTAATGCTCCGCGACGGTAAGGATGCGACTGTAGTTGCTACAGGTTACATGGTACACCTCGCACTCGAGGCAGCTGAAGAGCTCAAGGCAGAGGGAATCGACGTTCGCGTTATCAACATTCATACTATCAAGCCTCTTGATAAGGATATCGTTGTTAAGGCGGCAAAGGAAACAGGCGCAATCGTTACCGCAGAGGAGCACACCGTTATCGGCGGTCTCGGAAGCGCAGTTACCGAGGCAGTTTGTGAGGCTTGCCCCGTTCCCGTACTCCGCGTTGGTGTAGAGGACAAGTTCGGCAAGTCGGGCAACGTACCGAAGCTTCTTGAAGAGTACGGACTTACCGCAAAGAATATTGCAGACAAGGTAAGAGCCGCTGTTAAGATGAAATAAGAAAAAAGATAAGGAGAAGACCCACGGGTCTTCTCCTTTTTTGCTTTATAATGTTTTTTCATACGCCACGCGCTCGTCGCCATCTGCAAGATAGATGACTCCGCAATGCACAAAGCCGTTTTTCTCAAGCATTCTTCTCATTACCACGTTGCCTCTGTGGGTGTCGATTCGAAGCGATCTTTTGCCGTTTTCACGGGCTCTTTCGGCGCAAAAGTCGATTATTTGAGCTGAGATTCCGCTTCCGCGACTCTGGACCGAGATCGCAACGCGGTGAATCGCAAAATAGTGATCCCGCCCGTCTCCTGTAAGCCATTTTCCGTCAAAGATCTTGTCGTATGTCGGCTCACCGTCGTCAATAAGAGCAAATGTGCCGACTGTCTCACCGTCTCTGCTAACGCAATAGGACTGCGCCTTTGAGAAATCCTTTTCTATAATCTCGCGTGAAGGATAGCCGTTCTGCCATTGATCAATGCCAAGGGTAGCAATAGTTGCCCTCGCCTCGTCAAATATCGGCATTATAGCGTCAATATCCTCTTTTTTCGTTCTCCTAATTTCCATAATTCTTCAAATCAGAAAACTATTCTTTCAATTTTTGTGACCTTTGTGCCGTTTGTCTCAAAAATCACCGCATCTGCCTTTATCTCGCCGTCCGCAACGGTAAACTGAGCGGGCATATGCGTCCTCATTTTCTTGATCGTGCACTCCGCGTCAACTCCAAGCACTCCGTTTCGGGGGCCTGTCATACCGAGGTCGGTAACGTAAGCGGTGCCACCGGGAAGAATTTGCGTGTCGGCGGTGGGAACGTGGGTGTGAGTGCCGAAAATCATATCGACCTTGCCGTCAAACACGCGCGCCATGGCGTATTTTTCGCTTGTCGCCTCGGCGTGAAAATCAAGGACCGAGAGATCAAAGTTGCCCTCCTCGCGCGCAAGTATGTATTCAACCGCGTCAAAGGGATCGCCCACGGGCTCAAGGAACACCTGACCCAGAACGTTCATAATAAGCACGCGATATCCCTGAATATCGACTATCGAATAGCCGTATCCGGGCGCGCTTCCGGGGTAATTTGCGGGGCGAATGATGCACTCTCCGTTGGAATCGAGGAAGGGGTAAATATCTCTTTTATTCCAAGTGTGGTTGCCAAGCGTGATAAAGTCAACGCCCGTATCGAGAAGAGCCTGCGCATCGGCGGCAGAGATCCCGTGTATTTCGCTTGTATTCTCGCCGTTTGCGATAACGTAATCAATTTTCCTTGAGTCGCGGAGTCTCCAAAGATTTTCTCTTAAATATTTAATTGCTCTGGTGCCTACAATGTCACCTATTGCAAGAATTCTCATGCTTTTTGTTTCCTCTTACTTTCCAACGCAGAAATTAGCAAAAATTTTTGATATGATATCCTCGGACACCGTCCTGCCGTCAAGCTCCCCAAGACCGGAGAGGGCGTTTTCAAGCTCAACACAGCAAACCTCAAGGGGCAGCTCGTTTCGGATGGTTTCTATTGCCTCCGTGAGAGTCGAGATCGCGGAGAGGAGCGCAGTGTTTTGCCTTGCGTTTGCAATGATAGCGCTCTGACCCATATCAAGTGAGCTGTCAATGTATATCTCCTCAACGGTCGATGCAAGTATATCAAAACCCGCTCCGCTCTCGGCAGAGAAGGGGATGGCATGGTCAAATCCGTTGACCAACGCCGTCATTTCGTCGGTAATTCCCTTGTCGCTCTTGTTGATTATGGCAATCTTTGTGCCGCCAAGGGTTTCAAGGTACTCGCAGAACTCCCCGTCCTCTCGGTCGGGGGCACGGCTGCCGTCAAAGACTGCCAGAATCAGCTCTGCAGACTCTGCCTCGCGCCTTGCGCGCTCGATACCGATAGATTCAACCTTGTCTCCCGTCTCGCGCAGTCCCGCAGTGTCGGAAAGACGAAGCGTTATCTTGCCAAGCTTTGCGCTCTCGGTAAGAATGTCGCGCGTCGTTCCTTCAATATCAGTTACAATAGCGGCATCTCTGCCGACTATCAGATTATAAAGCGTACTCTTGCCCGCATTTGTTCTGCCAACTATCGCGGTCGAGATTCCCTCGCCAACCGCGTGACCCGTAGTATAGGTAGCGGCAAGGCGCTTAAGATCCGAGAGATTTTTGTTTGCTATGTCAAGCATCTCCTCGCGGCTTATATCTGCGAGATCCTCGTCGGGATAGTCAATGTGGGCATATATTGCAGCCAAAACGTCACAAAGAGAGTTGTAAATTCTTGATATTTCGCCCGAAAGCTTACCCCGAAGGCCCGAACGTGCAAGGCTTATCTGCTCGTCAGTCGATGCGGCAAGCAGCTCTCCGAGAGCCTCAGCACTTGTAAGAGTCATTTTTCCGTTAATATAGGCACGACGGGTAAATTCGCCTGCGGTTGCAAGTCTTGCGCCGGAAAGAAGTGCAGATTCAAGCACTCTTTGGGTCAAGAGCACACCACCGTGGCAGGAGATCTCTACCGTATCCTCGCCCGTAAATGATGCAGGCGCGCGGAAAACAACGGCAATTCCGTCGTCAATGGCAACGCGTTCCCCGTCCTTATTTGCATATATCGAGCCGTATACCGCGCGATTGCTTGGGGTCTCTGATAGCGGCTTTTTGTTTTTCGGCTCAAACATCCTTTCGGCAACCGAGACCGCCTCAGAGCCCGAGATTCGGATCACCGCTATCCCACCCTTACCGTATGGCGTGCTTATAGCCGCGATAGTATCAAGAAGGTTCATACTCTTCCTCTTTTCTAAAGATTAAAAGGGCGGATGTCCGCCCTTTAGGTCGGCAGAAATGCCTATGTCTCTGCCTTTTTGTTAATAAACTCTGTCAGATAATGAAGGGCTCAAGCTGAGCGCGGAGCTTCTCTGCGCCCTCTTCCTTGTCGTATGTGAGCTTTATGGGCTGACGGAGGTCAAGGGAGAAGATACCGAGAATAGACTTACCGTCCACCTTATATCTGCCCGACTCAAGGTCAACGTCACCGTCAAATCCTACGAGAATGTTAACAAGCTTATAAACGTCGTTAATTTCTTTAAGCTGAATATTGAGTGTCATAGTTAAAAATCCTTTCTTATATACAAATTCCCATATATAGGGTTTCCAAAAGTAATTATATATTAAATCCCTTTGCTTGTCAAGAGCCTTTTACACACTTTAGATAGTGCATATCAGTCTTTCAAGCACGGCATATCCATCGCGCGACAGCTTTATTTCAAGGTCTGCGGCGGCGCATCTCGATAGCATCAGCTTACACATAGCCTCATCCGGTAGCGTGCGGAGAAGTCGGGATATCACAAATTCATTAAGACCCGTGGCATCCGCCATCTCCTTGGGGGTCAGTCCCTCGGAGCGCATTACCGATATAGTCATCATATCGCACACGGTAGAGCTTATCGAGCCGCTTATCACGATCGGCTCAATTCGTCTGCCCTTCATATCGCGCAAAATCTCAAGCGCCTCGTCCCGTCTGCGCGCGCCTATCGCGTTTGTAAACGCAAAGGCATCGTACTCGGCGACGGAGGTTGCAATATTGACAACATCCTCGCGTGTAACGATATCTCTGCCCTTTGCAAGGGTGTAGAAGGCAAGCTTGTCCGTCTCGCTTGCAAGATTGAACATATCTCTGCCACACCGCTCTATGATATATGAGCAAACGTCCGCAGAGGCTCTTACACCGTTATGCTCAAAATGCTTGGCAACCCAGGATGAGAGGCGCGCAGGCGAATTCTTTTCAAAATTAACGGGGATAAGATACTCGGAGAGCTTTTTGAGAACCGCGGAGGGCTTTTTAGGCGACCGTCCCGCGTCAAATCGGTCTGCGCTTGTGGTAATTATCAGGGTATTGTAGTCGTACTCGGGCAAAAGCTCAAGAGCTTTGCAAAGTCCGTCTACCTCGCTCTGCTTCATAGCGGTAAAGTCGAGTCCCGAGAGAACAACAAGCTTTCGGTCTGTCATCATTGGCGCGGGCATAAGCGCGTCGATGAGTGCATCGGTGGAGTAGGAAAAGGAGTCAAGCCTTATCTCGTTGAAAAAGGCGAAGGTGGGGTCGGGCGAAATTGCAGAGATCGCGGTGTCAAGGGCAAACTTCTTCATGTAGTCCTCTTCGCCAAAAAAAAGATAAC
>JAFWXY010000028.1 GCA_017522905.1 Clostridia bacterium
GAGCGAGATCTTCATTGCCGAGCTTCTCAAAGATATCCCCGAGTCGGGCTGCAAGTACATTATAGTAAATGAGGCAGGGGCGTCTATTTATTCCGCTTCAAAGCTTGCGACCGAAGAATTTCCGGAATTTGATGTTATGCAGCGTTCTGCAGTATCTATTGCGCGAAGACTTCAGGACCCCTTGGCAGAGCTTGTTAAGATCGACCCCAAGTCTATCGGTGTAGGTCAGTATCAGCACGATATGAAGCCTGCAAGGCTTGACGGCGCCCTTACCGGTGTCGTAGAGGATTGCGTTAACGCCGTGGGTGTAGACGTAAATACAGCTTCCTATTCGCTTCTTTCATATATCTCCGGAATTAATATGACGAGTGCTAAAAACATTGTCAAATACCGCGAGGAGAACGGCGAATTCACATCGAGAAATCAGATAAAGAAGGTACCGCGAATAGGCGACAAGGCATATGAGCAGTGCGCGGGATTCCTCCGAGTTCCCAACTCCAAGGAGATACTTGATAACACGGGCGTACATCCCGAGTCCTATGCTGCCGCTAAGGCGCTTCTCGAAATGTTCGGTTATACGCTTGACGATGCCAAGCACGGGCAGCTCAAGAATCTCCGCAACGACGTAAACAAGAAGGGAATCAAGCAGGTATCGGCGAAGCTCGAGATTGGAGAGCCCACTCTCCTTGATATTATTGGAGAGCTTGAAAAGCCCGGTCGTGACGTTCGTGACTCCTTTGCACCTCCCATCCTCAGGGATGACATCCTCAACATGGAGGATCTCAAGCCCGATATGGAGCTTACGGGTACAGTCAGAAATGTGATCGACTTCGGTGCGTTCGTTGACATCGGAGTTCACCAGGACGGTCTCGTTCATATCTCACAGATATGCAACAGATATATCAAGCACCCCTCCGAGGTCATTTCGGTCGGTGATATCGTTAAGGTCAAGGTTTTGGCGGTTGACATCAAGAAAAAGCGCATCTCGCTTACAATGAAGCTCTAATGGCACAAACGCCCAAAACAAGTTGACGAAAATCTGCAGAAAAGGGCATTGTCAATTTATTTGTACAACTTGCACAAATGATTTGGTGTAACTTTGTTGAAATATGCTCTTGGAAATTCGCCGGATTTTTGGTAAAATTATAATGTTAAAAAATACAAAGAAACAGCTCTATACAATTTCAGGAGGAAAACCATGGCTAGCTTGTCTTTAAGACACATTTATAAGAAGTATCCCGGTGGAGTTACCGCCGTATCTGACTTTAACCTTGAAATCAAGGATAAAGAATTTATCGTTTTTGTCGGTCCTTCCGGATGCGGTAAATCAACCACTCTCCGTATGATCGCGGGACTTGAGGAGATCACTGAGGGTGAGCTCTTCATCGGCGACCGTCTTGTTAACGACGTTGCTCCTAAGGACAGAAACATCGCGATGGTTTTCCAGAACTACGCTCTTTATCCTCATATGACTGTTGCCGAGAACATGGCATTCGGTCTTAAGCTCAACAAGACTCCCAAGGATGAGATCAAGAGACGTGTTGAGGAGGCTGCAAGAATCCTTGATATCACACACCTTCTCGACAGAAAGCCTAAGGCTCTTTCCGGAGGTCAGAAGCAGAGAGTTGCGCTTGGTCGTGCGATCGTTCGTAACCCTAAGGTATTCCTTTTGGACGAGCCGCTTTCCAACCTCGACGCTAAGCTCCGTGCAACCATGAGAACCGAGCTTACAAAGCTTCACAAGAGAGTTGAGACAACGTTTATTTACGTTACTCACGACCAGGTAGAGGCTATGACCATGGCATCCAGAATCGTTGTTATGAAGGACGGTCTTATCCAGCAGGTTGATACACCTCAGCACCTTTACGATTGCCCCGTTAATATGTTCGTTGCAGGATTTATCGGAACTCCCCAGATGAACTTCATCAACGGCGCTCTTGTTAAGAAGGGCGAGGACGTTTACTTCGAGTTTGAGGGCAACGCAATCAAGGTTCCCGCAGACAAGGCAAACGCTCCCGAGCTTCAGGAGTACATCGGTCAGGAGGTTGTTGTCGGTATTCGTCCCGAGAGCATTCACGACCAGCCCGCTCAGATCTCCGCTCTTGAGGACAGCACTGTAGAGTCCTACGTTGAAGTTACAGAGCTTATGGGTGCAGAGATTTATCTCTACCTCCTCGTTGGTGAGACAAAGCTCACAGCTCGTGTATCTGCAAGATCTACTTCTCGCGCCGGCGATACAATCAAGATCGCTCTTGACACCGCAAGAATGCACATCTTCGACAAAGACACCGAGAGATGCATCGTTCACTGATATTTGTAATCTAAAACTACATAGAGGGATATTTGCAAGATAAATATCCCTCTTTTTTTGTCGTTTTATTGACTTGATTGTATTTTCGGTGTATAATGGTGTAGTATTTTAGTTCGGGAGAAGGAAAATGTTAAAAAGATTTATAAGCTACTACAAGCCGCATAAGAAAATGCTGGCACTTGATATGCTTGCGGCTCTTATGATATCTGTCATTGGTATGGTTTATCCCATAGTTACAAACAAGATGCTTAACGAATACATACCAAACAAGATGTATTCCACTATAGTGGTGGCGGGAATCCTTGTTCTTTTATTCTACATTATCCGCATGTTTTTGCGCTATTTTGTACAGTATTACGGCCACATTATCGGTGTCAGAATGCAATCTCAAATGAGACAGGATCTCTTCAATCATTTACAGGAATTGCCTTTTAAGTTTTACGATAACAACGAAACAGGTCGTATTATGACCCGAATCGGAAGCGATCTTTTTGAGGTCTGCGAGCTTGCTCACCACGGTCCCGAGAATCTGCTTATAAGCTCGATAATGATAATATTGTCATTTATCTATCTCTTTACGATAGATTGGATACTTACTCTTATAGTTTTCGCATGCGTTCCGATTCTTTTCTTCGTAACCCTTCATTACCGTACGGCGATGAAGCGCGCATTCGACGACAGACGAAAGAGCAACGCCACAATAAATGCATCTGTTGAAAGCAGTGTAACAGGAATAAGAGTTACAAAGGCTTACACAAACTCGGCTCGCGAGGTTGAAAAATTCAGAAAAGGAGACGAGGAATTCGTAAATGCCTCAAGAAGCGCGTACAACGCCATGGCGAAATTCCACTCCTCGACATCCTTCATAACAGATATTTTCAACGTATTTATTCTTATCGCGGGCGGCTTGTTCCTCTACGCAGGCAGAATTTCATTCGGTGACTATTCAACTTTTATCGTATCTGTCAACCTCTTTATCAATCCCGTAAATACTCTTATTGCATTTATGGAGCAATTCCAAAACGGTGTCAGCGGATTCCGCAGATTCGTTGAGATCATGGAGGAAGAGCCCGAAACAGATGCCCCTGATGCGGAGGAGCTTTGCAAGGTTGAGGGAGTTATTGAATTCAAAAACGTTACGTATGCATACGAGGGCAGCCAAGAGGTACTACATAACATCAATCTAAGGCTTGAAAAGGGAAGAAAGCTTGCATTGGTCGGCCCGTCCGGCGGCGGAAAGACAACTCTTTGCCATCTGTTGCCTAACTTTTACAGTCTCGGTGAGGATAACGGCGCCATACTTATCGACGGCAAAGATATCAGAAAGCTGACATTAGGCTCAATAAGAAAGAGCATTGGTATAGTTCAGCAGGACGTCTTTCTTTTCGTTGGCACAATTAAGGAAAACATACTTTACGGTCGTCCCGATGCCAGCGATGAAGAGGTATACGAAGCGGCGCGCCGTGCGAATATTCACGACTATATCATGACACTTGAAAAGGGCTATGATACCGAGGTAGGTGAGCGCGGAGTCAAGCTTTCGGGCGGACAAAAGCAGAGACTCAGCATTGCCCGTGTTTTCTTAAAGGATCCCGCAATACTTATTCTCGATGAAGCAACAAGCGCGCTTGACAACACCACAGAGGTCCTCATTCAAGAGGCTCTTGATGAGCTGTGCAGAGGCAGAACAACGCTTGTCGTAGCGCACAGGCTTTCCACCATTCGCAACGCGGATGAGATAGCCGTGGTTCTTGACGGCAGAATTTCGGAGCGCGGAACACACGAGGAGCTTATCGCCAAGGACGGAACATATAAAAAGCTTTATTCTCTTCAATTCCGCGAAAACGATCTTGTAGAATGAAAAAATAAATCTCTGAAGCCCACCCGAATCGGGTGGGTTTTTAAATATTTTTTATAAAAAAACAGTTGCTTTTTTTTGCACGTTGTGATATAATAGTGTAAATCATATTTACCACGAGGAGTAAAAATGAATATTGGAAGCAAGATAAAGAAGATAAGAGTTGAAAAGCTTATGACTCAGAGCGAGCTTGCCGGAAACGTTATTACCCGCAATATGCTCAGTCAAATCGAAAACGGGATTGCTCAGCCCTCTCTTGGAACTATACTTCATATTTCACAGAAGCTCGGCGTGCCCGCGGGTTATCTTTTGTCAGAGGGCGAGGAAGAGTTTATCTATAACAAGGCCAAGGTCATGCGAGATATTCGCCGTGCATATAGTGACAAGAATTTTGAGCTTTGCTACGAGATATGCAACGATTCGTTTGATGAATTTGATGACGAGATCGAGCTTATACTGACAGACTGCTGTATCGGGACCGCAGAGGAATATATCAAGGGCGGCAAGCTCTATTCGGCACGTCAGCTGTTAGATGAGGCTCTCAATCACGCCGCTAATACTATCTATTCTACGGTAACTCAAAAAAACAGTATTTATATTATGTTTCATCTCCTCAAGACCCTTTCTCCCACATTGGACTCTGATGAGATTGACACCGAGATTGGTACGGGAATACTTAACCCCTCACTTTTCGGTGACGTATTCTGCAAATATATTGCTATCCTCTCCGGAAAGCAAAGTGAATTGGATGCCGATAAGCTTCTCTATAACGCGGGTGAGCTCTCAGAGCAGGACAAGCTCTTTATCGCTCACATAAAGGCAAGACGTTGTCTCTTGTCGCGCGAATACAGAAAGGCCTCTACGATCCTGCGCTCGATAATGGACGGCGAGACCGTACCATCAAGACTACTTTTATATATTTGTTGCGGAGATATGGAGAAATGCTGCAAGGAAATGGAGGACTATAAGGGGGCATATGAATTCTCCAACAACAAGATGGAGATTCTTGAACACATGCTTGCAGACGTGTGATCCCTCAACGATATTGAATATGAAGTACATAATCAAAACATTTACCATAGCTTTAACGTTGATCCTTACCATCTGCATGTTGTCATGCGATTTTGATGAATCAAGACACCATCTCTCGGGCGGTGTACTGCTTGACGACGAGAAGATCTCCGAGATCAAAAACGAGGTGTTAAGCGAAGCAACCAAAGCAGATGAAAACAAGGAAGAAAAGACAGAAGCGGCAACGTCCAAGCCCATAGAGGAAAACACAGAAGAGCAGAATGATGTCGTTTATTGGACCGAATCGGGCACCGTGTGGCACAAAAGCGCCGATTGCTCACATATAAAGAACAGCTCCAAGATTTTTTCGGGAAAGATTTCCGATGCACAAGACGCAGGAAAATTCAAGGCGTGCTCCAGATGCTTTGACTAAAACGCTGTAAATTCCACGGCACTTTGGATTTGTTCGAGTTACATTAATTAACAAAATATTTAAAAAATGTACATCAAGTGCATTGACAAAATCAAAAAAATATGATATAATCGCTTTAATATCATAAAGTGTGGCATCCTACATTGCTTTGTGATATCGCGAGTTTACAAAAATGGAGGATAACGACTTGGAAATCGCAATAATAGCACACGATGTCAAAAAAGAGCTTATCACACAATTTTGTATAGCATATTGCGGCATTTTGAGCAAGCACAATATTTGTGCTACCGGAATCACCGCTAAATATATATCCGAAGCAACCGGCTTGAAGATTGAAAAGCTCCTTAGCGGAGAGCAGGGTGGAGAAGAGCAGATTGCGTCCAGAATCGAGTACAACGAGATAGACGTTCTTATCTACTTCAGGGACACCCGTCCTTCTATGGGACTTTCCGAGCATGACGAGATCGAAAAGAAGCTTCTCTTGGCTTGTGACAGATATAACGTTCCCGTTGCAACCAACATTGCAACCGCGGAGATTATCATCATGGCTCTTGAAAGAGGAGACCTTGACTGGAGAGAGCTTGTTAATCCCAAGTCATCCTACAACAGAAAATAAAGCAAAAGACACGTTTTGTATTTGAGCATACACAGAGAGAGGACGGTTGGTGAAAGTCCTTTATGCAGAATTCAAGATACCACTTTTGAATTAATCTAATATCCTAATGAGTTAAAAGCTCGGGTGGAACCGTGCAAATCGCACCCCGAACACAGTTTTGTGTCGGGGTGTATTTTTTTATAAAAACAATATTTATCATATAAAGAAAGGCTTTAATCATGAAAATCAATTTTGGTTCTAAGACAATTGAATCAAGCGCTCCCATTACGGTTTATGATGCCGCTAAGGAGGCATTTGAGATCGTCGAGAGAAGCGTTATCGCCGCAAACGTTAACGGCGAGACGGTTGCGCTCAATTTTGAAATGACAAATGATAGCGAGGTTACTCTTTTGACCTTTGCCGACAAGGAGGGCGCTCGCGTATTCAGACATTCTGCGGCCCATATTCTTGCGCAGGCAGTTAAGAGACTTTATCCCGCAACAAAGCTTACTATCGGTCCTGCTATCGAGGAAGGCTTCTATTACGACTTTGACAGCGACGTAGCATTCACTCCCGATATACTCAAGGCTCTTGAGTCGGAAATGAAGAAGATCGTAAAGGAAAACCTTAAAATCGAGCGCTTCGAGCTTCCAAGAGAAAAAGCAATCGCATTTATGACAGAGAAGGACGAGCCCTACAAGGTTCAGCTTATCGAGGAGCTTCCCGAAGGTGAGGTAATCAGCTTCTATAAGCAGGGTGAATTTACTGATCTCTGCGCGGGACCCCACCTCTTTGCAACAGGTGCAGTCAAGGCGTTCAAGCTTACACAGTGCACGGGGGCTTATTGGAAGGGCGATCAGAACAACAAGCAGCTTCAGAGAATCTACGGTCTTGCTTTCCCCTCTAAAGATGAGCTTAACGCATACGTAACTATGCTTGAAGAGGCAAGAAGGCGCGACCACAATAAGATTGGCCGTGAGCTTGAGTTCTTCACCACGGTTGACTCTATCGGTCAGGGACTTCCCATCATTATGCCCAAGGGCGCGCGTGTTATTCAGACTCTACAGAGATGGATCGAGGACGAGGAGCAGAGAAGAGGCTATCTTATGACAAAGACTCCGCTTATGGCTAAGCGCGACCTCTACAGAATTTCAGGACACTGGGATCACTACCGTGACGGTATGTTTATTCTCGGTGATGCAGACGACGAGACGAAGGAATGCTTCGCCCTCCGTCCTATGACGTGCCCCTTCCAGTATCAGGTATTCCTTAACAAGAAGCGTTCGTACAGAGATCTTCCCATGCGACTTGGCGAGACCTCAACTCTTTTCAGAAACGAGGATAGCGGTGAGATGCACGGACTTATCCGTGTCCGTCAGTTCACTATTTCCGAGGGTCACCTTGTTCTTCGTCCCGAGCAGCTTGCAGAGGAATTCAAGGGCTGTCTTGACCTGGCTCTTCATTGCCTTGATAC
>JAFWXY010000029.1 GCA_017522905.1 Clostridia bacterium
CTCTGCGTACCCGCAATCGACGTTCCCGCGGCAGTTGAGGCTGCAAAGGGCTCGAACATCAAGATCGGCGCAGAGAACGTACACTTCAAGGCATCGGGCGCGTACACCGGCGAGCTTTCTGCGGCTATGCTCGTAGAGGCAGGCGTTGAGTACGTGGTTATCGGCCACAGCGAGAGACGTCAGTATTTTGCCGAGACCGACCAGACCGTAAACCTCCGCACACTTGCGGCGCTCAACGCAGGTCTTAAGGCGATCGTTTGCGTTGGCGAGACTCTCGAGCAGAGAGAGCTCGGCTACACCGAGACGCTTCTCAAGTTCCAGACAAAGATGGCTCTTACAAACGTAACAGAGGAGCAGATGAAGAACGTTATCATCGCTTACGAGCCTGTTTGGGCTATCGGTACGGGTGTTACCGCTACTGCCGATCAGGCAGATGAGGGTAACGGTTACGTTCGTGCGGCTGTTGCTGAAATGTTCGGCGAGGCTGTTGCGGCAGAGACTACCGTTCAGTACGGCGGCTCTATGAACGACAAGAACGCGGCAGAGCTCCTCTCTAAGGAGAACGTTGACGGCGGTCTTATCGGCGGCGCTTCCCTTAAGGCAGGCGCTTTCGCAGCTATCGTTGAGGCAGCTCAGTAATTTGGGCGTGGGAATAGACGCAGAGAGGGGAGAAGGAACTTTTTGAAAAAAGTTCCTTCTCCCCTCTCTGCACTCTCCCCTCATCTTCAAAAACCTTCAATAGAGGAGGGCAGGGGCTTTTTTATTTTATCCCTTTACAAAGTCAAAAAAGTGTGATATAATAATTTTGCGACACGAACGGAAAGAATTTTTCGTTTTTAATTGAATATTCGGAATAAAAAGTGGTGTACGGTATGCATTATTTACTTTGGTAAAAATGCATGCTTGTTTTCGCATACCGTGAAATACCACTGTGTTTTCAATTGGGAACGAAACTGTTCGTGTCGCAACAACAGAAGCCTGCATTTTTCGGTGCGTAGCTTCGGTTGCGCACCTTTTTGTTTTTTGGGGGAATATAAAATGAAGCTATTGATCGCAGGCTCGCGCAGTATTAAGGATTTTGATCTCTCTCCCTACATCTCTGACGACGTGGACGAGATAATTTCTGGCGGCGCACCGGGAATGGACACTCTGGCAGAGAAGTATGCAGACGACCACAAGATATCAAAGCATATTCTTCGCCCTAAGTATCATTTATATAAAAAGGGCGCGCCGATAAAAAGAAACAGGGAAATGGTCGATATGGCAGACGCGGTACTTATTATTTGGGACGGCAAATCAAAAGGTGCGCAATCCACCGCGAAATACGCGGAAAAACTGCAAAAGAGCCTAAATGTTGTGAAAATATAAAAAATCGGACAAAATTATTTGCCCGATTTTTCTTTATAGTATAAGGCTTTCTTTGAATGTCTACGAAAAAGGTAAAAATTTTTCAAAAAATTTTTCAAAAACATATTGACAAGCGAAAAGGTGTGTGTTATAATCAATGTGTACCTGAGAGGTAGACATTACAAAACAGCGAAAGGAGAGGCATGATATGAGAGTAACGCAAGAAGCGGACTACGCCATTAGAATGTGCCTTATCCTTGACAAGTTAGGAGAGAAGACGGGCGCAGCGACGTTAGCCGATTTAGCCTGCATTACTCCGAAGATTGCCTTAAAGGTGCTTCGCAAGCTTAACGCCGGCAAGCTGGTCCGCTCCTACAAGGGAGTGCAGGGCGGATACGAGCTGGCAAGAGACGGCGGAGAGCTGACGGTGCTTGAAATAGTCGAGCTTATCGACGGGCCGATATGCATTTCAAAATGTCTGGATTGCGCCCACGATTGCGCCAGAAACCCCTGCAAGACAGATTGCAAGATGCACATAGCGTTCGGCGCTATCAACGAAAATCTCATCGAGAGCCTATCCAAGATCACGGTGAGAATGCTACACGATGAAAATGTCAGCCACGCTGATATTTCAAATATATTTAAGTAAAAAATTTTTAACACACATAAGGAGATTAAGATTATGAAAAAGTTTGTTTGCCCCGTTTGCGGTTACGTACATGAAGCGGATGAGATGCCCGCAGATTTCAGATGCCCCGTTTGTAAGGTTCCCGGCTCTAAGTTCAAGGTAATGGATACTTCCAAGCTTGCAGCAGAGCACGAGTACGGCGTATATGCTAAGACTGTTAAGAACAACCCCGACATTTCCGATGAGGATAAGGCATACATCTTCGAGCAGCTCATGGCTAACTTCCAGGGTGAGTGCTCTGAGGTAGGTATGTACCTCTGCATGGCAAGAATTGCACACAGAGAGGGCTATCCCGAGATCGGTCTTTACTGGGAAAAGGCAGCATACGAGGAGGCAGAGCATGCAGCTAAGTTTGCAGAGCTTCTCGGTGAGGAGCTTGAGCCCAACATGAAGGCTTCCACAAAGGAGAACCTCGCTTGGAGAGTTGACTGTGAGTTCGGCGCAACTCAGGGCAAGTTCGATCTTGCTGCTTGCGCTAAGAAGAACGGTCTTGACGCTATCCACGACACAGTTCACGAGATGGCTCGCGACGAAGCAAGACACGGCAAGGCACTCAAGGGTCTTCACGACAGATACTTCAAGTAATATTGAAAATATTTTCCCCGCGGTGAAAGCTGCGGGGGAATTTACCCCATAATATATACTAAAAGGGAGGACAGCTATGAATACCAAGGCGCTTTATAACATCACCTACGGCGTATATCTTATGTCGGCACAGATGGACGGCAAGGATAACGCCTGCATTATAAACACGGCGGTCCAGGTTGCAAACAACCCCGTCCGCATATCTCTTGCGGCTATCAAGGGCACTCTTACCCACGATATGATAATGAATACGGGAAAGTGCAATCTTTCGTCTATCTCGACCGACGCGCCCTACTCACTCTTTGAGCATTTCGGCATGAAGTCGGGAAGAGAAGTTGACAAATTCGCGGAGTTTTCCGATATCAAGAGAAGTGAGAACGGTCTTTACTATCTTACAAAGTACGCGACCGCGTTTCTTTCCCTTAAGATCGTTGAAACGGTAGATCTCGGCAGTCATACTCTCTTTATCGGAGAGTTGGTTGACGGCGAGGTGCTTGAGAGTGCAGAGAACTGCACCTACGGCTACTATCAGACTGTTATAAAGGCTAATGCGACAAAGCCCGTCGAGAAATCGGGTTGGCGTTGCACCGTATGCAACTACGTCTACGAGGGTGATGAGCTCCCCGAGGATTATATCTGTCCCATCTGCAAGCACGGCGTTGAGGATTTTGAGAGGATCGGAGCAGAGAATGCTCCCAAGAAGGAAGTCAAGAAGTACGTTTGTCCCGTTTGCGGCTACGTGCATGAGGCCGAGGAGATGCCCGCCGACTTCAAGTGTCCTCTTTGCAAGGTCCCCGGCTCAAAATTTGAGGTCGTTGAGGACTGACACACAAATAATATCCCGCCAAATTGGCAATACTGAAAATATATAAACAAGAAAGGAATTAAAATTATGAAATACATTTGCCCCTGTGGTTATGAATACGATCCCGCCCTTGGCGATCCCGACAACGGCATCGCTCCCGGCACGGCTTGGGAGGACGTTCCCGCTGACTTCGTCTGCCCCGTCTGCGGACTTGACAAGGACGCGTTTGAGGCTGAGGAATAATATCAATTGAATGAATCAAGGAGTGAGCTTCGGCTTGCTCCTTTCTTTTTTTATGGAACTTTTGTGGAGATTTGAAGTGCTTTAAAAGGATGAAATGGAAGCTGAAATGGAAGGTTTACATGGAACATAAAATGAATTTGTTAAGGCAAAATGAAACTTATTGTTTTTTACGTTGTTGTCAAGAAACTAAA
>JAFWXY010000030.1 GCA_017522905.1 Clostridia bacterium
CATCGGCAAATCGGTGTTGGAGAAGTTGCCGAAGAAGGATAGGAACAGAGCCGCCACGGTGCTTTTCATACTGCCCGTCCTTCCGAGAAGTAATAGGATGAATTTCGGCTCGTGACCGACTCTGCGTAAAAACTCATTCAGCGGTGTGAGGAACACAAGCGACAAGCACGGAAAGCTGACCTCGTGAGGAATAAAATTGGAATATAAAAATCCCGATAGGTACGCGAGATCTTCTTCGTTGAAGGTGGTTGCCGCGCGGTAGCTCTGCAACGAGCCTTTCAGCTCCACGTCGTATTTCTCGTTACCGGGCAGAAGGTAGAAATACTTGCCGTCTATCTTCTTCCATCCCGTATGAGCAAACACCGATTTCTTACTCGCATAGATTGCCGTGCTTTTGATGGCTCGGCGCACGTGGCGTTGCACCTGCGGAACAACGTCAAGGTCAAGCGAAGCATCCCAATGGTTCAGCATCCATTCCATCTTTTCAAGATCTGTGGCTGCTACCTCTACCAAGGGAAGCTCCCGACCGCTATCGTCTTTGCCGCCGATGAGGTATTTCCTTGTCAGCTCGGCACCGTCATCCACCGTGACCTCGCTGACGATTTTGGGAGCGAAGTTGCAAAGTCGGGTATAATAGACTCCCGATTTCGTTACTCGCTCTATGCTCAGACATCCGTTGTTTAACGCATAAGGCGTATCGTAGATGCCTATAAGCTCGCCCAATTCTTTTGGCGCTTGGGTTGTAGATTCATTCATTTTTGAATCTCCTTTCTGCCTTATGGCTGTAAAATTATTTGCAAACAAAAACACTCTCCCGCGCTCGGAGAGAGTGCATTTGCGATTGCCGACACTACATTATGGGGGTAGTATTCATTTTACCACTCCTATCCTTCCGCGCCCTCGGTGTAGACATTTAGGGGCGTATATGGGGCGTACATTCCCTTGTTTTCGGGGGCTTTTCTTGCCTTTACGCGTGTGTAATCTTTTGCCGAGGGTAAATGTACCACCCCCTCGACTTTGGCTCAAAGGGGCGGTGCTTCGGGTGGATTATGTGGGTAGTATTCATTTTACAAACCTCTTGAAAAGTTCACGCTTTTATGATATACTATTGGTAACGATTACTGACGGGAGGTGAGAGAATGCCCGAAATACGATACAGAATACCGCTTTTGTCCGCGCAGGCAATCCTTGCTTATGCGAAGATCAACGAGCGTTTTCCCGATAGATATACGGTTGCTCTGAACAAGCGTGAAACCGAAAGCACCGTCATTCGCGGCGGTGAAACCTATCAAGCGGATAACGCCATATTTTATCAAGCGATGTGTGCCGTCCATAATTATGAATATACCGCACCGACCGAGGATACCGTTATCGAAGATTTATACGACGTTATTGCATACGTTGATTTCAAGGGAATATTCGACCGTGACGATACCAATCCCAAGGTGGCTTTGCGACAGAAGAAAGCCGAGTCGATGTTCCGAGGTCAAGGCATCAAGCTCGACTTTGGCAAGGGGCAGCAGAACTACGTAGCATTTGAGCGTTCCGCAAGTATGAGCCGTAATGCTCGCCTTGCTTTTATCCGCGAGGATATGTATTCTGCCGTTCACTCCCGTATGACGCTCGATATGAGAATACGCGATTGTCAGCTTTCCAAGCTCTACGCATATAACGGATTGATGTTTTCAAGCGGAACGAGAATTGAAGCTCCGTTCCTATGGAATGAGCATAGCATTGTCGTGATTGATAACCCGACCGATGCGAAGCCACACGCCAAGGTCATCACCGTGAAGGATGTTACGGGCGAAGGCAATGTCCGTAAATACGAGCGTATCGAAACAACGGACAGAATATCCATTACCGAGTTTGACGGCGAAGGTCTTATTTCAAAGGAATTTTCAAAATATATTGATACGCAGCTTTGCGACAGGCACATACACCATTCCTTTCAGATCCGTATGCCTTACATCAAGGGAATGGTTCACGAGGTGGATTTCCGCACGTTACTCACGGGTGTCGGCATTCAAAGCATCAAGGACGTTTGGGGCAACGAACACCCGATCAATGAAGTACACCTCATATTAACGAAAAGTCAGTTAAAGGGCTTCGGTTGGCTTGAAGAAAGCGGATACCATTGGTATAAATATCTGCGCGTATGCGAGAAATACGGTCACGCGCTGTATGTGACGGGTATATCCAAGGATGCTCCCGAGGAATACACCGAGCTGAATTATCAGTTCTTGAACACGGTATCAATGAAAACCGAGCTGTTTCGCCCCGACGATCTTCCTCTCGGATGGGAGCATAGTCCGGCAGAAGAAGAACGGGAGTGGCTGACCAAGGCTACCGAGCAGAGATATTACGATCTTTGCGCCAACGATTACTTCCGTCAGCGGTATTTTATCTCTCGGGCGGAGCGTTGGAGCTTTCGCAAAAAGAGCAAGAATTACCGTATGGCTCAGATACTCAAAAAGAACCCGTTATTTATACACGAAGCATATTTTACAAGCGAGCTTGATGCCTTGGCGGAGAACGCACTCAAGAATTATGCCGTAGGAAAGCTCTTGATAGAGGGAGATAACCGCTATCTTTCGGGCGACCTGATGCAGTTCTTACTCAACTTGATAATGCCGTATAGAATGGTATCTCCCGATGCGGTAAAGCTGTGCCGCACGTTGCTTGACGAGTCCTTTTCGGGAACTGCGGATTTTTACGCTCCGGGCGCGGTATATGCGAAACAAGAGCGTTATACCTTGCTTCGTAATCCGCACATAGCGCGTAACGAGGAAGCAATGGTGAAGCCCATCGAGAAGGTAGGATATATGCGCGACAGATACCTTTCGCATCTTACCGATGTCGTAATGGTCGGCAGTACCTCGCTTATCGCAGAACGCTTGGGCG
>JAFWXY010000031.1 GCA_017522905.1 Clostridia bacterium
CTGGAGCTTGCAAGCTCTGATATCAACGGCGGATGTATGCTCCATCATCTGACGGGAGACAGTCTCTCGCGTATATATTCCGAGGCGGTAAGAGCGGGCGGTGAATATTCAAAAAGGATACAAAATCCCGGTGACCAGAGAAGCTCTCTAAACGCGATATTCGTTTCGGTAAAGAAAAACATGGCAGGCGAGGAATACGTTCTCATGATCGATTCCGAGCTTATCCCGCTTGATGCAACGGCGAAGATGCTGCGTATGCAGTTTGGCTGGATAGCCTGCATCCTGATCATGGGCGCGCTTGTGATCGCACTGGCTATCTCCCGTGTTATTTGCGCTCCCCTTGAGAAGATGAGCCGTTCTGCAAAGAGGCTTGCTAAGGGTGACTACAAGGCAGAGTTTTCGGGGGGCGGATACCGAGAGGCGGAGGAGCTTGGAGAGGCGCTTAGCTTTGCGGCATCCGAGCTTGCCAAGACCGACGACCTTCAAAAGGAGCTTCTGGCAAACGTTTCGCACGATCTTCGCACACCTCTTACAATGATAAGAGGATACGGCGAGGTGATGAGGGATATTCCGGGGGAGAATAATCCCGAGAACGTTCAGGTAATTATTGATGAGACCGAAAGACTTACCGAGCTTGTAAACGATATGCTTGATCTCTCAAAGATACGCGCGGGTACAAGAAAGCCCGAGCTTGAGACCTTTGACCTTACCGAGACGGTAAGGGGTGTACTTACGCGCTACGAGAAATTTACCGAGAGGTACAATTATACCATTACGTTTGCAGCAGACGAGAGCGTGCTTGTCACTGCGGACAGGACGATGATACTGCAGGTCGTTTACAATCTTGTAAACAACGCGCTGAATTATACGGGTGAGGATCGCCGCGTGTCGATCGACCAGTCTGTATGGGATAACCGCGTGCGCATCTCGGTCATTGACACGGGCGAGGGAATTGCCAAGGAGGATATTCCGTATATCTGGGACAGATATTACAAGGTTGATAAGGTGCATAAGCGTGCCAAGGTCGGAACGGGACTCGGACTTTCCATCGTTAAGGGAATTCTTGAATCTCACGGAGCGTCCTACGGCGTTGAGAGCAGAATCGGCGAGGGCTCTAATTTCTGGTTTGAGCTTGAGACCTTCCGCGACGCCACGGTGCTTGAAAAAGAAGAAAAAGGCACAAAATAAAATTATTTTTGCATAAAGTGTTGCAATATTCGGCGAAAAGTATTAAAATATACTTTATATAAGTTACTTTTGGTTGGAGATTGAATTTTTGTTTACAAAAAGGGAAATAATCGAAAAATAATGCGCTGTCCCGTTTGTACCTCATCGCTTTATATGAGCGGAGATCAAAAAAGTGCGTTTTGCACGGGTGAGCGGCGGCACTGCTTTGATTTTTCAAGGGACGGCTACCTCAGCTTTCCGGGAAACAGCGGCGGTGACTCAAAGAGCGCTGTGGATGCGCGCAGAAGCTTTCTTATAAAGGGATATTACGCTCCTGCGGCAGAGGCAGTGGTACGTGCGGTTGAAAAATACGTTGGCAGAGATGCGGCGATCATCGATGCGGGATGCGGTGAGGGGTATTACACCTCGATGATATCCGAAAGGGTGGGAATGACAATAGGCTTTGACCTTTCAAAGTTTGCCTGCGGTGCGGCGGCGAAGCTTGCAAGAAGGGAGGGAAAGGAAAATCTTCTTTACTCTACTGCAAGCGTGTTTGAGCTTCCCGTAAAGGACGCCTCGGTTGATGCTCTGGTCAACATATTCGCGCCCTGCGCAGAGGAGGAATACACGAGAGTGCTAAAGAATGGCGGCTATCTTTTCGTGGTGGGTGCAGGTAAGGATCACCTTATGGGACTAAAGCAGGCGATATACGACGACGTTTACGAGAACGGCGAGAGAGCCGATCTGCCCGAAAAGCTTGTGCACGTCGAAAGGATCAATTCAAGACACGAGATAGCGGTTGAGGGGCAGGATGACATAGAGGCTCTGTTCTCTATGACACCTTATTATTGGCGGACAAGCGAGTCCGACCGCGAGAGACTCAAGAGCCTTGAGACTCTTGAAACCGAGATCGAATTTGAGATTAACGTTTATAAAAAATAAAAAAGGACAATAGATAATGAAATTCTCACTTTGCATTCCAATGTACAACGAATCCTCAATAATCAAGGAGACTGCAGCTACTCTCCACGAGTATATGTCGGCAAACTTTGAGGATTACGAAATAATCTTTTCCGACGACGGCTCTAAGGACGGCTGCGGAGATATGGTAAGGGAGATGGGACTCCCGTGCGTTCGTGTGGTCGGCTACGAGCAGAATATGGGTAAGGGATATGCCGTAAGAACCGCTATGCTCGCGGCAGAGGGCGACTACGTTATGTTCACCGATGCAGATCTTGCCTACGGCACCGACGTAATAAAGCAGGTCTACGAGACCTTTCTTGCAAATCCCGAGGCGAGCATGGTGATAGGCTCAAGGACTCTTCACAAGGAAGGATACGAGGGCTATACCGCTATTCGTAAGCTTGCAAGCAAGACCTATATCAAGGTGCTCTGCATCATTGGTGGCTTCAAGCTTTCCGACTCTCAGTGCGGATGCAAGGCGTTTACGGGTGAGGCGGTCAAGAAGATCTTCCCCCGTTGTGAGATCAATCGCTTCGCGTTTGACTTTGAGTGTATTCTCTGGGCGGTTAAGTACGGTATGAAGATCGCCGAGATGCCCGTCAAGATAATCAATCACCGCGAAAGCACTGTGAACGTTATGCGCGATGCTCCCAAGATGGTAAGGGACATTATTAAGATGAAGAATCGTATCAAAAAGGCTAAGATATAAAAAAATCAGGGCGCGCTCTTCGGAGCGCGCCTTACTTTTATTTTTGTTTTTTGGGCTTATATCGCTTCATGGGCTTTTGGATCTTGTCCTTCTTAACCTGCTTTAGCGTAAGCATACCTGTCTTTTTGTCTATCTTCCCAAGCTTTTTTGCCTTTTTAAGCTGCTTCTTGGCTTTTTTCTTTCTTGCCTTTTGCTCTTCGGCAAGGAAGATTGCAACCTTCTCTGCGCCGTCGAGAAATTTATATATTTTCTCCCCCGGGGAAAGCTCTTTCTTTTGCTTTTTTGCCCTTGTGGGCTTTTTTTCTTGGGCAATCGTCTTTTCGCAAGAGCACTCAAAAGGGCATTCTGCGGCCTCGCATTTTACTTGCTTTTTCATTATTGCCTCCGTAAAATTTTATTTTTTGTCGCTCTCGATAAGCTTCTCGATTGCCTTGACCGCGACTCTGATTCCGCTTGTGGTATCGTGTGTCTCGTCGTCGTTTGTATCAAGTCCCGCGTTGAATCTCTCCTGATTCCATACGCAGGTGAATACCGAGCCCGTGCGGACACGCAAAAACGAGCCTACGGTGAAGAGAGTGCTTGACTCCATCTCGCTTGCAAGCACGCCAAGGCGCTTCCACGCCTCCCATTTTGCCTGAAGCGTGCCTGCTATGGGCATACGCGTGGGGGAGTGCTGACCGTAGAAGGAGTCCTTTGCCTGAACAACGCCTGTATGATTGGTGTAGCCGAGGTCACGCGCCGCATCGCGAAGTGCAAAGAGCACGTCCGCATCGGGAACTGCGGGGAACTCGGGGGGCGCATATTCATGCGAGGTTCCGTCCTGACGGACTGCGCCCGACGCAATAACAACGTCACCCGATCTCACGTCAAGGGAGATGCCTCCGCAGGTGCCTATGCGGATAAAGGTATGCACGCCGCACATTGCAAGCTCCTCAACAGCGATAGCGGTAGAGGGACCGCCGATACCTGTAGAGCATACCGATACAAGCTCACCGTTTACGTAGCCGTTCCAGATATTATACTCGCGATTTGTGGAGACGTGATAGGGATTATCAAAGCATGCAGCGATCTTCTCGCAACGTCCGGGGTCTCCGGGAAGGATACAGTATTTTCCAACCTCGCCCTCTGCTACGTTTATATGATATTGCTTTTTATGAGACGCCAACATTTCTGTGTCCTCCGTGTGTGGATATTTTTGACTGTTACCTTATAATTATATCACATATTTTTTCTTTTTTCAATAGTTTTTTATATAGCTGCGATTTTAATGCGAATAATAATGGCAAAAGAAAAAGGGGAAAAATAGGTTGGGAAATATTATTAAGCTTAACGCCTCGTTTATTTCATACGGAAACGCGGTGGGAAAAAAGGAATATGACGGACCCTTGGGTCCGCGCTTTGATATGCATTGTACAGATGACAGATACGGAAAGGCAACCTGGGAGAGTGCGGAGTCCGAGATGCAGAGGCTTGCATTCAACTGCGCCCTGGCAAAGAAGAATTTGAAATTTGAGGATATCGGTGCGCTTTTTGCAGGTGACCTTTTAAACCAGTGCGTAGGCTCTGCCTACGGGCTTTGCGGCTGTAATATAGGGTATTACGGCTTGTACGGTGCTTGCTCGACGTGTGGGGAGGGAATTACGCTTGCAAGTGTATTTACGACACACGGGATATACGAGCGGTGCGCGGCGGTCACCTCGTCACACAACGCTTCTGCCGAGCGGCAGTACCGCAATCCCATAGAATACGGCTCGCAGCGCACTCCGACCTCACAGTGGACGGTGACGGGCGCGGGAGCATTCATTATTGGTGACGGCGACGCTGGGATGGTCAAAATACGTGCCGCGCTCCCGGGGCGCGTTATTGACAAGGGGATAAACGACTGCAACAATATGGGCGCTGCCATGGCGCCTGCCGTGTGCGATACGCTGGTACGCTTTTTCAGGGAAAGCGGTACAAGCCCTGAGGAATATGACCTTATAATCACGGGAGACCTTGGGTACGAGGGGGCAAGTATTCTGAGGGCGCTTATGGCGATTGACGGATATACTCTTGGCGAAAATTACACCGATTGCGGAATTCTGATATACGATAAGCGGCTTCAGGACACCCATGCGGGCGGCTCGGGGTGCGGATGCTCTGCATCGGTCCTGTCGGCGTATATTTTACCCGAGATGCGCGCAAGGGTATATAAAAGGGTAATATTCGTCGCCTCGGGAGCTATGATGAGCCCTGATATGATAAAGCAGGGTGAGAGCATTCCCGCAATCGGACATTTACTTGTATTTGAGGTGTGAGATCATGGAGATATTAACGAAATTCATATGGGCATTCGTCATAGGCGGTCTTTTTTGCGTAATTGCCCAGATACTCATTGATAAAACCAAGCTCACGCCCGCGAGGATCCTTGTATCCTACGTTGTTGTGGGCGTACTGCTTGGTGCGATTGGGTGTTATAAGCCACTTGCCGATATTGCCGGGGCGGGGGCGACCGTTCCTCTGACGGGCTTCGGCTATCTTATCAGCGAGGGTGTACGCGAGGCGGTAGACAAGCAGGGATTGCTTGGAGCCTTGACAGGCGGACTCACCGCTGCCGCGGGCGGCATAGCCGCCGCGCTGATTTTCGGTTACCTTGCCGCCATCTTCTTTAAGGGAAAGAGAAGGGGATAGGAATTACCCCAAGGCGCTCTTGAGCTTTTCAAGGGCGCTTTTCTCTATGCGCGAGACGTAGGAGCGCGAGATGCCAAGCTTGTCGGCGATCTCCCTTTGTGTGAGCTGATCAGAGCCGCAAAGCCCGTAGCGCATTTTGATTATCTGTTGCTCGCGCAAGGTAAGGGCGGTCTTTATGCATCGCATGGCGCGCTCGCTCATAATTTTGCGCTCGGTTTCTTCGGCTACGTTTTCGTCACTGCTTATGACGTCTATGTAGGATAGAGGATTGCCGTCGCGGTCAACGTCGATGGTTTCGTTGATGGAGATATCCGAGGCGTGCCTTCTCTCTGCGCGGAAGCTCATAAGTATCTCGTTTTGAATACATTTCGCCGCATAAGTCGCAAAGCGCGTGCCATTGTCGATATTGTAGGTATCCACCGCTTTGACAAGGCCTATCGTGCCGATGGATACGAGGTCCTCCTGGTTTTTGCTTGTGGAGTAGTATTTTCGCACTATATGAGAGACCAGGCGAAGATTATGGAGTATCAGCTTTTGTCGTGAGTCCTCGTCACCTGATTTCATTTTGTGAAAGCACTCGCGCTCCTCATCGGGTGAAAGTGCGGGGGGGAAGCTCTGCTGCGTGCTGAGCCCCAGTACCGGAGAGAGGAGTTTAGCTAATGCGGCGATAATGAGTGAAAAAATAACCATGATATTTTACCTCCTAAAATAAGTCTTTCTTAATGCTTCGAGTATATGACATGGTTGCATGTACTTATTTTTGCGGACAAAATTAAAAATATATTTTTATAAAAGGACAAACAAGACAAGATTTTTTTGTTAAAATACAAAATTCTCTTGACAAGGCAGAGGACAAGTGGTAAAATATTACCGTTGAGGAGACTCAAACATTCAAACCGCATAAAAATCAGGGGTGCCGACCTCAAAAAGAGGGAAGGCTGAGATGGAGTGATCCGAACCCTTGCACCTGATACGGATAATACCGGCGTAGGAAGATTTGATAGAATAAAGCGTTTTCGCCAGAAAACAAAGATTCATCCGACCGTGATTTTCGTGCGGATGAATTTTTATTTTCAAGAAAAGGAGAAAAAAATGAACAGCAAAACAAACAAAACCAACCAAAGGATATACTGTATCACAGAGGGCGCAATTATGATCGCGTTGTCTGTGGTGCTTGAAATGGTATGCCATTGGCTTAATGAGGTGACAGGTATAGAGGCACTTTTGCCCTTTGGCGGAACTATTACCGTAAGCATGATACCGATAGTCTATTACTCTTACAGACGCGGAGCAGCGTGGGGAATAGGCGTAGGATTTACATATTCGCTTTTGCAGGTAGTGCTTGGTCACCTCTCTTATTTACCAAAGGATTTCGGCTCGCTTGTGCTCTGTCTTTTGCTTGACTACGTGATTGCGTTTACAATTCTCGGAGTAGCCGACCTTTTCGCAAAGCCCTTTGGCAAAAAAAGACTTGTTGGCTACTGCTTTGGCGCAATAATCGTATGCATAGTAAGATTTGTATCAAGCTACCTGTCAGGCGTTATTCTCTGGGGCTCCTACGCTCCCGAGGGAATGAACGTGTGGTTGTATTCGCTTATTTATAACGGCTCATACATGCTTCCCAACACCATACTTACAGCTATGTTTACGGTTATTATTTGTGCGGCGCTTGATCCCAAGACCCTACGCCCTATGAGTAAAAAACAGGGAAATAGTTTATAAAACTTAATTAAATAGATGCAAAGTTAAACAAACTTAATATAATAAGGTGCAAAAAAGCCTCTCGGAACCCGAGAGGCTTTTAATTTTATTTGTTGAACATTATCTTTTCGTTATTAAACATTCTGGTCAACACGAAAACACCGATTGAGGTTACTGCGATATTCGCGCATACGGTGATGATCACGTTTATCACGTCTCCGTTAAAGGAGAAGATTGCGATCATATTCTGCACGCTGTTGAATATCGGAATAGCGTAGAGTGCGCGCTCGGTTGCCGCCTCGCCCATCATTCCCGAAAGACCGATAAGCATTGAGAGGATCATGAGGGGTGTGAGATAGGTTCCTGCCTCCTTGACTGTCTTTGCATACGCGGAAATGATCGAGATCAGGGTGATGAATACAAGCACGGTTGAAAGAATGACTGCCGCGAGCATAACGTAATCAGCTGCGTTATAGGTAGCATCGCTGAGCTCTACCGCGCCGCCCATAAGCTTGGGGAGTGAGAGCAGGGTTCCCACGGTGCTTGACGTACCGCTGATGAGTGCCATAACCGAGAGGGCAAGTATCTTTCCTATTGCGATATGTGAGCGCTTGGTAGGTGTAATGAGCAGGGTCGCTATCGTGCCTCTTTCCTTTTCGCCTGCGATGGATTCGGGAGCTACCGCCATACAGCCGGAGAAGAGAAGCATCATCATGAGCATTGGCATCATCATCGAGAATATCATTCCAGTGACGTCCTCGTCGGTTGCAAGGTCGAACTGCGTATCAAGCGAGTTGTTGACGTCAAACTTATTTGAAAGAGAGGACTCTATCGAGTCGAGGACGGCGGTCACGGTTGTGAATGCCGTTGCAGAATTGGTGCTTGCGGAATTGTAGTATATTTCTACGTTTGGCGCGGCTAAATCAGATCCGGGCTGATATGCCAGCATATCATTCATAAAGTTTTCGGGGAAAACTATCAGAAGATCAGCCTCGTTGTCGGTGATCGCTTGCTTTTCCGTCTCCGTGTCAGACGATGGTGTAAGGGTATATCCTACCTGTGAAAAGACCGTCTCGATCTCTGCGGGGGCATTGACGGAGTAGATCGTTGGGACGTATTCATCATCGGGCATAAACGCGTCCGACATGAAATTGCCCATAAGGGAATACATAAGGTATATAAGTATGCCGGGCATGAGGAGTGCGATGAGTGTTCGCCTGTCCTTGAAGAAGCGGTCAAGCTCCTTTTTGAATATCTTGAAAATAGCATTGTTTTTCATTACATTTCACCTCCGTGATATTCGGTGAATATGTCGAAGAACCTGTCCTCAAGAGTCTTGCCTTCGCAAATCTCCTCAAGAGAGTCACAGGCGACCATCTTTCCGTCAATTATGATTCCGACGCGGTCGCAGAGCTTTTCAATGAGGGAGAAGATATGGGTAGATACGATTATCGTCTTCTTCTGTTCTTTAAGATATAACAGGAAATCCGTTACCGTTTTGGCGGTGATTACGTCAAGTCCGTTGGTCGGCTCGTCGAAGATGATGATATCGGGATCGTGGACAAGGGAGATTGCAAGTGAGGTCTTTTGCTTCATACCCGTGGACATATCCGCAACCTTGACCTCCGCAAAGCGGTTTATGCCGAAGCGAGTGAAAAGATCTCTCTTTCTCCTTGCCGAGATCTCGGGAGAGATGCCGTGGAGCGAGGAGAAGAAGTCAAAAAGGTAATTTGGCGTGAAGAATTCCTCAAGCTTAAGCTCACTTGTAAGAAATCCGATCTTAGCGCGAACAGAGTCGGGATCCTTGACGATACTGCATCCGTCAATAAAAGCATCTCCGGAGTCAGGCTTTATAAGCGTTGCGAGCATGCGCAATGTAGTCGTTTTTCCGGCTCCGTTAGGTCCTAAAAGCCCGAATATTTCGCCCTCGTACGCCTCGAAGGACAATCCATTTACCGCGCGCCTTACCTTTTCGCTTGTTTTTTCTATTTTCTGCTGTTTTGAGGATAACTTAAAGCTTTTTGAAAGATTTTCAACCTTAATAAGTTCTTTCATTATGTAACAGTCCTTTCTTTGAATTTCATGTAAATAAACCGTCAACGGATGAACTATACTCTAAAATAAGTCTATCTATTGAAGGTTTTGGGAAGGGGTTTGGGGAGCAATCAGTTAAGATGAAACTCGGACTCCTTGCACCGCAAGGAGCTGGTTGCATCAAATTGGTTTCGAGTAAGATTTGCTTCACGATGCATACCTTTTTCTCAAAAAGGTTTCCCCGGCGCATCTCTCTCATCTCACCTGCACGAAGCCGAGCTTTTTCTGAACCTTGGAGAGGGTACGGCGAGCCACGTAGGATGCCTCCTCTGCGCCCTTCTTCATCTGAGATTCGAGCTGTGCTTTATCTGCCATAAAGGTCTTGAACTTATCCTGCACGGGGGCGAGGGCATCTGCGCAGACCTCACCGACTGCAAGCTTGAAGTCGCCGTATCCGTGGCCCTCGAACTCACTCTCGATCTCCTCAAGAGACTTGCCTGTAAAGACGGAATAAATAGTCATAAGATTATTGATACCGTCCTTGCCCTCGGCGTAGCGCACACATGTGTCAGAGTCGGTAACCGCGCGCTTGAATTTGCGGATTATGGTATCGCGGTCGTCAAGGATATAGACGACGGCATTGGTGTTCTCGTCGGATTTGCTCATCTTCTTTGTAGGGTCTGCCAGCGACATGATCTTAGCACCGCTCTTTGCCATTATCGGCTCGGGAATAGTGAAGGTATCGGGATAGATCGCGTTGAAGCGGTTTGCGATGTCGCGGCAAAGCTCAACGTGCTGCTTCTGGTCGATACCAACGGGAACTACGTCTGTCTGGTAGAGGAGAATGTCCGCCGCCATAAGCACGGGGTAGGTGAAGAGACCCGCATTGATATTGTCGGCGTGCTTTTGCGACTTATCCTTGAACTGAGTCATTCTGGAAAGCTCGCCAAAGCCTGTAAAGCAGTTTAAGAGCCATGCAAGCTCTGCGTGCTCTTTGACGTGTGACTGAACGTAAAGTGTATTCTTATCGGGGTCGAGTCCGCAAGCCATATAGAGAGCGAGTGTCTCGTATGTGCGGCGGCGAAGGTCGGCGGGCACCTGGCGAACTGTTATCGCATGCTCGTCAACAACGCAGTAAAAGCACTTATACTGCTCGGAATAAGCAGAAAAGTTCTTAATTGCGCCGAGATAGTTTCCGATAGTCAGGTTTCCGCTGGGCTGAACGCCTGAAAACGATACTTTTTGATCCTGAAACATAATATATTACTCCTTTTGGATAATTTGAAAATAAAAAGTCCCCGACAGAAAATCTGTCGGGGACGAATCTACTAAAGATAGATCCGCGGTACCACCCACGGTTGAGGAATGCTCCTCCACTTTACACATAACGGTGTGCTCCGTCTTTCATACTTGGCGTATGCCTTTCTGTCCGCCCTCGAAAGTCCATTCAAGCTCCTGTGTTTGCCGCACTCACACCACCGTCGGCTCTCTGAAAAACAGGGAAGAGCTATACTACTCGTTCTCATCGGTTTAATTGATTATATCATTCATTTATATACTTGTCAAGAGTTTATGCCAAATTCACGCGCTATCTCGCCGAGAATCTTGATACCCTCAATTATCTGTCCGTCGCTGGGGGTGCTGAAATTAAGCCTGAACGACTGCGAGGTGACAGAGGTGTCCGAGTCAAAGGTGGCGCCCGGAACGACGCGTACGTTGCGCGCGGTTGCCTCCTTTATATAAGACATAGCGTCCACGCCGTCGGGGAGAGTGCACCAGATAAAGAGGCCGCCCTCGGGACGGGTGAACCTGACTGCCCTTGGCATCTCGCGCTCAAGGCACTCAAGCATAAGAGTACATTTGTGGCGGTATATAGCCTGAATATCCTTGATATGACCGTCGATATCGCACTCTGTCATATATCTGTGGCATAGCATCTGGAAGAACAGATTGGTATGCACGTCACTTGTCTGCTTGGATACCACCATCTTTGACGCTACCTCGTCGGGCGCGATAACGAATCCCACGCGCATTCCCGCGGAGAGGATCTTTGAGAAGGTGGAGCAGTAGATAACAATGCCGTCAGAGTCCATGCTCTTGATGGTTGGAATATCCTCGCCTGCAAATCTGAGCTCTCCATAAGGATTGTCCTCAAGGATCATTAGTCCGTATCTCTTTGCAAGCTCATATATTTTTACGCGCTTTTCATAAGACGTTGTAATTCCGCTTGGATTCTGGAACGTGGGAATGACGTAGATAAGCTTTGCGTTCGGGGTGTTCCTGATCGCTCCTTCAAGCTCCTCGATATTCATTCCGTCATCTTCGAGAGTTACGCCAACGGGAGTCGCGCCGTTAGAGCGGAATGCGTTGAGCGCGCCGATAAAGGTCGGATTCTCGCAAATTACCGCGTCACCCTCGTTGCAAAATACCTTGCAGGCAAGCTCGATGCCTTGCTGACCGCCCGAAACGATGACAGTGGTATCGTCAAAGCTATCGCCATTTGCAATTGATTTACCTATGTTGAACTTTTCCTTTTGTCTCTTTGCGATCTCTGCTCTAAGAGGCTCGTAGCCGTCTGTCACACCGTACTGGAGTGCGGAGATGGGTGAGCTTTCGTATATGGACGCAGAGATGCGCGCCATATCCTCAACGGGGAAGGATTCGGGCGCGGGATTGCCTGCGGCAAAGGAGATGGTATCCTTAGTTGCGGGCGCCTTCAATATCTCGCGTATCGCGCTTGGCTTAAGGCTTGCTATCTTATTTGAAAAGGTGTAATTCATATATACCCCCATGCAAATTTCATATAATATAAAATTATACCACCTTAAGGTAACGTTTTCAAGTGTTTTGGGCTAAAATATTGACTTTTGCCTTGAGAAATGCTATAATCAAAAGAGAATTATCACATTTTTCACAAGAGGTGAACGTATGGCAAAATTAAAATGGAAGGGCGGTGCACTTTTAGCCCCCATGCCCCCTGTTATGGTAAGCTGTGGAGATATGGAGAGGTCGAATATCATAACCATCGCCTGGACGGGTATCATCAATACTATACCACCAAAGACGTATATTTCGGTGCGCCCATCGCGCCATTCATATAATATGATAAAGGAAAAGGGAGAGTTTGTTATCAATCTCACCCCCGCAAGCCTTATTAAATCCGCCGACGACTGCGGAATTTACACGGGTGCTAAGGTGGACAAGTTTGCAAAATGCGGTTTGACCAAGGAAGAGGCAAACGAGGTAGGGTGTCCGATGATTGCCGAGAGTCCCTTGTCCCTTGAATGCAAGGTGACCGAGATCGTCAAGATAGGCACACACGATATGTTCCTTGCAGATATAGTTGCCGTTGACGTTGACGAGACTTTGCTTGACAAGAACGGCAAGCTTGATCTCGGCCGTGCAAATCTTGCGGCGTTTGCACACGGGGAATACTACGAGCTTGGCAAGAAGATAGGCAGGTTTGGTTTCTCTGCGGTGAAAAAGAAAAAGGGAAGTCAAGCAAAAAAACACAAATAAAAATTAAAAGCGAGAGCAATTTGCTCTCGCTTTTAGTATGCTTCGGATTAATTATTTGCCGGATGTAGCGGGCTCTGTAGCAGCTTCGGTACCGGCCTCTGTGGGTGCCTCCGTAGGAGCCTCGGTTGCTGTCTCGTCCTGAACGAAGTTGTCAGCACCGGACTTGATGTATCCGTATGCCGTCTCTGTGCTTCCGTAGGGAGTGAACTCTACCTTGTACCAGCCTGTTTCTGTGTTCTCTGCAACTACC
>JAFWXY010000032.1 GCA_017522905.1 Clostridia bacterium
ATTTCCATTCCTTGGATAATGAAACCTTGCAAAATATTGTTTTATCTATTAACTTAAGACCTAAAAAATGCTTGGGCTGGCGTTCACCTTTTGAAGCATTTTTTGGTGTTGCACTTGCTTGACAATCTGCCCTCCCGACGGAGTCGGGTGAGGGATTGTTTTGTGGCATAATGTTACTTTTACAATCCCTCCGTCTTGCTTCGAAATCCACCTCCCTTTACACAAGGGAGGCTTGGTGAAGTTTATCTGCAAACACCCCGATAAATCAAAATTTGAAAGGAACAGTTTTATGAATATAATTTCCCTTTTCCAAAAGCTCAAAACCGCTCTCCTCTCCCTATTCACCCCCAAACACGGCATTTTCTACATAAACGGCCCCGACCTTCTGCCCCCTCCCCTTTCGCCTGACGAGGAATTAGCCGCCGTAGAGGCACTTCCCTCACCCGAGGCGAGAAACAAGCTTATAGAGCACAATTTACGCCTTGTCGTCTACATCGCCAAGCGATTCGAGAACACAGGCATCAATATCGAGGATCTAATCTCCATCGGCACGCTCGGACTCATAAAGGCGATCAACACCTTTTGCATCGGCAAGAACATAAAGCTCGCCACCTACGCCTCGCGCTGTATTGAAAACGAGATTCTTATGTATATCCGCAAGACCTCGGGCAAGCATTGCGAAATGTCAATTGACGAGCCACTAAACGTCGATTGGGACGGCAACGAGCTGCTCCTCTCCGACATTCTCGGAAGCGACGAGGAGCCCGCCGTCGCATCAATCATGAAGGAAGAGGAAAACGCCGCAATATACGCCGCAGTCAACACTCTTGACGAGCGCGAGCGACAGATAATCACTCTCCGTTTCGGGCTCTACGGCAAAGAAGAAATGACTCAAAAGGACGTCGCAACTCTGCTCGGCATCTCTCAATCCTACATATCAAGACTTGAAAAGAAAATAATTGAGCGACTGCGCGACGAGCTTGTCGGTAAAATATAAAAAACCGCCCCCGATGGAATCCCATCGGGGGCATAAATTTTCTTTTTTACTGATCTATATCAAAAATAGCATTCATACCGGAAATGATCGCAACCGCATTGAGCTTCATAGCAAGACGCTCATCGCCGTTGTCCTTGTTTTCCTCGTAATAGTTAAGAAGCTCTCTGTTAAGATCCTCCTTATCCTGAGTTGAAGGATTAATACCAAACGGATTGTCGGTATTGCCCTCATCGTACACGGTAGAAATAAGGGTCTCGCCAACGACCTCGGAGTTAACGAGAAGGTCAACGAACTCGCCTGCAGTATTGCCGGTTCTACCCTCTCCGCCCTCATCGGTGGTAAAGAGCGAATCCGCATCGGAATCGGCACTGTCCATAGCAAGCTGGAGAAGCGTGTTAACCGCTTCTGCCTCGGCATCATACTGAGCCTGACCCTCAGCACTGTCGGTGTCGGGCTGGAAGTCCGCCATGTTGTCAAACAGAGCAGAAACGCTACTTGAAACGATATCCGCCTTGTCCTCAGCCGAACCGTACTGTACCATCATAGAAGGCGTAGTCATTGTTCCCATCAGCTCTGCATTCTCGGGGGACATGTCTGAAAGAAGCTGCTTTGTAGCTTCTTTTCTATCTTCCTTGGGTGTATCCTTGTCATTCAGCTTTTCAATCACGTCAACCGTGCTTGAAACCACCTGTGTAGTGGAAGAGTAAGAAGCATTCTCTCCCTGTGCGGTCGCGCTGAGCTTATCTGTAAAGTTATTTGCCTCGGTAATGGAAAGACCCAGATCACCTCTTACGTCCTTACTCTGGAATATAGCCTTGAGAAGATCAGCTGTAACCTGTGCGCCAAAGATCTCGGTATCCTGCATCTTATCAAGAAGCTCACCAACCTCGGAGAGGATCTTTGTCTTGTCTATCTGTCCACCGTCGTCGGTATTAAAAATTTCTATTGCGGAGCCAAGCAAATCGGAAATCTTCTGCGCCTCTGCGTCAGGATCAGCACAGTCACTGTACTTTGTAACGTTAGCAAGAATATCCTCAAACGTAATGAGAGACGACTTCATTGACTCGGCAGAATAAAGAGAGGCAGCGTCACCAATGTCAACGTGCTCCTTACCCATGGTGTACGCCTTAGAGGTGCTGTAATTTGCATAGGTGTAGTTCTCAAGAACAACTCCGCCGACGCTTATAGTTCCGTCGGGATTGCAAACGATATTATATTCAACGTTTGAAAGAACCTCAAATCCGGAAATTGCCGCAGATGACTCGGTGTTGCCGTTAGCAATGGCGTAGATCACAAAGAATTCTGTTACGTCAGAGCCCTCGAGCGATCTGATATCGCCAAGGTCGCCGATAATGCTGGCGGCAATATCATCAGATGCCCGTCCCGAAACCTCAACGCCATATTCATCAAGTGCATCGGCAACGTGCTTTTCAACGTATTCGAGTCTCCTCTCCTCGGACATTTGATAACTATCATTGAGAATTTCAGCTATACTGTTCATAAGGAGATTATATCTCTCGTCGTGAGTCTCGGGAATACCGATGGTAGATGCAAGAGCTCGAACACTCAGCTGTGTGATCTCATCGGAGAGAACACTCATTCTCGCGTTGCTGTTAGCAACCGAAATAAGCTCGGCTATAACACCCTCCCCGGAAAGCTTGGTAAGCATATTCTCATAGTTTTCGGAATCAGAGAGCATATCATGCTTTACAAGCACCTCAAGAATATTAGTGAAGGTGCGCAAATCCGCAACGATGTTTGTTTCATCAGATGTTGAAAGAACCTCGAAAATAGTATCAATAACAGGATTGAGAAGCTCACCGGCATCAATCTTCTCCATACCCATGAATGTCTCACCGTCAACCCACTTGGATGCCATCTCGGAGAGCACACCTGCAAGAGTATGCTTCAAAAGCACGGATCTGTCAAGATTATCTATAATTGCGTAGAGTGCATTGATCTGGTCGTCAGCAAACTCCGATGCATCTCCTGCAATCGCGCCAATGTTTCCTACAACAGAGATAATAACCTCAATGTCATTTTTAAGATATATACGCTCGCCGTTATATGTAGTAGACGCCAAGGAATCAAACATCCATCCGCTGGTGGCTGAATAGAACTTGAAAATACCGTTGTCCTCGGCTTCGGCAAACATCTCGGCGAATTCATCATCCGTGTCATCCATGGAGCTCATCGCATCAGACTGGCTTACAGATACAACTATATCCAAAACTCCTACTATAGGCATAAGAATCAATGATGATACGAGTATACCGCACACAAGTCCTACACCAACGCCGCCAAGTCTGTGGACGAGAGCACCGGGCTTCTCATGTGGGGGAACAAATTTCAAAAGGATTCTTACCACTATACCAACTATCAGCGAAAGAACAGTGTAAAGTGCAAGGAATACAAAGGGGGCAACAAGCATTGCAGCATAGTGTGAAACAGCCTCGCCTATGGCTTCAATAGCAAAGATATCCTGAATTTCACCATCGCCAACAAGATCCTGAAGCGACTGCATGGCACTGTGGACCAGGGCGGACGAAGGATTACATATTATAGCGGTGACGATAGCGGCAATAACCGCAGAAAGAATGATTGCGACCAGCGTTCCAACTGTCTTCTTTATTCCTCTGATCAAGCCCTTAAGGACATTGATAAGAATAAAAATGATTGAAACCGCAAGCAATCCCATGCTTATGAGGGTAAACATATTATTCACCAAACCTTTCTTAATTCCGGCATACCAAAATATGTCTGTCACCTTTCATTATACACCTAATGGCAGGATATATCAACCCCTTTTTGTTTTTTCTGCCTTTTACCCAAAAAATCAGCTATTATTATGTATAGATTGCACCCTTTTATCTTAATCTCAAACAGAATTTGGCATACTCGGAAAAGTCGCGCTCGTATCGCATCATAAGATCCGAGTAGAGATCATACTCCTTTTTCGCAAATGCCGCCATCGCCAATATATAACCTATATATATGCGCGCATACGGCATAGGAACCGTCAATTCCTGCTTCAGACCCGTCAGCATAGTGTAGCTTTCGGGTGAAAGCTTCAGGATCTCGCAGTGAATTCTTCCCTCAACATCGTTGATCCAATGGAGCTTTACCTCCTCGCTTATCTCGTTAGGCTTAAGCGAATCTGCAATTGAAATTATTTCATTGATCTTCATATTTTTACCTCCTTAATTTATGGCCCACAGCACGGATGTGGGCTGTGAATATATTTTATCACAAATATTTCATTTTGTCGGCTACAAGACACGAGGTTTTTTTGTTTTGTATGATCAAGGAAACATTCAGTTAATAATTGGGTGCTATACTTTAATCGTACACTACACATACCGGAGGAAAAAATGTTCAATATAATGATCGTCGAGGACGACATAAATCAAAGAAAATTGATGCAAAGCGTCCTTGAACAGTACGGATACACGGTAACGCAGGCCGAGGACGGCCAGGACGCTCTTGACGTGCTTGACAAAAAGCACGTGGATCTGATAATTCTGGACATAATGATGCCGAGAATGGACGGTTTTGAGTTCACAAGCACTCTCCGACAGTCTGGCTGCAATATACCGATCCTTATGGTAAGCGCAAAGCAGTCCCCCGTAGATAAGCGCAAGGGATTTATCATAGGAACCGATGACTATATGACAAAGCCCGTGGACGAGGAGGAGATGGTGCTGCGCGTAGGCGCATTGCTCCGCCGCTCCAAGATCGCCAACGAGCGCAAGCTCTCACTCGGCAACACAACGCTTTATTACGACTCGCTCTCGGTAGCGTGCGGAAGCGACGTGCAAGAGCTACCGCAAAAGGAATTTTTGCTTCTTTTCAAGCTCCTCTCCTACCCCGGCAAGATATTCACGCGCCGTCAGCTTATGGATGAAATCTGGGATATGGAAAGCGAGAGCGACGAGAGAACGGTAGACGTCCACGTCAGCCGTCTGCGCGAGAAATTCAGAGCTTGTACCGATTTTGAAATAGTGACCGTGCGCGGACTTGGATATAAGGCGGTACACGCCAAATGAAAAAGGCAGCTAAAAGCACAAAATGGGCAAACAGAAAAATTTTGAGCGCGCACGGTGAGGAGATAAAGAGAAAACGCACGTTGCGATTCTGGTTTTCCAGTATCGTATGGGTGCTGTTTGCAATCACGGGCGTAACCACCGCTGCAATATTCTTCGTCCTGTACGGTATTCTCTCCCTTCAGGAGATCCGCTTTAACGTTTTTCTCCTTATAGCCGCAATGACGCTCTCAAGTGTTCTGATAGGTGCAATACTCGCGGCGTTCGCCCCAAAATTCACCTTCAAAAGACTCACTCGAATAAGCGAGGGAATGAGGGAAATTGCCCGCGGCAACTTTAAAACCCGCGTGCCCGAGGCGGATAAAGCAGATGCCCTCTCGGAGTTTGGCGAGCTTGAGCGAAGCTTTAACCAGATGGCAAGCGAGCTTGACGGACTTGAAATATTCAAAAACGACTTTATTAATAACTTTTCCCATGAATTCAAAACTCCGATCGTCTCTCTGCGCGGCTTTGCGCGTCAGCTGCAAAGCGGAAACCTGACAGATGAGCAAAGGAAAGAATACCTTGATATTATAGTCACTGAAAGTGAACGACTTGCAAAGATGTCGTCAAACGTGCTGCTTCTTACCAAGCTTGAACATCAACAGATCGTAAGCGAGCAGACAACATTTGACCTTGATGAACAAATACGCAGCTGTATCCTTCTGCTTGAAAAGGAATGGACCGAAAAAGAAATCGAGCTTGATATAGACCTCGCACCGATAAAATACACCTTCAATGAGGAGATGCTCTCACACGTATTCATAAATCTCTTTTCAAACGCGGTAAAATTCACACCGCATGAAGGCATCATCTCCTGCAGGCTGTACGAGCAGGACGCAAAAATCATTTTTGAGATAAGGGACAGCGGAATCGGAATGACTGCTGAAACCCGCGAGAGAATATTTGAAAAATTTTATCAGGGTGACACCTCGCATTCAGGCCTCGGCACAGGAATAGGACTCAACATCGTGCAACGTATTCTTGCCCTCGCAGGCGGTGACGTTACTGTCGAAAGTGAACCGCAAAAAGGAAGCAAATTTACCGTTTCCCTTCCCCAAAGATAACAAAAAACCTCTTTAGCGTAAATCTAAAGAGGTTTTTTATCGTAAATCCAGGAACTATCCCGGCTTTTTACAATTTCAATTATGTTTGAACTAAAACACCTTCCCCTCCTCAAGGGCTCTTGAGGAGGGGGAAATTTTTGTGTTTTTAATTTTGTTTGGGATTATTCTGCAGTAAGTCCGGAACGCTCGATACCCTCAACAAGGTATCTCTGAAGGAATACGTACAAAACAACCAGCGGAGCGATGATCATAATACCGCAAGTGTTGTAGATAGCGGTCTCGTAAAGAGCCTGACCTGCGCCGGAAGTATCCAACGACTTAGGTATACCAACTATCTGGGACAGCATAAGCGGAGCCTGCTTGAGGTTTGTAAAGAACATCGTTGTATAGAACGTGTCTGTCCACTGCCAGCAGAAGGAGAACAGGAATACTGTAATCATCATAGGCACCGACATAGGAAGAATGATCTGCAAGAAGGTTCTGAAGTCACCCGAACCGTCGATGTATGCAGACTCCTCAAGTGAATCGGGGATTCCCTTGAAGAACTGACGAAGCATAAACACGTAAAGACCGTTCTTAAACGCAAGACCTGTTGCGGCAAGAATGACGAAGGGCCAAAGGGTGTTCTTGAGGTTTATGCTGTGGTCAGGCAATGCTTCTGCAAGACCAAACACGTTTATCTGTGCTAAGATCTCGTCGATAGATTCAATTCCAACAGACGCACCTCCCGAAAGGAAGGAAAGGATTCCACCGATATCAAAGTATGTAAAGTTCATCGACATCGAGGACTGAAGCGTCTTGTGAGGAATGATCATCGTGATCATTACAAGCATGAAGATGATTCCGTTACCCTTAAACTTGTACTTAGCAAGACCGTAAGCGATTACACAGCAGACGAATGTCTGAATCAAGGCCAATCCAAGAGAAATGAGGATTGTATTTGTAACTGCTTCAAGATACTTAAGATCCTTCCATATCGCCTTGTAAATATCGATAGTAAAGTTCTTGGGGACCAAACGAACCGTAGCGTCAAGCAAATCCTCAGGGGACATGAATGAGCTGGCAATCTTTGAGAAGAAGGGGAAAAGAACGACGTAAGCGATTCCGAGAAGGAATATAAATCTAAGTATCTTTACTACTATAGTCTGCAAGAAGTAGAAGTTCAAGAATTTAGCCTTAAGTCTTTCTTTAAGAGGAGTTCTGTCAAACTCGACCCTGATCTTGTTCTTGGATTCTTTTTTGATTTTAGGCATAGAATTTTCCATTTGAGCTCCTCCCTTCTTAGTCTTTTCTCTGGTAGAATACGAAGCTGGACATGATTCCCGCAACAGCCGCAAGAATTACGACAACTATAAGGAAGTACATCCATGACATCGCAGTAGCTATCTCGGTTCCGTTTACGGGAATACCGGAGGGAGCATTCGCAATATAGGTCATTACCTGGTTCGATCCCGTTGTAAAGGAGTCGATAATGGTATATACCGCGTTAACAAGGATCATCGGGCTTATCATCGGGAAGGTGACCTTCCAGAATGTTTCCCAGCCTGTTGCACCGTCTATTCTGCAAGCCTCGTAAATTGCGGGTGAGATAGACTGAAGACCTGAGAGGAATATAAGCATCTGAACACCCGAGCGGTTAACAATCGCATAGATATCGTTGATTATATCAACAACGTATTTAACAAGCTCGGTTCCTATCTTCATGCTGGCGAAAAGCGCCTCGAAGTCCATAGCGGAAACGATTTCGCTTGCCGCGCTGGAACCGGAACCGTCATCAATACCTGCACCGCTTCCCATCATCGTACCGAGAATATTTCCTGCCTCGATAGACTCCATAACACCGGTTGCAAGAACAACGGGGAGGAAGAATATCGCACGGAATGCGGCACGACCGATCATCTTCTGATTAAGAAGGATCGCCATGAAGAGCGAGAACAAAAGGATTGCAGGAACCTCGAAGACGAGCTGCCCAAGCCCCGTTGTAAGGGTCTGGAGGAAGCCCGCGTCTGTAAACAACGCGTACTGGAAGTTTTCAAATCCCGTGAATCTGAATTCAACACCACCACCGGTGATGGTAGTCATGTCGCAGAATGCAAGCTTAATCGAATTAAACAGCATCGGGAGGTAAATGAAAGCGAATCCAAGGAGGAAGGGTAATACGAAGACCCAACCTACGCGCGCTTTTCTTTTGTCAAGAGAAGCGATCTTTTTCTTTTTGGGCTTTTTGATAGCCGCGTTAGGCATAACTTGCTCTGTCATATTAGTCCTCCTTCCTTAGTCATCATAAACAACAAAGTAATATGCGGGAATTGTGTACATAACACCCATATATTCAATGTTTACGTCGTAGTTGTTGTAGTTAAGAATGATTGTTTTATATGCGGATCCATCTGCATTTCCGTATGTAACAGCAACGATATTATCGGTTGCGTACTTGGAAACCACCTCGTCCTCTTCAACAATCTCATTTCTTTCAGTGATACGCTCGTTAACGTCGATACGACCGAGAAGGTCTTCAAGAATATTGTTATCAGATGCCGCAGTGTTCTTGTCAAGAGCAGTAACTATTTCAATTACTCTCTTATTTTCAGCAACCGCTTCCTCGTAACTGCTTCTTATAGACTGGTTGTATGTGTAACGAGTATATTCGCCTGTTATTTCATCAACGGAATAATAAACGTCCCCGTCCTTGTATATCTCCGTTCCGTCTCTGAGAGTCTTGAAGAGCACTCCGTTGTAAACGATAGGAGCCTTTTCAACGAATACACCCTCGGAAACCTTTGTATAGTAGGTCATCTTTCCACCGGCGATTGTGAAGTAAACCTTATCACCGAATTCAGCTTTACTGTTTTCATAGATGCGGTTACCGTTTGCAGTTCCGCCCGCGTTACTGATATTGTCGGTATAAGGAGTGAATGTAACCTGTCCATCAACCTTTACCATCTTAAGGTACTGATAGCCTTCCTCATACGTACCGTAGTAGTAGATTGCAGCATTGCTCTTAGTCTGGTAAACTGTTCTGCCGTTGTAGGTGTACTCTGTCTTATAACCGTCAGAAATGGGAGTGAATCTGTCTTCCTCGATGTGGTAATATGCTGCCTGAGCACGCTCTACTGCCTGCTTTACAATGAAGGGGATCTCGGGATCGCTGAGATCAATATATTCAAGCGTCTTCGGCTTACCCTCAATATACTTGATCTTGTAATTGTTCTCGGACTTTGCAAGAACCTCAATAGCGTCCTCTGCAAGAGCTACGTACTGACGAGCCTCATTGTAAATGGCCTGGATCTGCTTGAGAGAAGTAGATCCAATCGCAATATCAAGCTTTACGCCTGTGGATTCAATAAGAGACTGGAGATTCTGTGCTCCGATGATTGCACCGATCTCGTTCGAAAGAACAAGTCCGGGAGCAGCGGTACTTGTAAGAGCAGTACGTCTTGTAGAGTTAACCATGTTGGCATATCTTCCAAGCTCTGCATCATATTTTTCCTGATCGAGAACGGCGAGAGTCTCACCGTTTTCTGCCAAATAATCGTAAATTACAAGTGCTCTGATATAGTTATCAAACGCACCTGTAGCAGGCTTGCTTTCCTTGAGATCACTTTCAAGAGTCTTGAGCGCAATATCGGCATCGTAGTATGCATAATATGCCTGGCTGTCAGCAACGGAGCAATTTGCATTCTTGAGAAGTGTTCCGAAATCCTTATAGATTTCAAGAGTATACTTTGTATAGTAGGTATCGTAGCAATCCTCAAAGCTATAGTTGAATCCGGAGTACTTAGCACCGTTAAACGCTTCCTTAGCGGCAAGATATCTGTTATAAAGATCGATCTTAGCCTGGAAGTCGGCAACGTCCCCAGCAACCGCTTCATTATTAAGTCCCTGAACTCCCGCATATACGAATGCGTTACAAATAGGAGCATAGATAGCAAGCTGAGCCTCGTAAATTTCCTTCGCATCGGTCTTATCTATACCTGCTCTTGCAAGTCCAAGCTCATATGCAAGCTTTGCCTCGTTGTACTTCTTGAGAGGATTCTGGAAAAGCGAGATGTTCTGCTTCTCCTTAAAGGACTTAAGCTGCTTATCGTAGTCAGACTTTGCAGTATCGTAAGCCTCCTTAAGCTCTGCAAGGTCACTGTCGGATATGGGCTCAAGAGCATAGTTCATCTCTGCAGCATCATATACAGGCTTAGCCGCCTTGAGAGCGTCAACCTTTGCCAGAATATCTTCCTTATCAAGCTTAGCGAAGAAATACATTCCAATGGTTGCGGTAAACTTAGTAATGTTGAGCTTGCCGCTCTTGTACTTGTCAATTGCAGCATCAAGCGCAGCATCGTCGTATACCTTGCCGTCGTCAACGTCGTCATACCAAGCCTCAACCGCATCGGTAAGAGCAGCATCGGCAAGTGTTCCATTCTCATATCCCTCAACCGCAGTCAGGAACGCTTCCTTTGCGGCGGGCTTTTTCTTATTCTTGTTCCATGTCTTAGCTGCTTCGAGAACCTTTTCGTAAGCAATGTTACCACTGAGGTAGGAGTTTACAGCCGCATCATAATCATCTGTGTCAATATATGCAGCACCGTATGTGTTGATTGCCTCAATGAGCTGCTCCTTTGTAATCTTGCCATCCTTGAAATCCTTAATTGAGGACTCAAGCTTGGACTGTGCTACCTTAACACTGATAGCATAATCTATCTGGCTTGCAGCAATCTTTCCGTTCGCGTAATCCTTATATACGGCAGCTACAACGTCCTTATAGGACTTGTAGTTCTCACCCTCAATATAATCCATATAGGTATTATATGCCTGATCGTAAAGAGTCTTACATTCAGCAAGTGTGAGGTTATGATCCTGAATGATCTCGTATATTTCCTCAATACGGGTCAACTCATCCTTAGCATTAGGATCGTTAGTGTAAACAGCTACGCAGTATTCAGCGTACACGTCTTTGAGGTTGTCGTAGAAATCAGCACCAAATGTAGCCGAGTTAGCTGTAAATGCCATCTGGTTCTTGTAAAGATTCAATACCTTTACAACAGCCTCTGCTGCATATACCTCTGCAAGTCTTCCGTTTTCTCTTGCGGTGCTTGCAGCCATCTGCATCTCCTTCTCAAGAAGCTCTGCAGCGTTCTGATGAGAGTTCAGAAGGATCTCGTACTGAAGAAGAATATCAGCAATAAGCTCATCGGAATCGGGGATTCTTACACCGTTCATAAGGAACTGGTGATCTACGATGTACTTATCCTGAACATCCGCGAGAACGTCGTTCAATACCGAGTACGTGCTGGCAATATCATCTCCCCAGATATCGTATATGATGGAGTAGTACTTACTGAGCTGCTTATCCTCCTTGAGCACCTGTGTGTTCTGGAAGGAGAGCACAAAGTACGGAGATGCACCGTTCTCGATTGCCTTAAGCATAGCGTACTGAAGGTCACCCTCCATGTTAAGAGGCTTGCCTGCGAAGAGCATCGAACCGTGAAGAACGACACCTATGAAAGGAACCGAGCGGGCTGCAAAGTTGTATCTTGAAGAGTCAAGCGCAACGCCAAGCATATGGTCGATATACTTCCATGTGTAAGCATTCGCACCCTCAGTCATGACCTGAGAGTAGTTTGCATCAAAGTGCTGGAACGCCTCGATAGTATGCTGCTTGGAGTCTTCTCTGTTGTAAGGCTCATCCTCGTCAAAGTCGGAGTTAAGCGCAGTACCGAGAGTAGAAACCGAGATGCCGATAACGCCTTCATACTTGTCTGCGTAATTCTTCTTAAGCTTCTCGTAGAATTCTACGAAGTAAGCAGGAGAAACTACCATTTCAAAGTAGTTAACGTACTTCTGCTGTGTAGCACTCCATTCTCTCTTTGATGCATATCTGTCATCAATAGTCTTTGCATTATGCTTGTACGCAGAATATCCGCTGAAGATATTGGAATCCTTAACGTATGCAAAGTCAAAATCGGGGAATACACCGAGGTTGTACCCGTCCTTATCATTCTCCTCTGCGGCCTTATCAAGAAGCTCCTGGAAACCCTTATTTCCACCTACAGCCTGCTCAAACTTAAGATTTCCGGGGATTGTGGACCACATACCGCCGTTTGCATAACCTGTAAGCTTGAAGTTGATGTTCTTCATTCCCTGAGCGGAAAGCTCATCGTAAATGGTCTCAATATTATCAAAGGTTGTGAGAGGAGCCATTACTGTTACGGGGATGGAAAGAATCTTTTCTGTTGTTTCAATAGTACCGAACGTCTCAATGTAAAGAGGAATATTATTCTCTGTGATGTCCTCAGAGGTAAGCTTGGAGATTACTCCGTTGTTTGTGAGGTAGTCACGGTAAGCAACTGCCATACCAAACCAAGAAGCATCGTAAACCGAATTCTCCTCTGTTGCTTTCTCTGCATCAGAGAGAGTTATGTACTTCATTGTGTAGTTACCAACGTACTTACGCTCGGAAACTACGGGGATCTCACCGTCAGCGCCTTCAAGCTTGAATTTATCCTTCGGTCTGGGGGTTACAGCAACCTTGACGGTACTGTAATCGGCTCTTGCATCAGGCTCGTTTAATGTCGTGATAGACGCAAGCGCGTCACCCTGTTCAACGATACAAATAAATCCACGCTTTTCAACACTTCTCTGCTCATCGGTAGAGGTTGCGTTGATAATAGCCGCATACTGATTGGAAAGAAGATCAACTTTTCCGTTGCAGAAGATCGTGGGCTCGCCCTTGTCACTTCCCTTGATAGCCTCAACAATGTTTCCAGAGATCTTGTTTTCTGCAACAAGCTCACCGTCCTTGTTGTAGCGCTTATAGGTATAATAAACTGTCTCCTCAACTATTCCGAATACGGGATAGCGAATAGCGTTCTGATACTTACCTGTTATTTCGGAGCGCGTAAAGTCGTCACCGTATACCTTACCCTCAACCGAGATCTGCTCTGAATAGCCCTTGAAATCAAAGAGCGCACCGGAGCCATCCGGGAAGAAGTTATAGCCGTTATAAGCGGTGTTACCTGCACCCATGTAGGGGAGGATCTGAATGGATTCAAGAGTGTAAAGAGCCTCGTTGAAGCGGATACCGTTTGCGGGAAGCGTAACGGAAAGTCCGTCATCGGTGATCTTGTACTCAAGAGCCATTCTGAAGAGCGGAGGGTTAGAGTCATCTGACTGATAGTCAGTAAGGATGTGGTCATACGCAAGCTCTTCGTATGTGTACTCAGGACAGTACTTCATGATGATCTCCTCGGCACGTGCAAGCTCCTTGTCACCTGCCTGAGGGTCAAATACGTAAACGTCCATAGTCTCAATTACGGGGAACTTCTTAAGAGCTCTCGCATACTGAGCATCGGAGTCACGAAGATTCTCGAATACACCGCCAAGTGTGTTTTCCATGTTCTTGATATCCTGTTCGGAATAAACGTTCCTGTCAAGTGCATCTACAGAGTAGACCATGTAGTAGGAAAGTATCTTCTGAACGTCAAAAACCTCGGCATTCTGAGAACGGGGGTTATAAAGCTCTGCGCCGAAGATCTCAAGGAGGGGCGCGAGGATCATTTCCTCAAATCTCTCCATAGTGATAAGTCTCGGAACGAGCATCTTACTCTGCTCACGACCGATAGCGTACTCTACACGGACACCGCCCTTGATGTTTTCAACGGTGATCTGTCCGCGGTCAGCTGCATCAAGATAGCTGTTAAGCTTCTCTGTGGGGTCGTTCATACCTGCAGTTGTCTTTTTGTATTCAACAATGATCTGAGAAAGGATCTCATGCTTTGTAGCATCGTTACCTGTGGTAGAGGCTACGTCATATGGGTTGGAGAAAAGCTTTTCGCCCGTATTTTTGTTAACGTAAGCTACCTCACCGCTGATAGAATCAACGTACAAGCATACGCCATCCTTCTCATAGGCAAGCTTCATAGAAGCAAGCTTTTCCTCAGGAGTTGCAAAATAGTAATTAAGATAGTCGTCAACCGCAACTGTTATCTCGGGCACTAAAGGCTCGGATGTTTCGGGATCATATTCCTCACCGGTTCCGGCTTCTTCCGCGAAAACATTGACAGTAAACAACGCAGTAATTGCGCTCAGGACCATCATAACAGCTAAGAGCAACGATATTAACTTGTAAAAATTCTTCATTTTATATATCACTCTCCTATCTGTATTTATGCCCTGTATCTAAGCTCGGTGATAATATTTGTTACAAGTCCTACCATCTTTCCAACGAGAGTTGAGAACAGGAGAACGATAAACATAATAAATACCATACCGATTATAGTACCGAGGATTGTAATAATATTCTTACCCATCGTATAGTCGTGAGTTACCTGTGTTCCGAAGACAATGAGTATTCCAAGCCAGATGAAGGCAAGCGTAGAAATAAAGGAAATAATGTCAACCTCTGCAAGTGTTACCACGTTAGATGCGATAGTAACGGGAATGAGAAGCGTAGGAACGGGAAGCAAGCTGTACGAGCATGCGATGAAAATGTCCTTGAAGCTACCCTCTCCCTCAAACAAGGTTGTAAGACACCAGTTTGAAACAACGAAGAGGAGGAGCGGAACTGCGACACCGATAAACTGTGTCCAGATAGACTGGAATGCACCCTGAGGATTGAGGAGGTATCCCTGTCCGATAGACTGGTAGAAGAATGCGAGAACCGTAGCACCAACGAATACGAGCGAAGCTCGGAGCGAGCCGCGTTTTTCGTGCTTAAGATCCCAGAAGCCATCGAAGGGATGGAGAATTACGTAGAATCCGTAAGCCAGCTCCTCGCCAAAGGTCTTCTTTTTACCCGATGTAGCAGCTTTTTGGTTTATCTTGGTGATAAACTTGTTGCAATATGCGAACGCCACGATAATCGCAACGATTATGAGAATGAGAACGAGGAAGTAATCGGACATCCAAAGCTTTCTGATCTCCTGGAAGGACTTAGACCAGTTAGCTGTATCATAAGCCGCCTCGAAGTACTCGAGAGACTCCTCATACTCACCGTTGAGGTACATTGCCTGACCGATACCAACGTATGCCGCGTCGAAGTTGGAGTTACGCTGAAGAACCTCAGTCCAACGGTTGATCGCAAGGTTGAAGTCACGGTCGTTCTCCGCCTCGATAGCGGAAATCAAGATGTTACCGTAGTCAGTGCGCTTGAATACTGTAATTGCACTTGTAGAATAGTCGAGAACGAGAAGCTTGTCACCCTGGTAAGTGATAGCCTTAACAAGCTGGAGGTTACCAACAAGTCTTCCGCTGTCACCGAACGCAAAGAGCAAGTTACCGTTTGCGTCGTATGTGTAGATTCTCTGTCTCTTGGAGTCTATGATAGACCAAGTTCCTTCAGGACCTATTGCTACGTCCGTGATTGTCGAGGGACCGGTGATCTCGTCTCCAGGTGAGCTTGAGAAATCAACCTCACCTGCCGGAGGCCAGAAGCCGTTTCTCTTCATGATCTCATCACCGTTGGTGTTGAGCATCTTAACGGGCATGTACTTACCTTCCTTGGACTTGCCCTTAATTGCAGATTCAACGGAGGAAGCCTCGATACCCGATGTTGTTACGTAAATAAATCCGTCCTTGTCTACCGTGATATTGTTAAACTCGGTAGAAAGGTTTTGCTCCTGCTGAGCCTTCTGCTCATCAGTCTGGAATCGTCTCCAGATAATATCCCAAGCAGAGAGTGTTGTCGCCTGAGCTCCGATAAATCCGGTGAATTCACCGTTCTCTGTCATGACGATAATACCCTGATATGTACTGGAGGATACTACGAAGAGTCTGTTGTACTGGTCTACAGCAACTGCAACCGGCTTATAAAGAGCGTTGTCACCGAAAAGGTTCGACTTGGGAGCCTCGATGATCTTTACAAACTCACCGTCTCTATCGAATACTACTATTCTCTGCTTACCGGTATCGCATACCCAGATGCGATCCTCGGTAATGTAGAGACCCTGAGGTGCGCTGAGCTTATCAGAAACACCCTTGTCGTTGACAAAGCTGCCAATGATGAACTTCTGCACGTAGTAGCGGTCGAGACAAACGATTCTGTTATTTCCGGTATCCGCAATATAAACGTTACCCTTATCGTCAGTAATAAGGTCGTTTGTGTTCTGAGAGAGCGGAAGATCAAGTCCCATCTTATCAGAAGTGATTATATTTGCGTCTGCAACGTACGCGTCAGGAGAATACAATGCATATCCGCCTATCGAGTACGTGTAGGTCTGGTAAGCAGATGCGGCGCTTACCGCCATGACCACACAGGAGGCAAGCATGATTATAATAAACAACGCGCAAAGAATTTTTGCAGATCTTTTCATTATCTACTTTCCCTCCTTGTTTTAGTCTTTCATTCCACTCGAACCCATCGTTTCAACGATATTGGACTGAGAGAATACAAATACCATGATCGGAACGAGCATCATAACGACCTGAGCCGCAGCAGATGCACCTGCACGCTTGATACCGCCCGCAGTGATCTGTCCGATCGCGTAGTTAAGAGATTTGAGCTGCTCGGAGTGAATGTACGCCGATGCGCCCGCGTTCCAAAGTCCCTGGAACGAATAAACTATAAGTGTAAGCCAAGCAGGCTTAACCATAGGCATTGCAATGATCCAATATGTACGAAGCTCGCCCGCGCCGTCAAGTCTTGAGGACTCAAGAACCGTGTCCGGAACGTTGGTATCCATGAACTGCTTCATAAGGTAAAGACCGAGTGTCGATCCCCATGCGGGAACGATGATAGCAAGGTATGTATCAAGCCATCCAAACGCGGACAATATAATAAATGAAGTAATTCCGGTAACCGTCGAGTTAAACATAAGGGATGTCTGAATTGTTTTGAACATCGCCTTTCCGCCGGGGAACTTGATCTTAGCCAACGTGTAAGCCGCGAGAGATGCGATGAACAAGTGACCGAAGGTACCCATAACGGAAGTAAATACGGTGTTGAAGATATATCTTGAGAAAGGAACCCAAGAGATATTCATAAGTGAGAAAAGTGATGCGAAGTTGCCAAGAGTCGGAGAGCTAACGAAGAAACGCGGAGGATACATCCAAAGCTCATCAAGAGGCTTTAAGGACTGCATTACAACGTAAACCATCGGCAAGAACATGAATGCGCCGAGCAATACGAGCATAATTGTGATTCCCGCGTCACCGCCGGCAGAGCGTGCGAATACGACTTTATGGTTTCTGGTTCTTAGCTTTGCTGCCATATTACACACCTACCTTCGAGAGAATCTTCTTAACGAGAGCGTTAGCACCGACCATTATCGCGAACAAGATAACCGCAATAGCTGAGGAATAACCAACCTCGTATCTCTGGCCTCCGTAGTCCTCAAGGTGGTGAACGATTGTATGTGCCGCATAGTCAACGGAGGGGAATCCGCAAAGAGCGGTAACGATTCCGCCAAATCCGAAGGATCCGGTGATCGCCATGACCGCACCGAACATAAGCTGAGGACGCATGGACGGAAGCGTTATGTAATAAAGCTCCTGCCAACGGTTCTTAACGCCGTCAACCGCACCCGCCTCGTAAAGCGCACGGTCAACACCCTGAAGTCCCGCGATAAAGGAAAGGAACGCGGTACCAAGCGATGTCCAAAGCGAAACCACTATACAAAGCGGCATTACGTAATTTGCGTCCTTAAAGAACGCGATTTCCTTGTCTATAAGGCCAAGTTCAAGAAGCGTAGCATTTACCCAACCGTAGGAGTCTGCCGAGAAGAGCGTACCCCAAATAAGGTATACCTGACCTGAGATCGAGGGCGCGTAGAAGATAAGAGTTACTATCGCACGGATCTTGGGAGGAAGCTCGTTGATAAACCAAGCAACAAGGAATGAGAGCAGGTAGGACGCAGGTCCTACGATACAAGCAAAAATAAATGTGTTTGTGCAGGCAGTAAGAAAGATGTCATCATCAAAGAACAACGTGATGTAGTTGTCCAACCAGACGATATCAGGCCACTCCAGCATATTAAAGTTTGTGAAGCTGAGTATCGCGGAAAGCAAGACGGGAACGATGGTGAACAGTGAGAAAATGATAAGATAAGGAGCTACCATAAGATAGGCAAGCCAGTTCTTCTTCATTTCCTTCCATGTCCACTGCATCATCGTCATATCTTTACGCGAAACAGCTTTCTTTTCTGCTGTTTTATTAGACATTTTTTATCTCCTTTGCAGATTTACAATATAATATGAAGGGATCAGTATGTTAACAAAGCCGCCGCAGCATCGGAAAGAGCAACCGAGAGATAGTAAAGAAGCTGAGCTTCAGTAAACTCTGTGATATCGGGGCCCTTGGAGATGATAACGGAGCCGTCAACAGCTGTCAACGCCATAACCTCTTCTGCTACTGCTTTGATATACGCGCTGTCATTTGTCTTGGTTGCGTAGACGACCTTCTCGGAGAGTGCTGTATATTTCGCATCTCTGCTTACAAGCTCTGCCGCCGCAGCCTTAGCCTGATCATATCTCTTAGATGCCAAGGTCTGACCCTGTTCAAGTGTCTCAAGACCAAACTCGGCACGCTTACGTGTTATTTCCTTATTAATAGCAGTAATGTAGGAACGCATTGCCTGCTGGGGGTCCTCATTGCCGTTATACGCTGCAAGGAACGCGAACTCCGTGTAACGTCCAACGATGTATCTTCCGGGGTAGTTGGGGATAGATGCAAGGCTGTTGAACTGAGCTCTGATTCTCTGGAGCTCTTCATTTGTCCACGGGAGCTTTTCAAGCGCGTGGATATTAGCAGTGTTGTACTTAGCGGAAGGACCGAGAAGCGCAACCATCTCGTTTGAGTACTCAGCCTGGCACTCGTCGCCTGTGAACCACTTGATGTATTCCCAAGCCATACCCTTCTTATTATCCTCAACACCTCGTACCAAAACGGACGCATTGACACTGGAGATAGAAAGATTGTTTATTGTTCCGTCCTCCTGCTCTACACCGGGAACGGGAACCATTACCCAAGAACCGTCGATTTCCGTAGCGAAGACCTTGAGCTGGTTGTAAAGACCTGTATAGTCTGAAATAATAATGGGCATCTCACCGGTTCTGAAACGGTTTGCCGCATCGTATGAATAGGGGAATCCGTACTTTGTGAACAAGTCACATGTCTTCTGGAACGACGCAAGACCAACCTGAGAATCAAGGTTGATTCTCATACCGTTATCGGCGAAGAGCTCACCGCCCATCTGATAGAGGTGGATAGTAGAGTCGGTTGTAAGACCCATCTGCATGTTCTTGGACTGAAGCTTCGGGATAGCGGCCATAATGTCATCCCATGTACGGGGAATATCGATTCCAAGATCCGCGAGTATGTCTACACGAACATACATCATCGAGAATCCCTGAGCCTCGGGGAGACCGTAGTAGTGAGTCTCACCATCGGAGTTATCCATCGCAAGAACGATCATTGCAGCATCGTTAAAGGACTTGGATACCTCCTCAAAGTCCTCAAATCCGTCAACTTCGAGGATAGCTGAACGAATAGCGTAGTTGATTACAGTTCCCTGGTCAAGACCAAGATATACGTCAGGGCCCTGCTGTGCAAGAATAGAAGGAAGAAGCGTACCGCCCGCAACGAGCTTAAGCTCAACGGGGATATCGTATCCACGCTCCTCGTCGTGAACGAAGCTGTTGTTTACAAGGTTTCTCTTAACCTGGAACTGGTCACGACCGGTTGCAAGCCAAACCTCGAGAGCTGTTCCCTCTTCAACCTCACTCATGATACCTACTGCATCATAGTCACGGAAGAAGGACCAGAAGAATCTTGAAATTTCAAATACGAAGGTCTCAAACCAGTTAGCCTCCGCATCGGGAGTCTCCTGACCTGCACCCTGAATCATAATATAGTCAAGCTGCAAGGGCTGAGTCTTTGCGTCGGAGAGGAATGTACCGAGAGTACCGATGTAGCTCTTGAGACGCTCAAGGAGTCTCGCGATCTGGTCCTCGTCACGACCCATGTCAAGAAGAAGTCCGGAGATCTTCTGAAGAGTACCAACGCTGGAGGATTTTTCTCCCGCAAGAGCTGTAAGCTTCTGTGCAACACCCCACTGTGTCTCGTCTGCGCTCTCGTAGTCAAGTATCTGTGCCTGTCTCACCATGTCGATAAGAACGTCGGGCATGATTCTCGAGAAACCGTAGTCACGGAGTGTATCAGGGGTAGAACCTGTAAGCTGAATAATAGAAAGGTAGTCGGCGTTAATGTTGTCAAGCGATGTCTGAACGGTGTTGATGATATCCGCCATCGAACCGAGAGTAACCTCAAGCTTGATTGTGTATGTAACACCTTCCTTGAAGTAGAACCTGAAGTCCTCCTCGCCACCGTCGGTAGCCTTGGTTGTCTGCCAATCTTCCTTAAAATTGAAGGTAAGTGTCTTAGCCTCCTCGAAAGGAATTCCGTCGTAGTAGCCAAGCTCACCCTGGGCGAGACCTTCACTGTATATGTAAAGCACACGGTTTACAAACATACCGTCAAGGATGTTCTGTCTGAAGCGGAATACAAGATCGTACATACCCGAGCTGTCAACCTTAAACTTATAGGAAACAGCCTGACCCGCAGTCTGCCACTTCTCTCCACCCATGGTGTTAAGAACAGACTTGCCGGGGTCGTGAGGAGATGTCATCGCATTTGCAGAGTCCTCAATAGGATAAATTGTCTTGTCAGACGCATTATTTGTGTACTCAGCCTCGATCTTGATGCTTCCGGTACCGTTGGGCTGACCTGCGTACTTGTCCTTGTACTGTGCATAAGTATCGAGCTGGTTTATCTTAGACTCAAGCACGATCTCACCAATAGCGAGGTCTGCATTCTTACCGTCAAGAGATATCAGGTTTTCACCCTCTTCAAGAAGGAATGTAAACGCCTCAGTGTAGAAGCCCATGGAGTCGGTCAAGGTGTACTCGGACCATACGGGGCTCTGGAAAGCTGTGGGACGAATCTCGTTGTTGTAGATATCGCGCTTCATGAATCTGAGCTCATACTTCTCGCAGAACTCAGTCATCGCCGCCGTCCAGACCTCGGGATACTCAAATGTGAGCTTGCCGTCCTTGATCTCACCCTTAAGGCCAACCTTTTCGCTTGTACCCTCTGCGAGTATAGCGTTCTTGTCGCCCTTGCCAAGATAAATGGCATCGGGGTAGTCATTAAGCCAATTCTTCTTTATTGTAAGGTTTCTGGCCTCAGAGAACGGGATCTTACCGTTGATCTTGAGGACACGCTCGATAGAATCGGCCTTTGTCTCCTCACCCTCTTTTACGTAGGAGTAGTAAACGAGAGTAATGGTGTAAAGTCCCCTCTTAGCGGCATTCACCTTCCAGGCTACCGTGCCGGTCTCAGGGGTAAGCACAGCATTCTTACCGTCAGCATCAATGATCTGATAGTTTGCGGTCGTACCTTCAAGATAAAGATCATCGACAGCATCGATAAGAATTGTGTCACCAACCAGTTCCGCATTCGCATCCTTGAGATACTGCGCATAGGAAATGGTGTTGAGCGACTCGAGTACTTCGTTTGAATCGTAGATAGAATCCGACGAAGAGCCTGTCTGACCGGACGAAGCGTCGGTAGCGTAAGCGGTCACGGAAAAACCGCTTAAGACAAAGGCTAAACAAAGCATCAAAGTCACAAGTCTTTGAAATCTTGTCCTTTTCATAGAAAATCCTCCTGCTGTTTTTCAGGCAAGTAAAGGAACCTTGCCCCGTTAAGGGTAAAAACCACCGTCAATAACACCGTGCGTAGCGGGCATCGTAAACGCATGGGAAATCAGTGCAGAAAACCGCACGTAGAGTCCCACGCGAGCTGTAAAATGCCAATTTGTATTTGCGAGCCCACCCGCAGCCTTTGATAATGCTCTCGAAAGACGGTGTCACTCGGAGGTATTACCAACGGTGCGGTATGACTCTGAGCCAATCCACAAGGAAAAGCCTTCTGAGCATACTGCATCAGCATCATCACGCCGCATGTAAAAGACACGAAGATCGGGCTTGCAAGCCTCTGACATACGGGCGCGAGTCGCGTTCACCCTATTTTTAACTCTAATATACTACCATAATGTCCGCTTTTTGTCAAGCGACACAAAGTTTACAAACCTTAACAAACACTTTATCGGAGAACGAAAATTTACAATCCGTTCGAATTCTGCAAAATATGTTTCCAGGGGTCCCTTTGGTCGTTTTTTACAACAAAATAACCCCGCTCCGTTTTTACAGTCCTCAAGGTAAACGTCACTTACCCTTTCTGAGATTTTTAATTGATAATTTTGCTCACGCGTTCAATTTTTTGTTAAATTTGCTACCGCCCCTCAGGAAGATTTGACGCAAATTTTACCCGGTAAATTGAAATTACCCCGTTTAGTGTGCCGTTCGCTGCGCAGGCGCCGCATAAACACCTTCCCCCAAGGGCGAAAAAGTTGAAATTATGTAACTATTTGCTGTAATTTTCGCCTAAAATGAACAAAATATAAATTTTTCTAAATCGGAAATTTTTTTCGATAATGCAAAAAAACTTCCCGTAACACCTCGCAAAATTGTAAATTTACTTATCTCCCACCGGGTATTTTACATTTACTCCCATTTATTACATTTATTCCATTTACAAAACGATATAACATGCGATAGCACAAAACAGCACGCGCGTATACACCTCCGCACACAAATGGCACCGTTTTGCAAAAACATCACCGTGACGTTCCTCCGCGATCCTCTATCCGCCGCAAATTCGCAATCCCCGATGTCACCAACCACTCCGTGAAACATCCGGAGCTCAAGCCTCCGCTACCGCGGCCAATGCACGCAAACAACCACGTTCCCTCGGGTCTATCCTCCCCACAACACACTTCGCTCATTGAACTATCTACAATGTGTTTAATTATAAACAGTCGGTTTACAGAACAAACAAAAAAGCAGCACTCCGCGCCGTGCGGAGTGCTTTCGTTGCTATAACCAATCAAAATCTGTCAATATTTGACTTTACGTACTTGACCATCTTGGTCTGAATGTACTTTTTGTTGTCAGCCAGAAACTTCTCTGTCCTCTCGTAGCTTCCGGCAGCATTTTCATGCAGGTATCTGAATGCATTGGCAAGCTCACCGTCATTGTTAAGCTCGAGCGCGGCAGCAATCGCATCGATTATCGATCTGTCAGCCATAAGGTAAAGATTCCATACGCTCTCGCTTGCCCTCTCGGAAAGATCGTAAATTATCTTATATGCAACAAGTGGAACAAATCTGTCGTCGCCTTCTGCAAAAACCTCACTCTCCTCCTCGAACACATTCTGTGTCCACACCTTGGATGCGGTGGATGTAAGCTTCGACATGACAAATGTCATCTTCTGGTTTATAAGATCAAAATGAAGCTCATCAACAGAGCGATTAGCCTTAATCTTCGAATCATAAAGGAAGAAGTTCGCTCTCTCTGCAGATCCTGTCACAAAGGCAAGAAGTGCAAGGGTAATTGCTGCAGCAATCAAGACGATTCCCAGAAGAACAAGAAGCACCGCCAAGACACCCTCGCTCTGACCGGCAAATAAAACAAAAGTCAGGATTCCAAGAACAGTCAACAGTCCGCAAAGCACGAACAGTACGACCTGGAGGTTCTGCTTAAGAAAAGATTTAATTCCGTTCATAAAACACCTCAAAAAACATATTTTATTGATAAAATTCACTTTAAGTTAAAAGAACATATCTACTCTACTGATTTTACCACAATATTCCCCTTTTTGCAAGAGGTTTTAGTGATTTTTTGTTAGTACAAATCAAAATATTTTCGAACAAAACAGTCAATCCGTTTTTACAAGCAACTGTTTTACACGTTCAAGGGCTATAAGTAGCCCATGCCGCTTGTTTATCCGTAAAAAACGTAAAATGACAGCAGAGATCTTGTCTCTGCTGTCAAAGATCATTTAATAGCCTCGTCGCGTTCTTCATTTAAAGCGGCTTGCTTTTTACTCGCGGATATCTCACAGTCAGGATCGACAGGCATATGCTTTATCGGCTTCCAATCGGTTCCCGAAAAAAGCGACGCCGCCGCAATAGGAATATAAGTCGCCATAAACAAAGGGAAAATTATAGCAGAGCAAATCTTTTTGGATGCGGAGGTCTTTATCCTCTTCCACTCGGTAATAACCGCGATAAATCCAATTAAATTAAAAAGAAGGCATGCGGCAACCATCATATTTATCGAAGCAAGGAGAGTCGATAAGAATGCATACGGCTCCAATATCAAGGTCAAAACAAGAGCCAGCACGTTCACAACAACCGCACCCACCGAAATAAAGAACGCAGGGCACATAGACATCAGAAGATCAAAATTCGAGAACCCGCGTCCTCTGAAAAAAGCCAAAATAAGCCTTGTGCCATAACGCTTCAGCACCTGCAAGTATCCCCTGCACCAGCGCTTTCTCTGCCACCAGGATGCCACAAATGACGTTGGCTGCTCATCGTAAAAAATAGCATCGTGACAGTACATTACAGTCTCGCCCGCCAGCACGTTATCAACCGAGAATTGCACGTCCTCTATCATAAGATGATGTATCCAGCCGCCCTGCCTCTTGATAATTTCGCTCGAAACCAAAAAGCCGGTTCCACGAAGCTCGCTTGATATCCCAAGCACGCTTCTGACGGCATTCAGCTGTCTCATTTCACGCATAAACCACACAGAATATCCTTGACTTATCCAATTGTCACCATAATTTTTTGTGTTACGGTAGCTCGTGATTATTCTCGCGCCCGACACAAAGCACTTATTCATCTCAAGGACATAATTTGTATCAAGAAGATTGTCCGCGTCAACAACAATATAGCCATCATACGCATCAATCCCGCATGTCTTTTTAATATAATCAAAACCCGCCTCCAGCGCGTATCCCTTGCCGACACGGGACAAATCGCTGCGCTCTATGACAATAGCGCCGCATTCTCTCGCTGCGTCTGCAGTAGAGTCAGTGCAGTTGTCGGCAATAACAAAGGTATCAATAAGCTCGCGGGGATAATTCTGCGCCTTTATGCTGTCGCAAAGCTGGGAAATTACGTTTTCCTCATTTCTCGCAGAGATAATAAAGGCATATCTGCATCTTTTCTCAGTGTCGGGATACCTCTTTGGCTTTGTAAAGAAAGAAATAAAGAGATATACGACCTGATAAGAGTAGCAGATCATAAAAAACGTCCCAATGACAATATTCAAAACGTTAAGAATCTGACTTATCATCGTTTTCACCCACAGGAAGAATCACGGTAACCTTAAAGATGCCATCAACCTCACCAAAAGTCAACCCTCCGCCCATTTCTTCCATCATTTTCTTGCAGGTGCGAAGACCTATTCCGTTACTCTCGGGAATATCCCTATCGGTTCTCCTCTTGTTTTCGCAAAAGAAAGCAAGAGTGTTTCCCTCATGCCTTGCCCCGAGAACAACAGGACCTTTCACATCTGCATACTTTAGTATATTTGAAAAAATATTATCTATAACTCGTCTGAAATATCTCTCCTCAATTGCAATCGGCACCGATGGCACCTCTCCCGCAACTTGTATCTTGTATCCGTTTTCGGACAAAAGCAACGTATATTCTGAAACAATGTGCTCCATAAGGCTCCTTGCGTCAACACGCGAGAGGCTTATGGACTCCTCTCTTCTGCCAAAAACAAGGAAATAAGAGAACATATCATCGGAAAGATTCTTAAGCCGCAATGCATTTTCTCTGCACGACGAAATGTATTCCTCGCTTACACTGCCGTCATTTTGCATCTCAATAAGATCGAGATATCCAAGTAAAACGGTAAGCGGAGTGCGTACGTCGTGAGACATAGCGGTAATCAGTCCCGCATTGGCCTCCCACGCTCGCCTCTCGCGCGTCATATTATCGATAATGGAGTCTCTCATTCTGTCAACGTCTTGTGCCAAAAGAGCTATCTCATCATTTCCACTCTGAGAAACCTTGTGTTCAAGATCACCCTTCTCTATTATACGAACGTTTTTCTGCAGTGCGCGGATCCGCTCTGTAATCCTGCTGAAATATGCTATCATTATCGCTCCGGATACGATCAATCCGGCTATGATACTGATCACAAGCACAACGTTTGAAAAATATTCCTCCGAAAAGTCAATTACAGTAACTATCAGTGTTCCGTCAACAAAGTAAACGGGATAACGCGCGCCGTCACTTCCAAGAGCATCATCAAGTGCCGATGCATAATTTTTGCGCGCCTCCGCGGTCAGATATTGCTCAAAACCGCGGTCGCCCAAAAACCATTGCTCATAAAAGGATTTATCGGTATCCGTTTCGGATTCGGGTTCCGAATCCGACTCGGTCTCAATCTCGCTCAAAGACTCATCTTCAGTCTCATCGGGCGTCCCACTGTTTAAAGACTCGCTTTCAACAGCTTTCTCGGTTTCGTCATCTTTGAAATCCCGAAACCAGTCAGGGGCATATATAAGATTAGAATCCTTATATACGATAAAGTCAACGTATCTTCCGGCGTCCCAGGACGAGATCATCTCGGAATCATCCGTGGTTAACTTGTTCTCGGTAACGTATTTCTGGAATTTTTCAATATATTCCTCCGCTCTCTCCTGCTTGTCGGATTCACCGAGATAGTATCGCCACACCAAAAAGCTTCCAATGTTGGAGACGATCTGAAACACAACGGCAGCGAACAGCAAGGAGCAAACAAGCGCCAGGAGCAGCTTCAATCTTATCGAAAAGCTCTTTTTCTCAGTCAATTCGGTACCCCTTTCCCCAAACGGTCTTAATTATTTTGGGATTCTGCGGGTTATCCTCAAGCTTTTTGCGGATATTCAACATATTTACCATGACGTTATTCGCGCTTGACGGCATAGCCATCTCGCCCCAAACGCCCTCATAGATCTTGTCAGTCTCCACCGTTTCACCGCGTCTTGTCAGCAAATAAAAGAAGATATCGTTTTCCTTGTCGCGCAGATTGACCTCCTCACCGCTCTTAAATACGGTTTTTGTCGTAAGATCGACCTCGACTGAGCAGGGGAGCAACACAAGACCGCTCTCCGTCTCCTTCCCCCTGTAAACGGTGTAACGTCTTATAAGAGACTCTACCTTCAAAATAAGCTCGGTGGAAGAAAAGGGCTTAACAAGATAATCATCACCTCCGCTCTTATAAGCGGCAGTCTTATCGCGATCAAGTGATTTAGCGGTTAAAAACAAAATGGGTGCCGTAGAAAATTCTCTTATTTTAGACGCGGCATCAATTCCCGATACGTAGGGCATCATAATATCCATTATAACAAGGTCAATGCCGCCGTCATGCATTGTATCAACAGCTATTTGACCGTTAGTGGCCTCGCGAACCTCATAGCCCCGTCTTTCAAGAAGAAGGCGCAGCACTCTGCGTATATCCGCCTCGTCATCAACTATAAGTATTCTTGATTTATCCGCCATATCCGTCTCCTCCTTACAAGTTTTGACCTTTTCCGGCTATATCATTATATCACATACAGCCCAAAAGACAAGCAAACGCCCGTCGCTTTAAGAAATTTTAAGAACGGTCGGGCAGACGCCCGACCATGTTCCACGCTTATTACTTTTTCTTTGTTAACGTAACGTTGTTAAAACCGAGCACGTAAGCCGCAAAAACAACGCAAAGCGCAGGCAGAGTTGTAACAAAGTACATAAACCACATGCTGTTAAGCGGCGCGCCGCCAACGCTTATCGCAAGCACACCCGTATACATTCCCTCGATAATCAGCTTGATTACAGACGCAACACCACCAACAGTCGAAAGCACGGGAACGTCAAACCACATGGCAAGTGAGATGAAAAGCGCCAAAACCAAATTAAGAGAATTGGACAAAAGCCACATCCAAACGGGGACAAGATAGTTCTTCTCCAGATTGCCGAGATCGTGTGACAGCCTGTCCTGTGCGCCAACCTTCCAGACAGTGATATACTGCAAGAAAAGAAAGAATGCAATTGCAAATACACTTGTAGCCGTGCGCAACGCATCGTTATCCGCCATTCCCGCCGCAAGTGCAAGCGTCATGCCGAAAAGACCGATAGCAATCTGATTTAACAGCAGATGCACGCTCTCATATGAATATCTCTCCATAAATTTTTTCATATATATGTACCCTTCCAAAAAACATGATAAAACATACTATAGAATATTATATTAAATTATCGCGCATTTTTCAATATATTCTCGTGAAAGTTTACAGAATATCCACTAAATTACTAAATTTAGGTGTATAATAGAATTATACAAAATCATGTTTCGGAGGTGTATTTGTGTCATACGAGCTTAATTTAGACGAATTCCCGCCAATATTGCGCGAATTTGCATCATATAAAACCGCGATACAGGGCTGCTCGCAAAAGACCAGCGACGAGTACCTCCTCGACCTGCGCACCTTCTTCCGCTTCCTCTTGGCAAAGGACAAGCATATCGACCCCGATTCCGAGGAGTTTTTTGAAATAGATATCAGCGAAATTGACGTAGGATACATAAAAAGTATCACTTCGGAGAAAATTTACGATTTTCTGCTCTACACAGGCAACGTCCGTAAAAACATGTGGTCGGCAAAGGCAAGAAAGCTTTCCGCTATAAAGGGACTTTTTAAATTCATGACCGTCAAGCGCAACTATCTCGACGAAAACCCCGCCGCAGATATCGAGACACCTAAACGTAAAAAAACCTTGCCCAAGGTGCTTTCCCTTGACGAGGCAAGATTGCTGCTTGACTCAGTCAGAAACGACGTCAAGAGCAAAAGCCGCCTTCGCGACCTATGCATAATAACTCTGTTTTTGAACTGCGGAATGCGACTTAGCGAGCTTGTCGGCATAGACCTCGTCGACATCGAACGCGAATACCAGTACGTAAGAGTAGTCGGAAAAGGCAGTAAGGAGAGAATCATTTATCTCAACGAAGCCTGCAAAAAGGTGCTTGACGAATACCTCTGAGAGGACAGATTGTCACAAAAGAACCTATATCTCTCCGATAAAGCACTGTTTTTAAGCAACCGTAATACGAGAATAACCGACAAAATGGTGCAAAAGGTGGTCTATAAGTATCTTGATATCTCGGGACTTGGCTCAAAGCACTATTCCGTCCACAAGCTCCGTCACACCGCCGCGACGCTGATGTACCAATCGGGGCACGTGGATATCAGAGTCCTCAAGGATATACTCGGACACGAGCAGCTTAACACAACGCAGATATATACACACGTCGACAGCGAGAGCATGATGAACGCGATGTACGAAAATCCGCTTTCCAACTCACTCAACACTAAAGCAGACGCAGACAAAAATAACGACTGATCGAGAAAGGAGAGACGCATGAAGAAATTATCGGAAATCCCCGTAAGCAATCTTAAAGGCATAGGACGAGTCAAGGCGCAGGCGTACGCCGCGGCAGGAGTCCACACTCTCCTTGACCTCATCTATTACTTCCCCCGCGCATATGAAAATCGCGCAAACGTCATTCCTCTCAGCGCAACAGAGCCTGACGGCAAATCCGCCACGGTTCTGACAGTTGCAACCGAGCCCAAGATAGCTAACGTCAAAAGAGGCATGTCGCTCCTGAAATTCCGCGCATTTGACGAAAGCGGAATGTGCGACATAACCTACTTTAACCAAAACTACTTAAAGGACAAATTCCCCGTAGGCTCAGCCTTCCGCTTTTACGGCAAGGTAGAAAAGAAAAAGTCGAAATACTATATGACCTCCCCCGCAGCAGAGCCTTGGGTGGAGAGCACTCCCCCTCCGCCGTTTTGCTCGGTGTACCGTCTCTCCGACGGGCTGTCTCAAAAGCAGATCGCGCAGAATGTCGAGGAGATACTGCCGCTCGTTGCGGCAACTTATGAAGATCCCCTGCCACACAGCGTCCGCGCGGAGCACAACCTTTGCACAATACACTTCGCACTGGAGCATATACACAAGCCTGATAGCTACAGAAACCTCGCAATAGCGAAAAAGCGCCTCATTTTCGACGAATTTTTCCTTTTTGCAACAGGCCTGCGCGCTCAGAGCAAGCACGTGCAAAGATATACCGCCCCCACCTGCCCCGACTCGGATATTTCGCCCCTCACGTCACTCCTCCCCTATGAGCTTACAGGCGCACAAAAGCGCACAATAGCCGATATAGCGTCGGATATGAAGAAAGGCGAGCCGATGAGCCGAATAGTGATAGGCGACGTGGGATGCGGAAAGACCGCCTGTGCCACCGCGGCAATATATATCGCGGTCAAAAACGGCTATCAAGCCGCCCTTATGGCACCGACAGAAATACTCGCAAATCAGCATTATAACGACCTCGCTCCTCTTCTTTCAAATCTCGGCATAAAATGCGCCCTTTTGACAGGCTCAACCACCTCCGCGAACAAGAGAAAAATCCGCGAGGCAATGCAATCCGAGGATAAATCAGGCAGAGTTGACGTTGTCATCGGCACACAAGCTCTCCTCTCGGACGGAGTGGACTTTATAAAGCCCGGACTTGTAATAACCGACGAACAACACCGTTTTGGAGTAAACCAGCGCGCTACACTCTCAGAGAAAAATCAGCACACCCACGTGCTTGTAATGAGCGCAACACCCATCCCGCGCTCACTCGCACTCGTTATGTACGGTGACCTCAAGATGTCAAAGATTGACGAGATTCCTCCCGGCAGACAAAGGGTCGATACCTTCCTTGTTGACGAAAGCTACCGCGCAAGACTCGATTCCTTTATCAAGAAACAGGTCGACGAGGGCGGTCAGGTCTATATCGTCTGCCCCGCAGTTGAAGAGACTGAGAACGAAAAAGGCGAGCTCGATATGGCGGCAATCTCCATTTTCGGAGAGGAAATGCAGGCATTTGCTATTGAAGAATTCGAAAGAAAGCAAAAGCCACCCCTCAAAGCGGCAGTCCAATACGCCAAGGAGCTCTCCGAGCGACTCGAGGGCTATCCCGTGGCATTTGTGCACGGCAAGATGAAAACGGCACAGAAGGATCAGATTATGCGCGACTTCTCATCAGGAGAAATAAAGATCCTCGTTTCCACAACAGTGATAGAGGTCGGCGTAAACGTCCCGTCTGCAAGCCTTATGATAGTGGAAAACGCCGAGAGATTTGGGCTTTCACAGCTTCACCAGCTGCGCGGACGAGTAGGCAGAGGACAACGAAAATCCTTCTGCGTATTGGTTTCGGGTGCACAAGGCAAGCTTGGTGAGACCGCACGTGAAAGGCTTAAAACAATGTGCACCTCTTATAACGGATTTGAGATCGCAGAGGTCGATCTCAAGCTGAGAGGCCCGGGCGATTTCCTTTCCCTCACCGGTAATTCCTCAATAAGACAGAGCGGTACACTTACCTTTAGCCTGGCAGACATGTGCGAGGACTCTGATCTGATGCAAAAGGCATTTACCTCGGCTCATAATTTCATTGAGCAAGACCCAACTCTCGAGAGCCACCCACCGCTCAAGGAAGCGGCAGAGCGAATGTTTACCGTCCGCGGTGACGTAATAAGTTAGCTTTGGCAAAGGCTTCTCGCCTAATATGACAGACTTTTGACAAAAAACAAGTCCATAATCCCAAAAATCAAGCAAACGGCGATGTTCAAACGAACATCGCCGTGTTTTTTAATTCTGCTGATTTGCAAATTTCTGCTTTACCGCATCGATCTGCGTACCCTGCGCCTGTTGCGCGGGATACCAACCCTTTTCGCTCATCTTTGCGTAAATCCTGCTCTGCATACAAAGAGCATCATCCAAGCTCTGCTTGAGAGCGTTGTGTACGTTGGGGGTTGATGATTCAATCGCACCGTGCATCAGAAGATCGCACTCTCCCTTGACAGAGTTGAGAAGATTAGTCATTATTTCCTTGTCATTCATAGGCCTCCTCCTTATCCAAGCAACCCGTAGATTCGGTTAAAGCACTGCGCGTGCCCCTGCGCGATCTCATTTACAAAGTTTCTGAGATCATTATCCTGAAGATTTGATGCGGCATCCTTGCATACCGCCTTGATTTCCACGTCGTGTCCAAGCGCGTCCTCGATATAAAGCAATTCCTTTGGTGACATTATATTACCATCCTTTCTTTTCGTGTACTCAAATTGTTGCACAAATAAGTCCGCAATATTCAAAGAAAGAAAAATCCCGTGCCCAAAGCACGGGATTTATATCTAACGCATCAAAAATGAAGCGCATTGGATGCAATTGCAAAATAGATTACAAGAGTAACCGTATCTACAATCGTTGTAATAAAGGGAGACGCCATAACAGCGGGATCAAGTCCGATCTTCTTTGCACCCATAGGCAAAACCGTACCTACAAGCTTAGCGAAAATTACCGCACAGCAAGCAGTTACGCTGACAACAAGTGAAATCATCAAATTGTTCTGAATTGCACCGTTGGGGAGCACCTCTTCAATTACAAAACGGAAATCTATTGCAATCGTTTTCAAGAAGCAAACCGCACCAAGTCCCAGCGCACAAAGCACGGAAACGCGAAGCTCCTTCCAGATAACGCGCCAGAAATCCCTCTTACCGATCTCGTCAAGCGACATCGCACGAATGATAGCAACGGATGACTGGCTTCCCGCATTACCGCCCGTGTTCATAAGCATCGGGAAAAATGCGGTCAGAATTGCATAGGTGCCGATAGCACTCTCATAGTGTGTAATTATCGCACTTGAGAATATAGCAGAAAGCATGAGCACCAGAAGCCACGGAAATCTGTTCTTCCAAGTCTCAAATACACCTGTCTTCATGTAAGGCTTATCGGAAGGCGTAATAGCCGCCATGATCTCGATATCCTCGGTAGCCTCTTCCTGAATGACGTCAATAGCGTCGTCGACTGTAACGATACCGACAAGTCTCATCTCTCTGTCAACGATGGGAAGAGCCAAAAGTCCGTACTTTGCAATAGTATCCGCAACGTACTCCTGGTCATCAGTTGTGTATGCAAAAATAAACTCTTTGTTACATATTAAATCGATTGTTTCGTTATTCTTAGCAAAGAGCAACTCTTTGAAGGAAATTGTGCCCTCAAGAACTCTCTTTTCATCGGTTACGTAAGCGGAATAAACAGTCTCCTTGTCAGTTGTG